>CAXBDR010000209.1:0-8330 GCA_963974265.1 uncultured Rhodoferax sp.
ATCGGCATGCACGCCAGCGACACCGGCCTGATCTATTTCGACGAGGTCCGGGTGCCGCAGCGCTACCGCATCGGCGCCGAAGGCCAGGGCTTCATGTACCAGATGATGCAGTTCCAGGAGGAGCGCCTGTGGGCGGCGGCGAGTTGCCTGCAGAGCCTGTCCAACTGCATCGCCTGGACCGTCGAATGGGCGCAGGAGCGCAAGCTGTTCGGCTCCACGCTGGCCGACCAGCAGTGGGTGCAGTTCAAGCTGGCCGAGATGAAGACCGAACTCGAGAGCCTGCGCGCGTTGACCTACCGCGCCTGCGAGCTGTACGTGGCCGGCGAGGACGTGACCGAACTCGCGTCCATGGCCAAGCTCAAGGCCGGCAGGCTCAACCGCATCATTCCCGACGGCTGCCTGCAGTTCTGGGGCGGCATGGGTTTCACGCTCGAGAACAAGGTCTCGCGCATGTACCGCGACGGGCGACTGGGCTCGATCGGCGGCGGCGCGGACGAGGTCATGCTGGGCATCCTGGCCAAGATCATGGGTATCGCGAAACGCCCGCCCAAGGGCTGAGAGCGTTCGCGGGCCTTCTGTCCATCCTGTTGCGGAGCACACGCTTGAACGCCAACCACACCTCGGATCGTGCCGTGGCCCCGGGCCTGGACGAAGACGACAACGACATCGAGACCTTGTCCTACCTGGTCACGCGGTTTGCCACCAAGGAGATCGCACCCCATGTGACCGAATGGGACCGGGCCGGCGAATTTCCGCGCGCCTTGTATGGGCGCGCCGCGCAACTCGGCCTGCTGGGCCTGGGTTACCCCGAGGACCTGGGCGGCACGCCGGCCTCCCAGCGCATGCGCAACGCGATGTCGCTGGCGCTGGCGCGCCATGGCGCCAGTGGCGGGGTGTTCGCCGGCCTGTTCTCGCACAACATCGGCCTGCCGCCGGTGCTGCGCCATGGATCGGACGCCTTGCAACGCGAGATCGTTCCGCCGGTTCTGCGTGGCGAGAAGATCGCGGCACTGGCCATCACCGAGCCGGGAGGCGGATCCGACGTGGCGTCCATCCGCACCACGGCCCGGCTCGATGGCGACCACTACGTGATCAACGGCGAAAAGACCTTCATCACCTCGGGCCTGCGCGCCGACTACCTGACCGTGGCGGTGCGCACCAGCGACGGCCATTCGGCCTTCGACGAGCTGGACGAGGCGCCTGCGCGCGGGGCGCGCGGCATCTCGCTCATCGTCGTGCCTGCTGCAGGCTGCAAGGGCTTGTCGCGCTCGGCGCTGGACAAGATGGGCTGGCGGTGTTCGGATACGGCGCACCTGCATTTCGACAACGTGCGCGTGCCGGCGCGCTACCGCATCGGCGCGGCCGGCGAGGGCTTCAGGATGATCATGGGCAACTTCAACGGCGAGCGGCTCGGCATGTCGGTGGCCGCGCTCGGATTTTCCCAGGCCTGCTACGACGAGGCGCTGGAATGGGCGCGCCAGCGCAAGACCTTCGGCCAGGCCCTGGTCGAGCACCAGGTGATCCGCCACAAGCTGGTCGACATGCAGATGCGCATCGCCTCGACCCAGGCCTGGGTCGACGCGGTATCCGAACGCATGGACTCCGGCGATGAACATGCCGGTGGCGACACCGCCGCCCGCTGGGTGGCGCAGGTCTGCATGCTGAAGAACCATGCGACGCAGACGCTGCAGTTCTGCGCCGACCAGGCGGTGCAGATCCTTGGCGGCATGGGTTACATGCAGGGCACGCGCAGCGAGCGCATCTACCGCGAGGTCAAGGTCATGATGATCGGTGGCGGCGCCGAGGAGATCATGAAGGACCTGGCCGCGCGCCAGCTCGGCCTGTGAGCGGCGCGCACGCAAAGCCGCCCGTGGTGTTCGAGACGGAGTTCGTCGCGGGGCTGAAGAAGATCTTCGAGGAGATGATCGTCTTCAACCAGACGCTGGGCCTGAAGATCCGGACGCTGGAGCCCGAGCAGGTGATCGGGCGCATCACGATGCGGCCGGAGCTCATCGGCCACTACAGCTACAACCGCGTGCACGGCGGCGTCATCAGCGCCGGCCTGGACGCCATGGGCGGCCTGGCCGTGATGGCCGCCATCGGCGCACGCCACATGGACGAGCCGCCCGAACAGCGGCTGCATCGTTTCGCCAAGCTCGGCACCATCGACCTGCGCGTGGATTACCTGCGCCCGGGTGTCGGCGAACATTTCGACCTGCACGCCACGGTCATGCGGCTGGGCTCGCGCGTGGCCTCCACGCGCATGGAGTTCCGGGGGGCGGACGGCAAGTTGTTGTCGACGGGGGCGGGGGTGTACATCATGGCGTGACCGGCCGCCGGCGCCCCTGCATGGCGCGACGCACCGACAAGAAAAAGGCCCGCGCGAGCGGGCCTTTGGCTGTGCCGTGTGGCGGTCGCGATCAGCGTACCTGACGGCGGCGGCGGGACACTGCCAGGCCGGCCAGTGCGACACCGAACAGCGCCAGCGAAGCGGGTTCCGGCACGACGGCCGCACCACCCTGGCCGACGATGATCTGGATGTCGGTTCGGGCTACCTCTCCGCTGGCGTTGGAGGCCGACAGGAAGAAGTTGTAGGTGCCGTCGACGGCCGGGTCGATGTTGAAGAACCAACTCGGTTTCCAGGAGTTCTGCGCAACGCTGTTTGCAGCCAGCGCTGCAACGTATGTTGCCGAGGCCGCGGCTCCGCCCGCGTCGCAATTGGCGATCCTGACGTCATTCGCCGCGGTGGTTGCATTGGTGCCCATCGAGTGGTCGTAGCAGATCCGGTTGCCCTTGGTCGGGTCGCCGCCGTTGATCAGGTCGAACATCATGTAGTTCGTGCCCTGGCTGGCGTCCGAGTCGATGCCGAGCATGTAGGTGTAGTCGTCCAGGAACTGGCCCGTGGTACCGCTGGTGTCCGTGTTGATCGACCACTCGAAGCTCCAAACCGCCGTGCCCGCGGCCTGGTTAAACGCCTGGCCTGCTGCAAAACCGTACGTGCCGTCACCGTTGCTGTTGAAGGTGTTTTCGGGCGCGCCAGTCGCGTTGTGGCGCAACTTGCCACGCAAGCCCAGCTCCACGCCGTTGGCGCTATCGGTGGTGAATCCACCATTGATATTGCCGGAGCCGAAGATGATTCCGGGCGTGACGTTCTGGTCGTAGGCGATGGTGGCGTTGGCGCCAATCGATGCTACGGCCACTGCGGCCGCGACTAGCGAAGTACGAATCATGGAAATCCCCCAATTGGTCTGGTTCAGGTTGTTGCGAAGCGTTACTCGTTCGCGCCTTGACGGCGAAGCACTCCGGTGGCGCCAGTTCTGACGAGGCGAGCTTGTCGATTGGATGGTCCAACCAGATTGCTTGTATACATAAGCAATAGCCATGCCTCACTTGAGCGGGTCTTTGTCAAGTCTTTGTTCTTGAACGGGAAAATTTCTCATGAATGGCGATATACGCGCAGGGATTCGCGACGACTGTTACAGGGTGTAAAGCAGTCCGACATTCTTGAGACAACAAAAAAGCCGCCCGAAGGCGGCTTGTGTCGTGGTGGGCTACGAGGCGCTATCAGTTGAAGTAGTCCGACACCACCTTCCACTTGCCGTCGGTGATCTGCGACAGCCGCGAGGCGTCGCTGCCCAGGCGCTTGGTCGGCGAGAAGGTCTGCTTGGCGCCGCCGAACATGTCGGGCTCGATCACCATCGTGTCCATGACCTTGATGAAGCTGTCGGTGCTCAGGTTGGCGCCGGCCTTGCCCGCCACCTTGGCGAAGGTGTCGATGATGTAGTAGCCGTACACCGAGAACACCGTAGGCTCCTCGTTGAACTTGGTCATGTACTTGTTGGCCCAGAAACGCACCGGTTGCGAGGCCGCGTCGAGGTAGGGGTTGGCCACGGTGTGCGTGGCATACAGGCCGTTCATGGCCGGGCCGCCGAGCTTGTGGATCAGGTCGGTGTAGGCGGCGCTCGATCCCAGGAAGGTCGGGCTGTAGCCGAGCTTGCGCGCAGTGCCGATGGCACCGATGGTCTCGCGGATGATGGTGCCCAGCACGATCATGTCGCAGCCCGAGGCCTGCATCTTCTGCACCTGCGACGAGAAGTCGGTGGCGCCGCGCTTGTACGAGGTCTCCTCGGCGAACTTCATGCCGATGGTCTTGAGGCCTTCCTCGGCGCCGCGCTTGACCTCCAGGCCGAACTCGTCGTCCTGGTACATGGTGCAGACCTTCTTGGCGCCTTTTTCCTTGGCCAGTCGGGGCGCGGCATTGCGCATCTGGTCATAGTAGGTCGCGGCGTAGGAGTATTTGAGCTTGTGGAAGGGCTCGTACATCTCGCGCGCGGCCGTGACCGGGAAGAAGTTGATGACGTTCTTCTCGAACTGGATCGGCATCGCCGCCATGTTCTGCGCCGTGCCGATATGGCCGACCATCATGAAGATCTTGTCCTGGTTGACCAGTTTCTGGGCGGCCAGCACGGCCTTCTTCGGATCGTAGGCGGAGTCTTCGACGATCAGCTTGACCTTGCGGCCGTTGACGCCGCCCTGCTCGTTGATCTCGTCCACGCGCAGCATCATGCCCAGGCGGACCTGCTTGCCAAAGCCTGCGATCGGACCGGAGAGGTCCTGGATCGAGCCCAGCACGATCTCGTCCTTCGAGACGCCCTGGGACTGGGCATGCGCCCCGGACGCGGCCATCGCAAGCGCGGCCAGGATGGCAGTTGACGTGAGTTTCTTCATGGTTTGTCTCCTTCGTGGTTAACGGTACATCGCTTCGATCTGCGATTCATACTTCTTCTCCACCAGCTTGCGTTTGAGCTTCATGGTGGGGGTGAGTTCCTCGTCTTCGGCGCTGAGCTGGGTGTCGAGCAGGAAGAACTTCTTGATCTGCTCGACGCGGGCGAACTTCTTGTTCACGCGGTCGATCTCGGCCTGGATCAGCGCCTGGACCTCCTGCGACCGCGTCAGGCTGGCGTAGTTGGAGAACGGCACGTCGTGGTCCTGCGCGTATTTCTCGACGTTTTCCTGGTCGATCATGATGATGACGACCAGGTAGGGCCGCTTGTCGCCGATCACCACCGCATCGGTGATGTAAGGCGAGAACTTCAGGTCGTTCTCCAGCTCGCTGGGCGTGACGTTCTTGCCGCCGGCCGTGATGATGATGTCCTTCATCCGGTCGGTGATGGTGAAATAACCGTCCTCGTCGATCCGCCCCACGTCGCCGGTGTGCATCCAGCCGTCGGGGTCGATCGTCTCGGCGGTCTTGTCCGGCAGGTTCAGGTAGCCGGCGAACACGTTCTTGCCGCGCACCAGGATCTCGCCGGTGGCCGGGTCGATCTTCATCTCGTTGAAGGCCGCCGCCGGCCCGATGCTGCCGGGTTTCATGCGCTGCGCCGGCACGCCGCTGGAGCCGCCGCAGGTCTCGGTCATGCCCCAGACCTCCAGCATCGGCACGCCGAGCGCCAGGTACCACTTGATCAGCTCGGGCGAGATCGGTGCCGCGCCGGTGAACAACACGCGCGAGCGGTGGATGCCGATCATCTTGCGCACGTTGTCCAGTGCCAGCCAGCCGGCAACCCGGTACTGGATCTTGAGCCAGGTGCCCACGGGCTGCTGCGCCAGCACCTTGTCGGCGATCTGCGTGCCCACGGCTATGCCCCAGGCATAGACCGCCTGCTGCAGCCGGCTCGCTTCCTTCAGGCCGATCAGCACGCCGGAGTAGAACTTCTCCCAGACGCGCGGCACGGCGACGAACACCGTGGGCGCGATCTCGCGCACGTTCTCGGGAATCGTCTCCGGGTTCTCGACGAAGTTGAGCTTGGCTCCGGTGTACAGCGCGTGGTACTCGCCGCCCATGCGTTCGGCGATGTGGCACAGCGGCAGGAAACACATGCGTTCGTCGGTCTCGTCCTGCTGCACCAGCGAGCTGTAGCCGCGCATGGTGTAGACCAGGCCGCTGTGCAGGTGCATCGCACCCTTGGACTTGCCGGTCGTGCCCGAGGTATAGACCAGGATGGCCAGGTCGTCGGGCTTGACGGCCTTGGAGCGACGCATCAACTCGTCCGGATGGCTGGTGTTGTACTGGCGGCCGAGGTCGCGCAGCGCGTCCAGGCTGATCACGCCCGGGTCGTCGAGCTTGCGCAGGCCTTCCATGTCGAACACGACGATCTTGCGCAGCAGCGGCAGTTGATCGCGTACCTCCAGCGCCTTGTCGAGTTGCTCGTCGTCCTCGACGAACAACACCGTGGTGCGCGAGTCCTCGCACAGGTATTGCACCTGGCTCGGTGCATCGGTCGGATAGATGCCGTTGGACACGCCGCCGGCGCACAGGATGGCCAGGTCGGCCAACACCCATTCGATCACGGTGTTGGACAGGATGGCGGCGGTCTCGCGTGGTTGCAGGCCGAGCGCCATCAGGCCGCCGGCGATCTCGCGCACCGCCGTGGCGGTCTCGCTCCAGCTCCAGCTGCGCCAGATGCCCAGGTGCTTCTGCCGCATCCACACGGTGTCGCCGCGTTTGTCGACGGCGTTCCAGAACACCTGCGGAATCGTCTCGCCCTGCAGCACGATCTCGGTGCTCGGCTGGATATGGCTCAGGTCCCAAAGTTGATTGGCCACGCCATCACCTCCAGTTCTTCTTCTTCTTCCAGCGCCGTTCGTCGCGCTGGCCTTCTTCCTTCATGCCGAGGTAGAACTCCTTGATGTCCTCCTTCTCGCGCAGCCGGGCACAGGTGTCTTCCATCACGATGCGGCCGTTCTCCAGCACGTAGCCGTAGTCCGAGGCATTGAGCGCCATGTTGGCGTTCTGCTCCACCAGCAGGATGGTGGTGCCGCGTTCGCGATTGATGCGCACGACGATCTCGAAGATCTCCTTGGTCAGCTTGGGCGAGAGGCCCAGGCTGGGTTCGTCGAGCAGCATCAGGTCGGGCTTGGCCATCAGGGCGCGCGAGATCGACAACATCTGCTGCTGCCCGCCGGAGAGCAGGCCGGCGTCCTGGCCGGCGCGCTCCTTGAGGATGGGGAAGTAACCGTAGACCGCTTCCATGTCCCGGGCCACGCCGTCGGAATCGGTGCGCGTGTAGGCACCCATCAGCAGGTTGTCGCGCACGCTCAGCAGCGGGAACACCTCCCGACCCTCGGGTACGTGCGACAGGCCTTGCTGCACGATGAAGGCCGGATCCTTGGCCGTGATGTCTTCGCCCTTGAACTCGATCGAGCCCTTGCGCGGGTCGATGATGCCCGAGATGGTCTTGAGAATCGTCGTCTTGCCGGCGCCGTTGGAGCCCAGCACGGTGCCGATCTCGCCGCGGCGCACCTGCAGGCTGACGCCGCGGATGGCGCGGATCGGCCCGTAGGCGCTCTCGACGTTCGACAGCTTGAGCACCGGCTGGTCGCTCACGGGAACCGGCGTCGTGCTCATGGGCAAGCCCTCCGTGCTGCGCCGCTCATGGCTTCCTCCGCAGCGACGACACATCGTCGATGGAGCCCAGGTAGGCCTCGATCACGCCGGGGTCGTTCTGTACCTCGCGCGGCGTGCCGGTGGCCAGCACGGCGCCCTGGTTCATCGCGACGACGCGGTCCGAGACCTTGGACACCAGCGACATGTCGTGTTCGACCATCAGCACGGTGATGCCCAGTTCGTTCTTGATGTCGGAGATCCAGAATGCCATGTCGTCGGTCTCTTCGACGTTCAGGCCCGACGACGGCTCGTCGAGCAGCAGCAGCTTAGGCTCGGTGCACAAGGCGCGGCCGAGTTCGACCACCTTGCGCACGCCGTAGGGCAGGCCTGCGACCATGGCGTCGCGATGGTGCTGCAGGTCGAGGAAGTCGATCACTTTCTCCGCTTTCTCGCGTGCCGCGATCTCGGCCTGCATCGTCTTCTTCGTGAAGAACAGCTCGCTCCAGAAACCGGTCTGGCGGTGGGTGTGGCCGCCGATCAGCAGGTTGTGCAGCACCGAGGCGTGTTCGAACAACTCGATGTTCTGGAACGTGCGCGCGATGCCCAGTGCGGCGATGTCGTGCGGCGGGTGCGTCGTCAGGCTCTCGCCCAGGTAGTGGATCTCGCCTTCGGTCGGCGTGTAGATGCGGCTGATCAGGTTGAACACCGTCGTCTTGCCGGCGCCATTGGGCCCGATCAAGGTGAAGATCTCGCCGGGCTGGACGTCGAAGCTGACCTTGTCGACGGCCAGCACGCCGCCGAAGCGGACCGTGAGGTTTTTCGCAGAAAGCAGCGGCTCAGTCATCTCAGTTGCTCCATCGCGCTGCGCGCGACCCATGACGCATGAATGGTCAAGCGGCCGCGGAGCAGGCCAGCCCAGGCCCCCACGGAACTGGCTTTGCCA
>CAXBDR010000210.1:0-8311 GCA_963974265.1 uncultured Rhodoferax sp.
CCAGTAGTTCTGCAGCGTCAGCAGCAACAGGCCGGCGACGATCCAGTAGCCAATGTTCCATTGATCTTTCTTTTCCATGGGCAGGGTACCTCGCAAGTCGTGTCGCTAGAGAATGGGGGTGAACAGACGGGCCAACCCGTCGCGCAAGCGGATGGCCAGCGGGCGGGCGCGCAACGCCTTCGCCGATATCTCGCCCGACGCATCACAAGCGGCATCAAAAAGGGATGACAGCCGCGTAGACAACTCGGTGTCGTACACCTCCACATTGAACTCGAAGTTGAGGCGCAAACTGCGCGCATCCCAATTGGCCGAACCCAGGCAGCACCACGTTCCATCTACCAGCATCAGCTTGCTGTGGTCGAACGGGCCAGGCCGTTCGAAGATGCGCACACCGTGCTCCAGCACCTGCCAGTAGTGGGCGCGCGCGGCCCATTGCACCGTGGGATGGTCGCCGTTTGCGGGCGTCAGCACGTCGATACGCACGCCGCGCAACGCGGCCGTGCTCAGCGCCGCGATCATCGGCTGATCGGGGACGAAGTAAGGTGTCCAGATGCGCACCGAATGCTTCGCCGCGCTCAAAGCGCCCATGAAGGTCCAGCGCATCCTGTCCAGGGCCTCATCGGGACCGGCCTCGATGCCGCGCGCCCAAGAGGTTCCTTGCTCATCAGCCATTGCGGGAGATTCGCGCCAGAAACCCTTGCTGAACCGCTCGCCCGTGGTATCGCACCAATCATCGGTGAAGCTCCGCATCAGATGCTCTACCACCGGCCCGCGCAGACGAAAATGCAAATCGTGACAGGCCTGGCCCGGCGCATCGGGCCGCCAATACGAGCTGAAGATGTTCATGCCGCCGGTGAAACCCGTCTTGCCATCGATCACCAGCAGCTTGCGGTGATTGCGCAGATGCGCGCCATGCAGGCGTGCGGGGATCAACGTCGGGTTGAACGTCGCCGCCGGAACGCCGGCGCGTTGCAAGGCGTGGTAGGCACTGCTGGGCGTCCAGCGGGCATAGACATCGTCGATCAGCACCCGCACTTGCACGCCGCGCGCATGATGAGCCCGGCTCAGCGCATCGACGAACTGCGCCCCGATGCCTTGGCCGTCGAAGATGTACGAGGCCAAGGCGACGCTGTACCGCGCCGATTCGATGGCGGCGAGCATGGCCGGGTAGGCCTGCTCGCCATCGACAAGCGGCTCGATGCGGTTGCCGCCGGTCAGCGACTGGCCGGTGGCGCGTCCCACCAGGTGGGCCAGACCGGCAAGCGGCGGCGATACGGGCTCGGGCATCGTGGGCGAGAGGTCCTGCCGAACAGCAGGATCTGCCCCCGGGAAGAGCCGCCGTGACCGCCGCTGGTAACGGTTGATGCCGAACAGCCCATACAGCAGCGAACCGCCCAGCGGCAACAAGGCGATCAGCAGTACCCACAGCGTGGCCGATCGAGGGTCACGCTTGTAGATGACCGCGTGCCCCGCCGTAGGGACAGCGATCGCCAGCGACACGAGGGTGGCTGCCCATGTCAGCCCGCTGGGGTCGGACACGACAGCCTCCCATCGCTCAAGATTCGCCGCCCGCCGGCTTCTTCTTGCGCGTAGCCTTGCTCTCGCCGTTCGGCGGTGCCTCGGCCACGTTCGCGGCATCGGGTTTTTCAGGCTCGGCCGGCTTCGCGGGTGGCTCCTGGCGCTCGAAGACCACCCGTTCGGCCTTGTCATCCCAGCGGGCGCTGGCGTGATCGGCCTTGCCGATGCCGCCACCGAGCATCTCGCGTGCCAGCGCGGTTTCCAGCTCGCTGCGGATCAGCCGCTTGAGCTCGCGCGCGCCGAACTCGGGTTTGTAGCCTTCCTCCGCGAAGTGGTCGATCAAGGTCTGGTCGAAGGTCAACGTCACGCCCTGGCTGGCGGCGTTGCGCGCCACGCGATCGAGCTGCAGGCCGACGATATGGCGGATCTCCTCCTTGCCCAGCGCATGGAAGACGATGATCTCGTCGATGCGGTTGAGGAACTCGGGACGGAAGTGTCCGCGTAGCACGTCCATCACCTCGGACTTGGTCTTCACGTATTCCTCGCCACCGGCGCCACGGGCCTTCAGCCGACGCTGGATGATGTCCGAGCCCAAGTTCGAGGTAGCGATGATGATGGTATTGGTGAAATCCACCACCCGGCCCTTGCCGTCGGTGAGCCGCCCGTCGTCGAATACCTGCAGCAGGATGTTGTAGACGTCGGGGTGCGCTTTTTCGATCTCATCGAGCAACAACACGCTGTAGGGTTTGCGCCGCACTTTCTCGGTGAGCTGCCCCCCCTCGTCATAGCCCACATAGCCCGGAGGCGCGCCCACCAGGCGTGCCACGGCATGGCGTTCACCGTACTCGGACATGTCGATGCGCAGCAGCGCACCTTCATCGCCATAGATGGACTCGGCCAGCGCCTTGGCAAGTTCGGTCTTGCCCACGCCGGTCGGTCCGAGGAACAGGAAAGTAGCAACCGGCTTGCTGCCCTCGCGCAGCCCCGCCCGCGACAACCGCACGGCATCGGCCACCGCGCGCACCGCTTCGTCCTGGCCCACCAGGCGCTCGTGCAGCCGCTGCTCCAGATGCAGCAGCTTCTCGCGTTCTTCCACCGTCAGCTCGTTGACCGGAATGCCGGTCAGGCGTGAGACGATCTGCGCGACATGCTCGGCCTTGACTTCGGCGCTGCCCGAGGCGCGCTCGCGTTCCCATTCCTCGACGAGTTTCTTGAGTTCAGTCTCCTTGGCCTCGATGCGCTTGCCCAGCTCGGTGGCCTTGTCGTACTGCTTGCGCGAGGCCACATAGTCCTGCTCACGCCGCAGCTGGTGCAGTTCGGACTCCAGCTCTTGCACCGTCACCGGGCGGGCCGTGGCCGACAGCTTCACGCGCGCGGCCGCCTGGTCGAGCAGGTCGATGGCCTTGTCAGGCAGAAAGCGGGCGGTGATGTAGCGGTCCGACAACTCGGCGGCGGCGATGATCGCATCCTCGGTGATGCTGACCTTGTGGTGCGCCTCGAAGGTGTCGCGCAGGCCTCGCAGGATCATCATGGTCTGCGCTACCGTCGGCTCGGGCACCATCACCGGCTGGAAGCGACGCTCCAGCGCGGCGTCCTTCTCGATGTACTTCTGATACTCGTTGAGCGTGCTGGCGCCGATCAGGTTCAGTTCGCCGCGCGCCATCATCGGCTTGAACACGTTGGCCACGTCCAGCCCGCCTTCGCCGCCACCCTGGCCTGCACCGACGATGGTGTGCACCTCGTCGATGAAGAGAATCAGCTCGCCCTGGTGCTCGGTCACTTCCTTGAGCACCTTCTGCACGCGCTCCTCGAACTCGCCGCGGTACTTGGCGCCTGCCACCATGGCGTTGATATTGAGTTCGACCAGACGCTTGTCGCGCAGCGTCTCGGGCACTTCGCCGGCGACCATCCGCTGCGCCAGTCCTTCGACAATGGCGGTCTTGCCGACGCCGGGCTCACCGATTAACACCGGGTTGTTTTTCTTGCGCCGGGCCAGCACCTCGATGGTGGTCTCGATCTCCTGCGCACGGCCGATGACCGGATCGAGCTTGCCCTCGCGCGCCATTTTGGTGAGGTCTCGCGAGTATTTATCCAGCTCGGGCGTGTTGGTCGGCGTCTCGGCGCGGCCATCCTCGGCACCTTTGCCGACCACCTTGCTCACCTGCTGGCGCAGCGCTTGCGGCGTGAGGCCGTATCGGCGCAGCAGGTTGGCTGCCAAGCCTTCGCCTTCCTCGGCCAGCCCGATCAGGAAATGCTCCGGGCCGACATAGGAGTGACTGAGTTCGTTGGATGCCACGAAAGCGCGGCTGAGCGCGTCCTTGACGCGGGGCGACACGCCGATTTCGCCCTCGAACGGCTTCTCGCCACGCTTGGCTTCGGATTCGATTTGCCGCTTGAGGTCATCGACCTTGATCTTGAATTGCCCCAGGATGGTCTTCACCACGTCGCTGTCGGCGAGCGCCAACAGCAGGTGTTCGGTATCGACTTCGGGGCGGCCAAATTCGGCGGCATGTTTGGCGGCCTCCTGCAACAAAGCCTCGGACTGTTCGCTGATGCGGCTGGCGAGCCCACTACCGCGCCGGCGCGTTGTACCCGTAGCAGCCGGGGCGGGTTCGCCAAACGAGGCATCGACCACCTCGTCGGTATCGGCCGCACCCGACGGCGAATCGTCACCGATGCGGAAGAAGTCGCTGCCGAGAAAGTCTTCGAACAGGCCGCTACGTGAGCCGAACAACGCTTCCAGCGGCGAGACGGTGCGCTTTTTCTGGCGCACCAATTGGCGATAGTGATCGTCACACAACAGCATGGTGCTGTGGCGACCATTGAGATTGGCTTCCATCCGCATCGTGGCGGGCTGGCCGCAGACTTGGCATTGTTTTCTGGCCATGCTGATGCTCCTTGAGAGGACTGATTTGACGAGACGCCGAAGGTCACGGCGCCTCGCCATTCACTTGGTTTTTCTGTGGAGAACGAGCCGATCGGCGTCAGCCGTTGATCGGGATCGAGCGACCCTGCTTAGGCGCACTGGCCTCGCTCTTGTCCATCGTGATCGTGAGCACGCCGTTCTTGAATGCGGCCTTGATCGATTCCTGGTTGGCGTTGTCAGGCAGGTTCAGGACACGCTGGAAACTGCCGTAGGAGCGTTCGACGCGATGGAAGCCACCCTCCTTCTTTTCCTGCTCCTGGCGCTTCTCGCCCCGTACCATCAGCACGTCGTTGTCGAGCGTGATCTGAATGTCCTTTTCCTCGACGCCGGGAACCTCCAAAGAAATCTTGTACTGCTTGTCGGTTTCCTGGATGTCAAGTACCGGCTTCAGCATGCCCGGCCAGTCCGACGGCCATCGCGGCATGGCCTGCGCCGGCAAGCCGAAGCCTCGAAACGCATCGTCAAAGAGGCGGTCGATCTCGCGATGCAATTGCAGGATGGGACTGACGGGACCGCCTGCCACCGGCAGGTCATTGCGCTGCACGGGCAGCGAGGCAGCGCTCTGTTGTTCTTCCTGCTCTTTCTTAAACCAGTTCCAGGGAGCCAACTTCTTGAAATCAATGTCCATGTCACACCTCCAGAAGAAAAATTGAAGACTCTCGCTCACTCCGTTTGCCTGCGGCTACGGACAGCTCGCCCAGACGACACGGAGTGTTCCGCTGACTTTGGCTGCTCATCTGTGCGTATCACCTCCTTCCTTCTGCCTGCTTGGGTCTGATCATTGATCCATCGATCGATTTCACTTTGACGAAACCGCCACGTCCCGCCGACCTTGAAGGCCGGAATCTCCCCGTGCGCGGCGAGCCGGTAAAGCGTTCGCTTGCCGAACTTAAGTAGGTAGCCAACTCGTCGAGTGTGAAGATCGCCTGCTGGCGCGCTGTCATGCCACCCCCACAAGTTCCGCATTCGTGCAGCCTCAATCGAGGATTTTTTTTCAAGACCTTGCAAGATATTGCGCATAACATGCAGAAAGTCAAGAGTCAACATCCCGCGATCTGCTGGGCGATTGATGTGACTCAAATTTCCAGAGAGGGTGTGCTGGGGCAGTCCGATCCGGCGATAGGTAAAGGTTTGATCGGGAGCCTACAAGTGCTGCGGGCAGCCGCGGCCAAACGCCGATCCTCACGTTGTAGCCGAGTGCCCGCAGCCCCTTGCTCGTCTGCATGTTCCTTGGCGGAAACTCGTCTGGGCGCGCCCAGCCGACGATTTCCCCGAGGCTGCTCAGGCCAACGTGCGGAATTGCCCAGTCGTCGCTGCGGATCGCGTTCCAGAGTCGGGCCGAAACACTTCCGTTGCCCCAGACAACGTAGTTCAACAGTATCCGTCCGGCCAACACACCTTCCCGACACCGCCGCCGAAGGCCATGGCCCATCAAGCGGATCTTTCATGCCCCCTCAGCGCCGTACCTACTGCAAATCTTTCAAGGCCCAGGTCATTCAGGAGTGTTCTGAACCCGGTGCCTCCATCGCAAACATCGCCTTGGGATACAGCCTCAATGCCAACCTCGTCCACAAATGGATTCGGCTGCATACCCAGAAAACCACGGCTATCCAGCCAGCGTTCATCCCGTTGCCTTCTCAAATGCTCGGCGCGGGATCGCATGCTCAAGTGCGCTGCTGCGATCATGAGTTTGATCCAGTCGGCCCGTAATAATGGGCACGATCCGTATGCCTATCTCAAGGATGTGCTGACACGGTTGCCGACGCAGCGGGCGAGTGAGATTGCCGAGCTGCTGCCGCATAGGTGGCATCCGGCATAGTCGCGCAAGACGGTTTGCCCGCACGCTTACGTTCAACAGCTCAAGCACCGTCCGCCCTTCGCGGGATCGTTGCCGCCAGAGCCACACGCCGAACTTTTCCACCTTGTCGTCGCCGGCCTGCGGTCAGTCAGGCAAGCCCAGGTGCTCGTTTTCCTGCTTGATCGCGTGGTCTCGGATCGCGTGCACCCGGGAAACGGCATCCACGAACTGCCACCATCTCTTAGCTTGGCGGGGTCAAGCCAGCCGGGATGCCCGGACGGTTACGCTGGTCCGCGCCCAGTTGCAGCACCAAGGTCGGCCGCAGTGATGAAGCGGGTCTTGATGCCGCACTGCGCCGCCCGATAGCGCAGTGCGATGGCCAGATGCGTCTTGCCGACTCCCAAGGGGCCTATATCGCCTTGGCACGGCTCCGGGCAGGTTCGGGGAGGCTGCACGCAGTGCGCGACAAGATGTATCGCAGCCGAACTGCGGTGTATTCTGCAATCAGCCTAGGGCCGCGCGTATCCGCTGCTTCCAGTCGAACACCCGGGCATAGTTGGCCCCAGATGAGCTTTCTTTCGGGTGATGCACAGAGTGCAAAGGCTCACAGTACTTCGCCATGGTGCCTGGCCAACGCAACGAGCCTTTCACTGTCTCCCTCAAGATCCTGTCTATGCATTTTCCTGCCTCAACACCTGCTTTGAAGCCCATGATCCGCGTTGACATGGTCTTCCGGTTGTCTGAGGTATCTATTTCTAGAAGGTAGCGTTGATCGCCGTTTTGCAGCTTGAACCTTGCCAGCAGATAGCAGCGTGATTTTTCGTGATCAATCATGTGGTAGCTGCAACGTGGAACGGGCGGCAGAGGCCTCACTTCCAGTACTACCAGCGCAACTCCAGACTCTTGGGTGATTTGTTCAAGAATCTCTCGGAGCAGCGAGAAGCGATCTGCAAGCCGTTCATGCTCGTCCCCATCACCCTCTCCCTCACCCAATTGTTGGAATTCTCCTGACGCTATGCTGCCCTCGCTCACAGGATCAGCCACGCCGAAGAGTTGGTTTTCTCTGCTCGGGCATTGCTCGTCGTCGACCTTCTTGCCATGACCGTTGGCACGCTCCCCGTTGTAGGCGATCTTGGTGCGCAGCTGAGCATCAAACGTGACTCCCTCAACGGGCAGATGAATCAACCTCTGCTCCTTGGCAGCAGTCGGCTCTTCGTCAGCATCCACCTCCAACTCTTTCGCTCCCGATGGCACGGATACACAGCCTGTGTTCTCTCCCCTGACGGGTAACTTGAGAGCAGGGTGATGGAAAAAAATATCACCGCGATGGCTAAACCGGAGCCCCTGAAGCTTTTCGATCTCCCAGACCAGCAATTCGTTGCTTTCCGGATCAAAGGGGCCTCGCACATCCATGGTGGTACCCGCGAGGGAAGTGGATGCCTGAAAGTCGAACTGCCACCTGGCATACGCCGACTCTTGCAGTACCCGCTCTTGCCTTTGATTGAGGCTTTGCCAGATTGACTCGAAGGATCGCCTCACATCCTGATTCAGCAGCAGCCAACTGAAATGGTCTCTGTATCCCTTGATTTTGAGAAGCTGACTTGGGGCCCCCTTTTCGGGGGCGTATGGATATGAACAACATCGCCCTCTCTGTAGATCGTGAAGGCCATGTCCAAGCCATTCGGTGCGAAGGCTGCACGAACGATGAAGGCTGCGTGGAAGAACATTTTTCGTGCCAGCTCGAATTTCGGCAGCCAGACGGTCAGACCATCGACCTCGAACACAAAGCATCGCTGTCCAGATATCTCAGGATTTGCAGCAAGCCTTCTGGCCAGACGTGGGCACTCACCCAACTGCCTTTCCCGCCAGGTATCTATTGCAGGAAGCACCACCGTCTTCTTGAAACCACTGGGACGATAAGGAGCCCCTTCTTCGCCAAGAAACTCGCGACCAACGGCCAAGACACACGACATCTCCTGTGCGAACCGCTGCAGCTGCAGCTGACCGGTACGCTCAAAGAGAGCCGCCAACTGCCACTGGGCCGCCGGAGTCTTGGCCCTGAAAAAATT
>CAXBDR010000211.1:0-8298 GCA_963974265.1 uncultured Rhodoferax sp.
GGCGTCAACGTGTGCCTGCGCAAGGTCGAGCCACAGGCAATCTTCGATGCCATGCGCGCGCATGGCGTGACCCACTACTGCGGCGCGCCCATCGTGCACGGCCTGCTGGTGCATGCGCCGGCGGCGATGAAACACGGCCTGCCGGCCGGCATCAAGGCCATGGTCGCCGGTGCCGCGCCGCCGGCGTCGATGATCGAGGGCATGGAGCAGATGGGTTTCGACCTGACCCATGTCTACGGCCTGACCGAGGTCTATGGCCCGGCCACGGTGTGCGCGAAACATTCGCAGTGGGACACGCTGGACATCGGCGAGCGCGCCCGGCTCAACGCCCGCCAGGGCGTGCGTTACCACCTCGAGCGCGACGTGCGGGTGCTCGATCCGGCGACGATGGTGCCGGTGCCCCAGGACGGCGAAACCATGGGCGAGATCATGTTCCGCGGCAACATCGCCATGAAGGGTTACCTGAAGAACCCGAAGGCCACGGGCGAGGCGTTTTCCGGCGGCTGGTTCCATAGCGGAGACCTGGCCGTGATGTATCCGGACGGCTACATGAAGATCAAGGACCGCAGCAAGGACATCATCATCTCAGGCGGCGAGAACATCTCGTCGATCGAGGTCGAGGATGTGTTGTACCGCCATCCGGCGGTGCTGGCGGCGGCGGTCGTGGCCAAGGCCGATGCACGCTGGGGCGAGACGCCGTGTGCCTTCGTCGAACTCAAGGCCGGCGTGCAGGTCAGCGAGCAGGACATCGTGCGCCACTGCAAGCAGCACCTGGCCGGTTTCAAGGTGCCGCGCGCCGTCGTGTTCGGCGAGCTGCCCAAGACCTCGACCGGCAAGATCCAGAAGTTCGAGCTGCGCCAGCGGGCGGGTTCGGCGCAGGCGATCGACGTGTAGTCGGTGCAAGCGCGGCGCCTGGTGGCTTCAGTCTCCCATCACGATGCCTTCGCGTCGCGGATCGGCGCCACCCAGCCACAGGGTCTGGCCATGCGCCTGGCCACGCGTGATGGCCTGCAGGCCGCTGGTCATGCCGATCTCGCGCACTTCGTGGCCGCGCGCCTTGAGCGCGTCGACGGTGGATGCGGGGAAGCGCTTTTCCTCCAGCAGCGTCGGGCCGTTGAGCGATGCGAAGTTGGGCAGGTTGATCGCCTGCTGCGGCAACATGCCCCAGTTGAGCACGCCATAGACGGCCTTGGCGGTGTAGTGGATGATCAGCGCGCCGCCGGGGCTGCCGCCACTCATGACCAAGGCGCCGGTCGCCTTGTCGAACACCAGCGTGGGTGCCATCGACGAGCGCGGGCGCTTGCCGGCCTGCACCCGGTTGGCAATGGGCGCACCGTTGGCGTCCGTGGGTGCGAAGCTGAAGTCGGTCAGTTCGTTGTTGAGCAGAAAGCCGCGCACCATCTGGCGCGCACCGAAGCCGTCCTCGATGGTGGTGGTCATGGCCAGTGCATTGCCGTGGCTGTCGACGATGGAAATATGCGAGGTGCCGTATTCGACCTGGTCGGGCATCGGTGCGAACGACGTCTTGACGCCGCCGGGGCTGCCCGGTTGCGCTGTCTTCATGCTGGGCGCCCCTGGGGCCTGGCCGATGAGCTTGGCGCGCATGGCCAGGTAGGCCGGGTCGAGCAGGCTCATCCAGTTGCCAGCGGGCGGCGACACGAAGGCCGGGTCGGCGAGGTACAGGGCGCGGTCGGCAAACGCCAGCCGCGACGCCTCGGTGTACAGGTGCAGCCAGTCGGCCGACGGGATGCCGTCCTGCAGCGGCAGCGACGTGGCATTGGTATGGGCCAGGATGCCGAGGATCTGTCCGACGGCGATCGCGCCGGAGCTTGGCGGCGGGAAGCCGCAGATGCGGAAGTCATGCGCGTTGGCACGGTAGTCGCTGCAGATCGGCTCGCGCTTGACGCTCCGGTAGCCGGCCAGGTCGGCCATGCTCAGCTTGCCGGGGTTGGTCGGGTGTTTCTGCACCTTGTCGACGATGGCCTGCGCCACGTCGCCTTCGAGCAATGCCTTGGAGCCGCCGCCGGCGATCTGGCGCAGCACCTGCGCGAGTTCCGGGTTGCGCAGGGTTTCGCCGACAGCGCGCGGGGATCCATCGGCGCGGTAGAAATACGCGGCGGCCACCGGGTCGTTCTGCAGGAACTTTTCCCCGGCCAGCAGGCTGTTCAGGCGCGCGCTGACCTTGAAACCACGCTCGGCCAGTGTGATGGCCGGTTCGAACAGGCGCGCCCATGGCAGCTTGCCATGTTGCCGATGCGCCTGCTCCAGCATGCGAACGGTACCGGGAACGCCGACCGAACGACCGCCGACGACGGCTTCGCGGAACGGCATGGGTTTACCGTCAGCGCCGAGGAACAGTTTCTCGTCGGCGGCGGAAGGTGCCGTCTCGCGGCCGTCGAAGGCCTCGACGGCCCGGCCGTCGAAATGCATCAGAAAGGCGCCACCGCCGATACCGCTCGATTGCGGCTCGACCAGGGTCAGCACCATCTGCACCGCGATGGCGGCATCGACCGCGCTGCCGCCGGCCTTGAGCACCTGGTAGCCGGCATCGGTTGCCAGGGGGTTGGCGGCAGCCACCGCGAACTTGCGCGTGGCCCAGCCGGGTTTCTCGGCGTAACCCGAGGCGCCTTCGGGCTGGTCGGGCACCGAATAGCTGAAGCTGCCGGGGCCGCCGGCGCAGGCGGCGAGCAAAGTGGCCAGTGCTATCGCACCCAGGGCTCGGTAGGGTCGGTTCGTCATGGAGATCCTCTCAGTTTTCGGCGTGGGAGTCGGTGGTCGGTGCGCGGATGTCGCCAGCACGGCGGCGGGGGCGTGATGCAGGGATCTGCTACGGCGCGGGTTCGGCCGCGTCGAAGTCGAGTTCGACCTTGGCGCCATCGGGATCGTTGAAAAAGAGTTGCCAGGTGCCATCGCCGGGCAATTGACGCAGCGAATAGTCGATCTGGTGTCGTTTCAGGCTGGCCACCGTTGCGGCGAGGTCCCGGGCGCTGAATGCCATGTGGTCGATCACGCCGGCGGGCGACGGTGGCAACGGGCGCCCCGCGATCACATGCAGCACCGCCGTGTCGCCGCAATAGAGCCAGGCGCCGGGGAAATCGAAGGGGGGACGGGCACCTGCGCGCAGGCCCAGCAGATCGCAGTAAAAGCGCAGCGTGGCATCCAGGTCGGACGCCAGCACCGTGAAGTGGTTCATGCCCTGGATGGCCATCGTCGCAGTGCCTCGTGCGTTGTCGCGTGCGTTGTGCCGAGCGATGCGGTTCCGGCCTCAGCGCGGCGCCAGCCGGATGGCGCCGTCGAGACGGATCACTTCGCCATTGAGCATGTCGTTTTCGATGATATGCCGGGCCAGCTTGGCGTAGTCTTCCGGCGTTCCCAGTCGCGACGGGAAAGGCACGCCCGCGGCCAGCGAGTCCTGCACCTCCTGCGGCATGCCGAACAGCATCGGGGTGCCGAAGATGCCGGGGGCGATGGTCATGTTGCGAATGCCGTTGCGTGCAAGGTCGCGCGCGATCGGCAAGGTCATGCCGACGATGCCGCCCTTGGACGCGCTGTACGCGGCTTGGCCGATCTGTCCGTCGTAGGCCGCCACCGATGCGGTGGAGATCAGCACACCCCGCTCGCCGGTCGACTCCGGCTCGTTCTTGCTCATGGCATCGGCAGCCAGGCGGATCATGTTGAAGCTGCCGATCAGGTTGATGGTGACCGTTTTCGCGAAACCGGCCAGGGCGTGCGGGCCGCTCTTGCCGACGGTCTTCTCCGCCGTGGCGATGCCGGCGCAATTGATCAGGCCCATGAGCTTGCCCATGGACATGGCCTTGGCCACCACGGTCTGGCCATCGGCCTCCTGGGTGACGTCGCACTTGACGAACGCGCCGCCGATGTCCTTGGCCACTGCCTCGCCTTTCTCGACCTGCATGTCGGCCACGACGACCTTGGCGCCATTGGCCGCCAGCATGCGAGCCGTGCCTTCTCCCAGGCCGGATGCGGCGCCCGTGACGATGAATACCTTGCCAGAAATTTCCATGGTGCTTGTCCTTTTGCAGAGTGTCGGGATGCGCCCGGAAGGCGCATTCGATAATTATGACCGAGCGACCTCGAATGACGAAAAACTTGCTGCTATACTCTGCGCTCTCGAACATCCTTAGGCGCGTAGCTCAGCTGGTTAGAGCACCACCTTGACATGGTGGGGGTCGTTGGTTCGAGTCCAATCGCGCCTACCAAGGAACCATGAATGTCGGCATCTTCGGATGCCGTTTTCATTGGTGTCCCTGGCCGTTGCAGATCAGATCATCTGCACCACTACAATGATTGCCGGGCATGCGCGCATGGTGCCGCCCGCCGCCATCGGTACCCACGACGCAGACTCAGGGAAATCCATGGGACTCGTGCAAGGGCCCGCTGCCTAGAATGGTTCGCAGCATGGTCCGGTTACGCGAGCCGCAGACAGTTCCGAAGGAACCCCTTAATGAGCAGCAAAGACGCGCAGACCCCAGGCAAGGACAAGAGGGTCATCAAGAAATACCCGAATCGTCGCCTGTACGACACCGACAGTTCGGCCTACATCACCTTGTCCGAGGTCAAGCAACTAGTCATGGACTGCGTGCCCTTCGTCGTGCTCGACGCAAAATCCGGCGAAGACCTGACGCGCAGCATCTTGCTGCAGATCATTCTCGAGCAGGAGGCGAACGGGTCGCCGATGTTCACCGCGCCGGTGTTGTCGAACATCATCCGCTTCTATGGCCACACCATGCAGGGCTTCATGGGCGGTTACCTGGAAAAGAACATGCAGACGCTCGCCGACGTGCAGGCGCGAATGAGCGAGCAATCGCAGTCGCTCACGCCGGACATGTGGAAGCAGTTCATGAACATGCAGATGCCGATGGTGCAGGGCATGATGGGCTCCAGTCTCGATCAGTCCAAGGCCGTGTTGACGCAATTGCAGGAGCAGATGCAGAAGCAGACGGAGCAGGTCCTGGCCAGTTTCGGCCTCAAACGCTGAAAGGCGGGCGGGGAACGACAATATCAACATGCAAGAAGTGATCACCGCCGAAAACGCCACGCCAACCAAGACACCGACCGTCGGATTCGTCAGCCTGGGTTGCCCCAAGGCACTGACCGACTCCGAACTCATCCTGACGCAACTCAGCGCCGAGGGTTATCAGACTTCCAAGTCGCTGTCCGGGGCCGACCTGGTCATCGTCAACACCTGTGGTTTCATCGACGATGCGGTGCGCGAGAGCCTGGACTCGATCGGCGAGGCTCTCAGCGAAAACGGCCGGGTGATCGTCACTGGTTGCCTGGGGGCCAAGTCGGGTGCCGACGGTGGCAACCTGGTGCGCCAGGTTCATCCCAAGGTGCTGGCGGTGACCGGGCCACATGCGACACAGGAGGTGATGGATGCGGTGCACCAGAACCTGCCCAAGCCGCACGACCCGTTCGTCGACCTGATCCCGAACGCCTTCGGCGTCGCTGGCATCAAGCTCACGCCGCGGCACTACGCGTATCTGAAGATCAGCGAAGGCTGCAACCATCGCTGCACGTTCTGCATCATTCCGTCGATGCGCGGTGACCTGGTGTCCCGGCCGGTGGGTGACATATTGAAGGAGGCCCGGGCCTTGTTCGACGGGGGCGTGAAGGAACTGCTCGTCGTCAGCCAGGACACCTCGGCCTACGGCGTCGACGTCAAGTACCGCACCGGTTTCTGGGACGGCAAGCCGGTCAAGACGCGCATGCTCGACCTGGTCCAGGCGCTGGGCGACCTGGCCGAGCCGTATGGCGCCTGGGTGCGGCTGCATTATGTGTATCCGTATCCCAGCGTCGACGCCGTGATCCCGCTGATGGCCACCGGCAAGGTGCTTCCGTACCTGGACGTTCCCTTGCAGCACAGCCATCCGGATGTGCTCAGGCGGATGAAGCGTCCTGCCAGTGGCGAGAAGAACCTCGACCGTATCCAGGCCTGGCGCGCGCAATGCCCGGAGTTGGTGGTGCGCAGCACCTTCATCGCCGGCTTTCCGGGTGAGACCGAAGCCGAATTCGAACACCTGCTGGCGTTCGTGCGGGAGGCACAGATCGACCGTGCCGGTTGTTTCGCGTACAGCCCGGTCGAGGGAGCGGCCGCCAACCAGCTCGATGGCATGTTGCCGGCGGAGTTGCGCGAGGAACGCCGCGCCCGCTTCATGGCGGTGGCCGAGCAGGTTTCGACCGAGCGCCTCAAGCGGCGTGTCGGCGCGACGATGCAGGTGCTGGTGGATTCTGCGCCGGCCTTGGGTCGCAAGGGCGGTATCGGCCGCAGTTATGCCGACGCGCCGGAGATCGACGGAACCGTGCGGTTGTTGCCGCCGGAGAAAGCCAGCAAGACGCTCAAGGTGGGCGAATTCACGCGCGCCCGCATCGTCGGAACGCAGGGACACGACCTGCTCGCCGTCCCGATATGACGGCGTTGGAGAGGACAGTCCGGTGCAGCTGCGGCAGCCCGGCAACAGAAAAGGCCGTTGCAAATGCCACGGCCAGACGAAAAAAAGCCGTTGCGGTTGCAACGGCTTTCATTCATAACCAACTTGGTGCCCAGGAAGGGACTCGAACCCCCACGATGTTACTCGCTAGTACCTGAAACTAGTGCGTCTACCAATTCCGCCACCTGGGCATTTCAGGAAAAAGGAGATTCTATCAAGAATTTGAGCACTTCCAGCGTTGTGCTGGACGAAATTGAAGGAACCATCCAGGGACACCGGGATGGACATGGTTTTGTCACTCGCGATGACGGCGAGGCCGACATCTATCTGCCGCCGAACGAGATGCGTGCGGTGCTGCACAAGGACCGGGTCAAGGTCCGCATCGTGCGCAGCGATCGCAAGGGTCGGCCGGAAGGCCGGGTGGTCGAGATCGTCGAACGCCCGCCCCAGCCCATCATCGGCCGTTTGCTGCAGGAAGGCGGGGTCTGGCTCGTCGCACCGGAGGACAAGCGTTACGGCCAGGACGTGCTGATTCCCAAGGGCGCGACCGGGACCGCCAAGACCGGGCAGGTCGTGGTGGTCGACCTGGTCGAGCCGCCGGCGCTGTATGGGCAGCCGGTCGGGCGCATCAAGGAGGTACTGGGCGAGATCGACGACCCCGGAATGGAAATTGAGATCGCCGTGCGCAAATACAGCGTGCCGCATGAGTTCTCCGAGGCCTGCATCGCCCAGGCCCGCACCTTGCCCGAGAAGGTACGGCCCCAGGACAAGAAAGGCCGCATCGACCTGACCGACGTTCCGCTGGTCACGATCGACGGCGAGGATGCGCGCGACTTCGACGATGCCGTGTATTGCGAGCCCGCGACAATGGGGCGCGGCAAGTCCGCCACCAAGGGCTGGCGTCTGCTGGTGGCGATCGCCGACGTGAGCCACTATGTCGAAACCGGCTCGGCGATCGACATCGATGCCTATGACCGGGCCACGAGCGTGTATTTCCCGCGAAGGGTGATACCGATGTTGCCCGAGAAACTCTCCAACGGCCTGTGTTCGTTGAACCCCGAGGTCGATCGCCTGTGCATGGTCTGCGACATGTTCGTCGGCTCCGACGGCGAGGTCACGGCCTACCAGTTCTATCCGGCCGTGATGTGGAGCCATGCGCGCTTCACCTATACCGAGGTGGCAGCCATCCTGGCCAACACCCGGGGCCCCGAGGCCGCCCGTCGCAAGGAGCGGATCGGCGACCTGATGAACCTGCACGACGTGTATCGGGCCCTGTCGGCCGCGCGCAGCAAGCGCGGCGCTGTCGATTTCGAGACGGTCGAGACCCAGATCGTCTGCGACGAGAGCGGTCGCATCGACAAGATCGTGCCGCGGACCCGCAACGATGCGCACAAGCTGATCGAAGAGGCCATGCTGGCGGCCAACGTCTGCAGCGCCGATTTCATCCTGCAAAGCAAGCATCCGGGCCTGTACCGGGTGCATGAAGGCCCGACGCCTGAGAAGCGCGAGATCCTGTCGGGTTATCTCAAGGCTCTGGGCGTGGGCATGACGATCGGCGACGATCCCAAGCCGGGTGATTTCCAGGCGATCGCGCTGGCGACCAAGGACCGGCCGGACGCGCAGCAGATCCACTCGATGCTGCTGCGTTCGATGCAGCAGGCCATCTATACGCCGAGCAACAGCGGCCACTTCGGCCTGGCGTTCGAGGCCTACACCCACTTCACCAGCCCGATCCGGCGATACCCGGACCTGCTGGTGCACCGGGTGATCAAGGCCATCCTTGGCAAGCATCGGTATGCGCTGCCGGATCTGCCCACGCCGGGCGAGGCCCATGCCAAGCTGTCGC
>CAXBDR010000212.1:0-8239 GCA_963974265.1 uncultured Rhodoferax sp.
CATCGCGCTGTATCGCGACCTGCTCGACGCCGCCGGGGCATGAATCCCGACCGCGCTGCTCGGGTGCGCCGTGAGTCGGCGCTTACAATTTCTTCGGGCCCTTGGCGGTCCCTGTGACAATTACCGGGAGCAGCAGCATGCAGACAGACGCGTCGATCTTCAAGGCCTACGACATCCGCGGCATCGTGCCCCGCACGGTCACGGAGGACATCGCCGAAGGGATCGGCAAGGCGTTCGGAACCATCGCGCTGGCCCAGGGCGAGACCACGGTGGCCGTGGGTCGCGACGGCAGGCTCAGCGGCCCGGGCCTGGCGGGTGCATTGATGCGGGGCCTGGCGGCCGTGGGCATCGAGGTGATCGACATCGGCATGGCGACCACGCCGATGCTGTATTTCGCGGCCAGCACCGTGTGCTCCAGCGGCATCCAGGTCACCGGCAGCCACAATCCGCGCGACTACAACGGCTTCAAGATGGTGATGGGTGGGCGCGCCATCTACGGCGAGGACATCCAGGCGCTCAGGCGCATGATGAACGAGGAGAGCTGGAAGCTGCGAGACGGCGGTTCGGTGCGCCAGCACGACGTGCTGCAGGCCTATACCGCGCGCATCGTGTCGGACATCCGCCTTGCGCGTCCGCTCAAGATCGTCGTCGACTGCGGCAACGGCGTGGCCGGTGCGTCGGCGCCCGCCATCCTGCGCGCGATCGGCTGCGAGGTGACCGAGTTGTTCAGCGAGGTCGATGGCAATTTCCCGAACCACCATCCCGATCCGAGCAAGCCCGAGAACCTGCGCGACCTGATCGCGGCCCTGGCCGCCGGCGACGCGGAACTCGGCCTGGCCTTCGACGGCGACGGCGACCGGCTGGGCATCGTCACCCGGCAGGGCAACAACATCTATCCGGACCGGCAGATCATCCTGTTCGCGCGCGACGTTTTGTCGCGGGTGCCGGGCGGCACCATCCTGTTTGACGTCAAGTGCTCGCAGCGCGTGGCGCCGGCCATCGAGGCCGCCGGCGGCAAGCCGCTGATGTACAAGACCGGCCATTCGCTGATCAAGGCCCGCATGAAGGAGGTCGACGCGCCGTTCGGCGGCGAGATGAGCGGCCACATCTTCTTCAAGGAGCGCTGGTACGGCTTCGACGATGGCACCTATGCCGCCTGCCGGCTGCTCGAGATCGTCAGCCAGGTGCCCGATGCGAACGTGTTGCTCGACGACCTGCCCACGAGTTTTTCCACGCCCGAACTCAACGTGGCCTGCGCCGAAGGCGAGGCGCCCGAGCTGGTGCGCCAGGCCGTGGCGCTGGCGGATTTCGGCCCGCAGGCGACGGTGAACACGATCGACGGCCTGCGTGTGGACTGGCCGGACGGCTTCGGCCTGATGCGCTCGTCCAACACCACGCCGGTGCTGGTGCTGCGTTTCGAAGGCCATACCGAGGCGGCGCTCGAGCGCATCCAGGCTGCGATGCTGGAGTTGTTGAAGCAGGTCAAGCCGGACGCCCGCATCGGCGCCAGCGCCCATTGAGCGACCGGCACGCCCGTCATGGCCGTAGCCGATCGGCGCGTGTGATCTGTCCGCGTTGCACGCCATGAACGGTTTCATCAACGACCAGTCCCTGATCCTCGTCATCCTGCTGCTGACGGTCGCCATGTTCCTGTGGGGACGCTGGCGGCACGACATGGTGGCGGCCGGGTCATTGCTGGCCTGCGTATTGACCGGCCTGTTGCCGGCGGCTGATGCGTTTTCGGGATTTGGCCATCCGGCCGTGATCTCGGTGGCCTGTGTGCTGGTGCTCAGTCGCGGCCTGCAGTTGTCGGGAGCGGTGGATGCGCTGGCCCGCCATGCATTGCCGAAAAATGCCGGCGCCATGGCGAGCATGGGTGCGTTGATCGGCCTGGGTGCGGTGTTGTCGGGCTTCATGAACAACGTCGGCGCCATGGCCTTGCTGATGCCGGTGGCGATCCAGCTGTCCAAGCGGCTGGACATGGCGCCCGGCCAGGTGTTGATGCCACTGGCCTTTGGCACCATCCTGGGCGGCATGACGACGCTGATCGGCACGCCGCCCAACCTGATCGTCGCCGGCTTCCGGGCCGAGGCCGGCCTGGGCAGTTTCGGCATGTTCGATTTCACGCCCATCGGGCTGGCGGTGGCCGTCGCGGGCGTGGTGTTCGTCGTGCTGGTCGGCTGGCGGCTGGTGCCGGTGCGCAAGCAGTCGGGCATGGAGGGTTTCGAGACCGGCGCCTACCTGACCGAGGCCCGCGTGAAGCCGGGCAGCAAGGCCGAGGGCAAGACCCTGCGCGAACTCGATCGGGCCCTGGACGCGGCCGGCGCGCAGGTCGTGGGCCTGGTGCGCAACGAGGTGCGGGTCTTCGCGCCCAATCCGAGCCGGCGCGTGCGCGAGGGCGACATCCTGGTCATCGAGGCCGACGCCGAGTCGCTGGCCGAAGTCCTGTCGTCGTTCGGCCTGAAGCTGGAGGAGGCGATGCGACCGCCGTCGGCCGAAGACAGCCCGACCGACGCCGAGCCCGGCGTGGACGACCCGGCGGCGACCGTGGACGCCAACGCCGCTGCGCCGGCGACGGCCCATGCCGCTGCCAGCCATGCCGCCGAGGCGGCGGTGGTGGCGGCCAGCGGCGCAGCGGCCCCGTTGTCCGGGAACGGCGCGACGGACGGCGGCGACGCCGACGACAAGCCGGCGGACAAGTCCGGCGCGTCGGCCGAGATCGTGCTGATGGAACTGGCGGTCTTGCCGGGCTCGTTGCTCGATGGCCGCTCGGCCAGCGACATCCGGTTGCGCACCATTTACGGACTCAACCTGCTGGCCCTCTCGCGCCAGGGGCAACGCTCGATGCGCCGGCTGCGTGCGATGGCCATCCGGCCCGGCGACCTGCTGCTGATGCAAGGCTCGCCCGAGGTGATCGCCGAGTTCGCCGCCGAACACGGCTGTGTTCCGCTGGCCGCGCGCGCCTTGCGCATCCCCAGCCCGCGCAAGGCCTGGACCGCGGGCGCCATCATGGTGTGCGCGGTGGCGGCCGCGGCGCTCGGCCTGTTGCCGGCGGCCGTGTCGTTTGCACTCGGCGTGCTGGCCTCGATGGCCTTGCGCACGGTGCCGCTGCGTGCCGTCTACGAGGCCATCGACTGGCCGGTCATCGTGCTGCTGGCCGCCCTGATACCGGTAGCCGGCGCCATGGAGACGACCGGCGCGGCCGATCTGATCGCGCGTTTCTTCCTGGACAACGTCGCGCAGGGCAATGCGGTGGTCGGGTTGTCGTTGATACTGGTGATCACGATGTTCCTGTCCGACCTGATGAACAATGCCGCCACCGCGGCCGTCATGTGCCCGATCGCGCTGGGCACGGCCGCCGCGTTGGGCGCCAGCCCCGACGCCTTCCTGATGGCGGTGGCCATTGGTGCATCCTGCGCCTTCCTGACGCCGATCGGCCACCAGAACAACACGCTGATCCTGGGCCCCGGCGGTTTCCGCTTCGGCGACTACTGGCGCCTGGGCCTGCCCCTGGAGGCACTGGTGGCGGCTGTCAGCATTCCGATGTTGCTGCTGATCTGGCCACTGTGATGGACGAACACGACCCCAACCGCCCCGGGGCGCCACGTGCGCCGACCGACATCGAGCAGATCGTGCAGGCCTTGTCGGAGGGCCGCAACAAGCGGGTGCGCAAGTTCCTCGCACGCATGCATCCGGCCAAGACCGCCGCCTTGCTCGAGATGCTGGATGCGGACCAGCGGATCGCGTTGTGGCAGCAGGCGGAGCCGAGCCTGGAGGCGCGCATCCAGCCGCACCTGAACCAGCTGCTCAGCGGGCAGCTGGCCGGCGAATCGCGCGAGGACACGGCCGCCGAACAGGCGGAGCAGCAGGCCGAACGACGGCAGGGTCAGGGACAGGGCGGCGTGAACCATCTCGACGCGGTGCGCAAGGCGCTCGGCGCCGGCCGGCTCAAGCGGGTGGCCAAGACCTTGCGGCGCATGCATCCGGCCAAGGTCGCCGGCCTGCTCGAGGCCATGCCGCCCGAGGAGCGCAGCGCGGTCTGGAGCATGGTCGACACCGACCGCACGGGCAAGGTGCTGACCTACCTGCACGACGAGATCCGCGACGCGCTGGCCGGTGAACTCGACCTGGAGGACCTGGTGGCCTCGGCCCAGCATCTGGAGCTCGACGACCTGGTCGATCTGATCCAGGGCCTGCCGGCCGAGCTGGGCAGCCGCCTGATGCAGTCGGCCACCGGCAGCCGGCGCGAACAGCTCGAGTCGATGTTGTCCTACCCGGAGGACTCGGCCGGCGGCCTGATGAACGCCGACGCGATCGAGGTGCGAGCCGACGTCAAGGTTGGCACCGTGCTGCGCTACCTGCGCCTGCTCGAGTCCTTGCCGCCACAGACCGACATGCTGATGGTGGTCGATCGCCAGGGCCACTACCGCGGTGCGTTGCGCCTGGGCGCGCTGATCGTCGCGATTCCCACGCGCCGGGTGTCCGAGCTGATGCAGACCGACATCGCCGGCATTCCGGTGGACACCGACAGCGCCGACGTGGCCCGCATGTTCCAGGACCTGGACCTGTTGTCGGCGCCGGTGGTCGACGCGAACAACCGGCTGATCGGGCGCATCACCGTCGACGACGTGGTCGACCTGATCCGCGAGAACTCCGACCGCACGATGATGCAGATGGCCGGCCTGGACGACGAGGCCGACATGTTCGCGCCGGTGCTGGTGAGCTCGCGCCGGCGCGCGGTCTGGCTGGGCATCAACCTGGTCACCGCCTTCCTGGCCGCATGGGTGATCGGGCGCTTCCAGGCCACCTTGTCGCAGCTGGTCGCGCTGGCCGTGTTGATGCCCATCGTTGCCAGCATGGGCGGCATCGCCGGCAGCCAGACGTTGACGCTGGTGATCCGCGGCCTGGCGCTGGGCCAGGTGCAGAAGGGCAACATCCGCATCCTGCTCAACCGCGAGGTCGGCGTGTCCGTCCTCAATGGCATCCTGTGGGCGGTCGTGATCGCCTTGCTGGCCGTGGCCTGGTTCGGCGACTGGGGCATCGGCGCCGTGCTTGGGGCTGCCATCCTGATCAACCTGCTGTGCGCCGCGTTGGCCGGACTGACAATACCGTTGATACTGGATCGGCTGGGCATCGACCCGGCACTGGCGGGCAGCGTGATCCTGACGACGGTGACCGACGTCATCGGATTCTTCGCCTTCCTGGGCCTGGCGACAGTGTTGTTGTTGTGATCCGCCTGCGAGCCGGGCCGCTGGCATGCTGGAGACCGCGATGGAGCAGATAGTCGAATTCCTGCGGCAGGTGTATCACGCGCTGCAGTGGCCGATCATCAAGACGGCCGAGACCCAGGTGACGATCTGGTCGCTGGTCTACCTGCTGGTGTTGTTCGTGCTGCTGTTCTGGCTGGCGCGCCGCGTGCAGTTGTGGCTGGCCAACGGTCCCCTGCTGCAGTCGCGGCTCGACGTCGGCGCGCGGCAGGCGGCCGGTACGCTGGCACGGTACGTGGTGCTGCTGGTCGGCTTGATGGCCATCGTGCAGACCGCCGGCATCGATCTGACAACCTTCAACGTGATCGCCGGCGCCGTCGGCATCGGTGTCGGCTTCGGCCTGCAGAACGTGGTGAGCAACTTCATCGCCGGCGTCATCATCATGTTCGAGCGCCCGATCAAGATCGGCGACCGCATCGTCGTCGACGACGTCGAAGGCAACGTGATCGAGATCGGTGCGCGCGGCACGACGGTGCTGGGCAACGACAACATCGCGGTGATTGTGCCGAATTCCAAGTTCATCACCGAAAACGTGATCAACTGGAAATACAACGACGACAAGGTGCGGTTTCGCATTCCGGTCAGCGTGGCCTATGGCAGCGATGCCCGTCAGGTCGAACGCATCCTGCTGGAACTGGCGGCCGCCGATGCCGACGTGCTGGCGGACCCGCCGCCGGCCGTGCGGTTCATGGCCTTCGGCGACGATGGCCTGCAGTTCGAGTTGCGTGCCTGGTCGGCCAGCCTGGTCGACCGCAAGGGCCGGCTGATCAGCCAGCTCAATTTCGCGATCTACGATCGCTTCCAGCGCGAGGGTGTCGAATTCCCGTTCCCGCAGCGCGACCTGCATCTCAAGAGTGGCGTGCTGGAGTTGCGCCGTGCGCCACCGCGCGAGCCGGACTGAGGCGGTGTCCGCGCAGCCCCGGCGGCCAGGGTCCGCGCCGGCGCGCCCGTGTCGACGGCATCTGCGCTGACACGCCAGCGGCTTGATCGCGCACAGGTGTTTGGTCCGGCCCGGTGTTAAGGTTTGACGGCGGATGTCGGCATGTTGCGTGCCGTACTCGCTCGATGCAAGGAGTCCCTTATGCCGTTGTCGCACTGGATCGGCCGCCTGGCGATGAAACCCTTTGGCAATGCCCTGCCGCCGATGGGCGACACCGAACGGGTCGCACTGGAGGCCGGCACGGTCGGATTCGAAGGCCAGCTGTTTGCCGGCCGCCCGGATTTCGACGTGCTCGCCGCGACCGGGCCCAACCACCTGACGCAGGCCGAGCAGTCCTTCCTGGACCACGAGGTGCGCAGCTTGATCGCGATGCTCGATGATCACGCGATCGACCAGGCGCGCGACCTGCCGCCCGCGGTCTGGCAGTACATGCGCGACAAGCGTTTCTTCGGCATGATCATTCCGCAGGAATTCGGCGGCCTGGGCTTCGGGCATTTCGCGCACGCGGCCGTCGTGACCCGGATCGCCACCGTCAACGTGGCGGCGGCGGTCACGGTCATGGTGCCCAATTCACTGGGCCCGGGCGAGTTGCTGCAGCACTACGGCACCGAGGTCCAGAAGCAGCACTACCTGCCGCGCCTGGCCGATGGCCGCGACCTGCCATGTTTCGGCCTGACTTCGCCGTATGCCGGCTCGGACGCCGCATCGATCCCCGACCGGGGCGTGCTGACCGAGCGCGTCATCGACGGCAAGCCGGTACGGGGTTTCCTGGTGCAGTTCGACAAGCGTTACATCACGCTGGCGCCGGTGGCCACGGTGGTCGGGCTGGCATTCCATGCCGTCGACCCTTTGCGTCCGGAAGGCGAACGCGAGCTGGGCATCACCTGTGCGTTGTTGCCGGTGCCCACCGAGGGCATGGACATCGGCAGCCGGCACCGGCCCATGAACTCGGCCTTCATGAACGGTCCGATCCGCGGCAAGGACGTGTTCGTGCCGATGGACTGGGTGATCGGCGGCGAGCCCATGGTGGGCCAGGGCTGGCGCATGCTGATGGAGAGCCTGGCCGCGGGACGGGCGATCTCGCTGCCGGCACTGGGCGCGGCGCTGCAGCAGACCTCGGTGTTCGTGACCGTGGGATACGGCCGCATCCGCGAACAGTTCGGCCTGCAGATCAGCCGTTTCCACGCGGTGGCCGAACGCATCGCGCGCATGGCGGTGGAGCTTTATGCCAGCGATGCCGCGCGGCGCTACACCGCGGCGGTGCTGGACCAGGGCGAGCGGCCCAGCGTGGCCAGCGCCATCCTGAAGGTCCACCTGACCGAGGCGGGCCGGCGTGCGATCAACGACGGCATGGACATCCTGGGGGGCAAGGGCATCATCGCCGGGCCGAAGAACCTGCTCGGCGTGGCCTACCGCCACGCGCCGATCGCGATCACGGTGGAGGGTGCCAACATCCTGACCCGGGCGCTGATCATCTTCGGGCAGGGGGCCTTGCGGTGCCATCCCTTCGTGCTGGACGAGATGAATGCCGTGCAGGCGCGCGACGCGTCCGCGCTGGGGGCGGCACTGCTCGGGCATGGCGGCCATGTGCTGCGCAACCTGGGTGCCTGCCTGTGGCATCCGCGCGCGCTCGGCACGCCGCCGCCGGAGCTGGCCGACGAGGCGCGCCTGATCGCGCGGGTATCGGCCAAATACGCGCTCATGGCCGACCTGGCGATGGGCCTGCTCGGCGGGCGGCTCAAGCGCATGGAGCTGTTGTCGGCCCGCCTGGGCGACGTGTTGTCGCACCTGTACATGGCCAGCGCATCCGTGTGGCGTTACCAGGTGGAGGCCGACCCGGCCATGTTGCCATTCGCACGCGCGGCGATCCGGGTGCAACTCGATCTTGCCGCGGCCACCTTGCGCGACCTCGTGGCGAACCTGCCGTCGCGTGCGCTGCACATCGTCGCGCCGCTGCTGCTGCGGGGTACCAACCACCTCGCGCCGCTGCGCGACAAGGACCTGATTGCTCTGTCGGACGCGCTGCGCGAGA
>CAXBDR010000213.1:0-8206 GCA_963974265.1 uncultured Rhodoferax sp.
CCGCCGGCTGTGCGCGGCGCCGAACCCGGCGGCCTACTGGGAAGACCGGATCGCCGAGGAATACCCGAAAGGCACGCCGAAGAAGTCCGGCGGCGGGCCTGACGCTGGGCAGGCCTTCGACGACCTGTTCGGCAACAAGGGCGACAAGGGCGACAGGGGCGACTGAGGCCGGGCGGCGCGGCGCTTGCGCGCCGTGGCCGCGAAGCCGGGCCGGCCTCAGAACACCGACAAGCCGGTGCGCGTGACGAACAGCTCCAATGCCCGCCGCGCCACCACCGAGTTGCCGGTCTCGTCGAGCCCCGGCGACCAGGCGCACAACACCATCTCGCCCGGAATGACCGCGACGATGGCGCCGCCGACGCCGCTCTTGCACGGGATGCCGACCTTGAAGGCGAATTCGCCCGCCGCGTCGTAAGTGCCGCAGGTCAGCATCACCGAGTTGATGCGCCTGGCCTGCTCGCGGTCGACGATGCGTGCGCCGGTGCCGGGCTGTTCGCCGCCGTTGGCCAGGTAGCCGAAGGCATGGGCCAGCTGCGTGCACGTGGCCACGATGGAACACTGGTGGCAATACAGCGCGAGCACGTCCTCGACGTCGTTGTCGATCTGGCCAAAACTCTTGATGAAGTTGACCAGCGCCGCGTTGCGAAAACCGGTCTGGCGTTCGGACTGCGCCACCTCTTCGTCGAACACGAACGATGCCCCGTGCAGCTTGCGGCCCAGTTCGGCAAACACGCGCGCCGGTTCGGCATGTGCGCTGAGCAAGCGATCGGCCACGCACAAGGCGCCGGCATTGATGAACGGGTTGCGCGGCTTGCCGCGTTCGCTCTCGAGCTGCACCAGCGAGTTGAAGGCGCTGCCCGAGGGCTCGCGGCCGATACGCTCCCACAACGACGCACCCATGGCCTGCAGGCCAAGCGTGAGTCCCAACACCTTGGACACGCTCTGGATCGAGAACGGCGTGTCGGCGTCGCCGGCGGCAGCCGTGTGGCCATCGATGGTGCGCAGCGCGATGCCGAACTGCGCGATCGGCACCCGGGCCAGGGCCGGGATGTAGTCGGCGACCTTGCCCTGGCCGATCATCGGCGCGACCTCGGTGGCGATGCTCTGCAACAGCGACTGGTAGTTCACGAGGGTTTCTCCGTTCGATCCGGCACCCGCGGCCAAGGACCGCCGCGACTGTATCGGAAGGCGACGGCCGCCTTCACCGCCGGCGCGGCGCCGCGTCCGGGTCCTTGCCGGTCCAGGCGTTGCGGTCGATGTTCAGGTCCTTGAACTTGTCGGGGTCGAGCACCGGGCGCGCCACGCCGGCGGCGAGTTGTTCGCGGAAGTCGACGATCAGCCGCTTGGCGGTCGGGAACAGCATCATCAGCGCCAGCAGGTTGACCACGGCCAGGATGCCCATCATCGGGTCGGAGAAGAAGAACACCGCGGTGGCCGCCGGTGCGACCGCGCCGATGAAGACGATGCCCACGACGACCAGTCGCAGCCCGTGCACGGCGAAGGCCTTGTTTGTCATGATCGACATCGCGTTCTCGCCCAGGTAGTAGTTGTAGATGATGGAGCTGAACGCGAACAGCAATATGGCCGCCGTGAGTGCGTATTGCGCCCATTCGCCCAGGTGCGACACCAGCGACTGCTGCGTCAGCGCGACGCCGTCGATGCCTTCGGCGCCGGGCACGTAGACCTTGCCCAGCAGGATCACGAAGGCGGTGCAACTGCAGATGACGAAGGTGTCGATGAACACCGACAGCGACTGCGTGATGCCCTGGCTGACCGGGTGGCGCACGTCGGCGGTGGCCGCCACGTTGGGGGCCGAGCCCAGGCCGGCCTCGTTCGAGAACAGGCCGCGGCGCAGTCCCTGCGCCAGCGCCGCGCCCATGCCGCCGCCGACCGCCTCCTCGAAGCCGAAGGCGTTCGCGAAGATGGAGCGGATCACGCCCGGCAGTTCGCCGATGTTCATGGCGATCACCAGCAGCGCCAGCAGGATGTAGCCGAAGGCCATCACCGGCACGATGACATCGGCCACCTTGGCGATGCGGTGGATGCCGCCATAGACGATCAGGCCGGTGCCGATGGCCAGGAAGATGCCGGTCCAGATACGTTCGATGCCCAGGCTGTCGAGCGCGGCGCCGGCCACGGTATTGCCCTGGAAGGCATTGAATCCGAGCGCGAACGAGGCGATCAGGCACACCGCATACAACACCGCCAGCCACTTGTAGTCCGCGCCCAGTCCGAACAGGATGGAGCGTGCCGGCCCGCCGCGGAAGTCGCCGTTTTCTTCCTTGCGCTTGTACAGCTGCGCCAGCGAACATTCGATCAGGCTGGTGGCCATGCCGACGGCGGCGATGGCCCACATCCAGAACACCGCGCCCGGCCCGCCAAGCGTGATCGCCACCGCGACGCCGGCGATGTTGCCGCCGCCGACCCGCCCGCCCACCGACACCAGCAACGCCTCGCGCGCGGAGATCGCGTTCGGGTCGGCCGATTCGTTCTGCCCCGCCAGCACCCGGAACATGCGCACGAAATAGCGCAGCTGCACGAAGCCGGTGGCCATCGTGAAAAACAGGCCAAGCACGACGAGAAACGGAATCAGCGCCCAGCCCCAGGTGAGGTCGCCGATGACGTTGAAGATTTTCTCGAGCAGTTCCATGAACCATCCTCCTTGTTGCCCGTTCGATCGAATGGCCGCCCGACGCGATGGCGACACGCCCATCGACACTTCTACTTTGATATGCGTCAAGCCGCAAGCCCTCGACTGCCAGGGCTGGCAGGCAGGCTGCTTCCTGTCGGCAATGCACAACACCGTGTTGACGCCGGAACCGCGCGCGCCATGACGGGCGGGCGGATCCGCCGTGCAGGCCCGTCAGCCGGACGCGATCTCCCAGCCTGTGATCGAGCGCCCCAGCACGTGGGTCGGTCGCAGCGCCCGGGCAAAGACCTCGTCGTGCGACACGAATACCAAGGCCCCGGGCCACGACGTGAGCATGGCCTCGAGCGCCTGCATGGCCGCCAGGTCCAGGTGGTTGGTCGGCTCGTCGAGCAACAGCAGTCCCGGTGTCGGCAGGCGCATGGTGGCGCACAGCAGTGCGCCGCGCATGCGTTCGCCACCGCTGAGCGTGCCCGCGGGTCGCAGGATCCGGTCCGGCCCCAGGCCGGCCTGGGCCAGGTGCTGGCGCAACTGCGCCGTGTCAACGCCCGGCGCCGCGGCCTGCAGTTGGACCAGCAGGTCGCGCTGCGGATCGAGCAGGCCCAGGGACTGGTCGAGCAGCGCGGCGCCCAAGGGGGTGCGGCACGCGCCGCTTGCCGGCGACAGCCTGCCTGCGATCATCCGCAGCAGCGTCGACTTGCCGCAGCCATTCGGTCCGCGCAACTGCATCCGGGCAGGGCCTTGCAGGCACAGATCCAGCGCGTGTTGCCAGGCCCATGGGCCGACCAGACCGTCGAGTACCAGTACCGGGCGATGGGCTGGCACGGCCTGCAACTGGCGCGGGAAGCAGGGCGTCTGCAGGTCCTCGGCCAGTACGTGCCAGGCGTCGGTGACGTCCTGGTGCAGCGTGGTGCTGCGTTGCCGGTGCCGATCCCGCAATGCGCCAAGGGAGTACTCGGCACGTTCGCGCCGCGCGTCGAGCAACATCCGGCCCTGGCTGCCGGTGTCGCGTTCGCGCCGCCCCCGTGCCTGCCGGCGGGCGGCGCGTTCGGCCTGCATCTGCATCTGCGTCTGGGCGCGTGCGCGCGTGCGCCGCGCATGCGCGAGCCGGTCGTGCGCCGCGGCCAGCTGCGTGTCGCGTTGTTGCTGCACCAGGGCCCAGCCGCCGCCGTAGCGGCGCAGCTCGCCCTGGGTCAGTTCCAGCGTGCGGTCCGCATCGGCCAGCAGGTGGCGGTCATGGCTGATCAGCAGCAATGCGCGCGAGCCGGTCCGCCAGTCGGCAATGGCCGCCCGCAAGGCCGCGTGGTGTGGCGCATCGAGGTGGTTGCCGGGCTCGTCGAGCACCAGCAGGTCGGCATCGCTGTGCAAGGCTCCCATCAGTCGCAACCACCGGCATTGGCCGCCACTGAGGGTGGCGGGTGCGTGTATCGCCTCGTCGAGGCCGGCGTGCGCGAGCAGGGCTTGCCAGTGTGATTCCAGGTCCCAGCGCTCGCCGACGGTCACGACGTCGGCCGCGTCGCCCTGGCCACGCTCGAGCCGGCGCAAGGCATCCAATGGCCGATGCAGGTCGGCGAGTTCGGCCAGGCTGCGGTGGCGTGCCGGCGCATCCGCATCGTCCTGCGCCACATGCCGTACGCTGGCGTGGTGTTCGACCCGGCCGCGGCTGGGCTCCAGCAGGCCGGCGACGATGCGGCCCAGCATGGACTTGCCGCAGCCGTTGCGGCCGATCAGCGCGACCGTTTCGGCTTGCAGGGTTTCCGTGATGTTGTCGAAAAGAACCCGCCCGTCGGGCAGGATGTGGCCGACTCCATGCAGGGAGATGCGGCGATCGGGTTGTGCAGCCATGCGAGGCTCCTGGTGCGAGGACACGGGACAACCGGGCCAACAGGGGTGGCTCGGTCACGGTTGTCGGCCGTCCGGCGGTGCCGGGCGGCGTGTCTCACAGGCGCATGGGTGGAACTCTCCGGTGCAGATTGCAGGCTTGCGATTCTAGCGCTGCAGGCGCGCTCCGCGCTGCGCGGCTCAGCCCTGTTCCGCCGCCCGCAGCCGCCGCGCCAGGGCCTGCAGCAACTTCCAGGCGATGGTGCCATTGCGCTCGACCAGCGGGCGGAACTCCCAGAACGTGAGCCCGTAACACACCAGGTCGGTGGCCGCAGTGACCGTGGCCGAGCGGGTGCCGCCGTCGATCAGCGCGATCTCGCCGAAATGGTCGCCCGGGACTAGCGTGGCGATCTGGGTGCCGCCGTGCGAGACCGTCGCCTCGCCCGAGGCGATCAGGTAGACCGCCGCGCCACCCGAACCTTCGACGATGACGGTCTCGCCGCGGGCAAAGCGCCGCTCCTTGAGCAGGCGCGCGATCTGCTCGGCCTGGCGCCGGTCCATGTCGGCAAACAGGCCGACGCGTTGCAGTGCCGTGGTCGCATCGCGCGCCGGCGGTGCGGGAGCGGTTCCGTCGCGCGGCGCCTTGTCGCCAGTGGTCACGGCGCGGCATTGCAGCAGATACAACGTGCCTTCCTGGAACGCCCATTCGATGTCGCGCCGCGGGCCGAAGACCTTTTCGCATTGCAGCGCCAGAGCGCTCAGCGCCCGCAGCTGGGGTTCGTCCAGGCAGGTCTGCTCGATGCGCCCGGGCGGCATGGTCTCCTCGAAGGTGCCGCCGCTGGGCAGGGCTCGCACGGCGATGTGCTTGCGGCCGGCGCGGCGCTCGAGCAGCCGGCCGCTGCGGTCGAGCCGCATGTGGTCCGGAATGACCAGGCCCGAGACCACGGCCTCGCCCAGGCCCCAGCTGGCCTCGATGACGCGTTCGTCGGCACCGGAGATCGGGTTCTCGGTGAACATCACGCCGGCGACCTCGGGATCGAGCAGCGTCTGCACGACCACGCCGACACGCGGGCGCGCGAACAGGCCGACCTTCTGCCGGTAGGTGATGGCGGCGTCGGAGTTGGCCGACCACCAGACTTCGCGCACCGCGTCGGCCACGTCGGCGGCCAGGTGCACGTTGAGCACGGTCAGGTGCTGGCCGGCAAAACTGGCGCGTGCACCGTCTTCGTCCAGCGCCGACGATCGCACGGCAAATGGCGGTGCGAGTGCGGCGACGGCCTTGTCGAGACGGGCGATCGCGCGGGTATCGCCGGAGGCGACCGCCTCGACCAGGTCGGCGGATACCGCCACGCCCGCCGGTACCTGCAGGCGCTTGCGCGCCGCCTCGCCCAGGCCCACGGCCTTGGCGCCATACAGGGCGGTGCCGTGCGCCTTGGCCAGCATGACGGCGCTCTTGTGGGTGGTTGTTGTCATGGCATCACCGTCACGGTTCCGTCGTCGCCATCGACGCGGATGCGCGCGCCGTCGCGGATGCGTTCGGTCGCCTCGCGCGTGCCGACCACGCCGGGGATGCCGTATTCGCGTGCGACGATCGCCGCATGCGAGAGCAGGCCACCGTTGTCGGTGACGATGGCACCCAGCAGCGGCAACAGGATATTGAACGCCTCGCTGGTGGATTCGGTGACCAGCACGTCGCCCTTGACGATGCGGTCGAACTCGGCCGAGCTGGAGACACAGCGGGCCGGCCCTTCGTATACACCCTTGCTGGCGGCCAGGCCGTACAGCACGGTGTCGGCGTGTTGCGCCTGCGAGTCACCGGACAGGTGGTCGAGCGACACATGCAGGGCGCGCATCACGCGCGCGACCGGTGGTGCCAGGGCTTGGAGATCGGGCGGCGCGGCGGCGGGTGAGCCCAGCGTGGCCGGTGCGTCCTTGGCGCTGTAGCGTGCGCGGTAGGCCGCCCGTTCAGCGAGCTGCTCGCCATCGGGGCCGGCCTTGCCGGCAACCAGTGCGCACATCTCGTCCAGCGTGGCGTCGAGCATGTGGGTGGCCGCGGCGATGCGACCGCGCCGCTCCACCCGGCGCCCCGCGGCCAGCGCCGCGCGGCGCATCAGTCCGGCTGCCCAGATGTCGCTGTAGACGCCGCGTTCGTCGCGCAAGCGGTAGCTGTGACGCGCTTCGTCCAGCATGGCATCGAAGGCGCCCTGGCGCAACGCCGGCACCTTTTCGCGCACGGCATCGGTGCGGGCCTGCAGGTCCCGCTCCGGCCGCATCGGCTCGAAGACCGCGATGTTGATCGCGCGCAGCAATGCGTCGGGCAGCTCCAGTGCGGAAGGTTCGGCGATGTCGAAGCCGTCGACGATGCGGTAGCCGACCAGGTCCAGGTAGCCGTTGACCGCCTTGCCCGCCTCGCCAGGCAAGGCTCGCAACTGTGCCAGCACCTCGGCTGGCTGGCCGCTCGATGCCAGCACGTCGGCCGGGTCGCCGTCGGCCGCCAGCACCTCGCGCGCGGCGGAGTCCTCGGCGAACGCGGCCTTGAGCACGCGCATCTCGTCGGAGCCGCCGGCCGACACATCGGCCGAGCCGCTGAGCAGGACCACCAGGTCCGCGGCGGGCAACCCGCTCCAGTCGCCGGCATGGGCAAGGAAATCACCGGTGGGCAACAAGGCGCCGGCGGTGTAGCGCATGTGCTGGGTGATCATGGCCGCATGGTGGTCGCGGCATGTCGTCAGGTAGTCGACCAGTGCGGCGTCGGACAGCGCATCCGGATCGATGCCCTGCAGTTCGCGGTGCTTGCGGATGGCCGCGGGCTTGTGCACCTTGTCCCAGTCGTGCAGCTGTTCGCGCCAGGGCCTGCGCTTGAACACCTGGGCCGCACGCGCGAGCCTTGCCGGCAGTTCCGACTCCGGCACCGGCAGCAGCTGGCGGTAGGCGAAGCCATTGACATAGGCGATCTGCAGGCCGTCGATCAGCAGCCCGTAGAAACGGGCGAATTCCTGGCTGCCGAAGCGGTAGGCCGGGGCGTGGGTGTCCTGGAAATACCGGGTCAGCGGGCGCGGGAAATGCGCGAGGTCCAGCGCCCAGGGTCCGGGCCCGGGGGGCTCGAACGGAGGGAGTCGCCTGGACCTGTCTGGTACCACCATGTCATCTCCTTGGCGCCGGCCGACGTTCCGAACGACGCAGCGACCATGGTCGCAGAAAACCGTCGCAGCCGCCAGTGCGGCAGATGGCGTGTCGGCAGATGGCGGAGCGATCGGGCCTGCGGCATATCCGCATGGCGCAAGCGCCAAGGCTCTGGTAGAACCGGGGTACGTCGCCTCCATGTATTGCCGTTCGATCATCACCCGTTGCACCCGAAGCACGCACCTGCGGCTGCGGTGGTGGTGGCGCCGCCCCGGGTTCGCGGGTTCATGACGGGAGCCGGCCCGTCACCCGGAGCCGACGCGTTGCCGCAACGGCGCATCCGGCTGGCCGACATCATCATCGGTCCGCGCCGGCCGCCCGGTCGGCCGGCGGCCTTGCTGGTGCTGGTGGCGCTGGCCTGGGCGGTGTTCCAGCTGTGGGTGGCCTCCCCATTGCCGGAGCGGCTCGGCGTGCTGGTCTTCAACCAGGCCACGATCCGTTCGTTGCACCTGGCGTTCGCAGTGGCCATCGCCTTTCTCGCGTATCCGGCAAGCAAGCGCGTGGCGACGGACCGGGTGTCGGCCGTCGATGGTGTGCTGGCGGTGCTGGCGGCGG
>CAXBDR010000214.1:0-8185 GCA_963974265.1 uncultured Rhodoferax sp.
GTTGGTGCCCACGACGATGGTCGGTGCCGTCAAGGTGCTGTTGATCAGCACCACCGTGCCGGTGCCACCGTCGACATCGCCGGTGTCGGTCTTGTTGCGTCCGATGCCGACCCATCCGGCGGTGATGGTGGAGTTCTCACTGATCAGCAGCGTGCCGTCCCCACCGTTGTGGCTGGCCACGAGCAGGTTGCCATCGCCGACGTTGACGCTGCTGCCGCCACGCACCCGCATCAGGCCGCTGCCGTCCCGCCCGATCCGTACCACGCCCAGGCCGGGTGCGGCCTGTACGTTGATCTGCGAGGCACCGGTCAATGTGAGACTGCCGTCGCCCATGGGGCGGGTGCCGGTGCCACCCAGATAGACGCCGGCGCCGCTTGATTCGTTGTTGACCAGGTTGACGATGCCACCGTTGGCGATGGTGGCGACACCGATGCCATTGCCGTCGCCGATGACGAGGTAGGCGCCCGACCGGTTGCCACCGGCCTGTTGCCCCTCGAACTGCAGCATGGCGTTGTCCACCTTGAGAACGCCGGTGCCGCCGCTGCTGCCCACCTGGGCCCCGATGGCGCTGACCTTGCCTTGATCGGTGACGTTGAGCTGCCCGAAGCTCTGCGGACCCCAGCCGATGTTCAGGCCGGTGTCGTAACCGGTCATGCGGATTTCCGACCCCAGGCCCGCGACGGTGGCAATGCCTTTGCCACCGGGCGTCGCGGCATTCGTGCCGCCGATATACAGGCTGGTGTAGCGCGGGTCGGCCACCGTGGGTACGGCCTGGCCGTCGATCAGCAGCTTGCCGCCCTCGGTGATGTTCAACTCGCCGCTGCCGTCGCGGCCGACCCGCATGAACGGGTTGAAGGCCTCACCCGGGCCGCCACCGGCCAGAACCGATTGCGCCGACAGCAACACGGTCGAATCCGCACCGGTGATCGTGAGCCGGCCGAATGAGGCTGCGTCGCGTCCCAGGCTGATGGCCGGGCTGCCGTCGCCCTTCACGCTGGCCGTGACTTCCAGTCGGGCGCCATTGCGCACGGTGACCGTTCCGTTGCCATTGCGGCCGATGTCCATGCTGGCGACGAAGGGCAAGGTCGCGCCACCGCCACGGGCTTGCGCGCTGACCGTTCCGGTGGCCGCCAGCAGCGAGCCTGCGCCATCGAGCATCAGTTCGCCGAAGGAGCCGTCGCGGCCGACCGATACATATTGCACGCCGGTCACGCTGCCGCCGGCCAGCACCGACAACACGGCGCTGCCCAGGCGCCGGCCGACCTGAAGGTAGGTTGCGTCGCCGGTGAAGGCCAGCCTGGAGCCACTGCCGCTGATCGACATGTCGGTCCGGCCGCCCCCGTTGGTCAGGTTCATGCCGCCACCATTGACGTGACCCTGCGGACCCTGGATCTCCATGATGCCGCCGTTGCTCAGGCTGATCGTCGCAACGGCATTGCGGTGGTTGGCGGTTGACACGAAAGAGTCGAATCCGTGCGCGAGGTTGCCGGTGATGCGCCAAACCGAGTCGGGGCCGTCGACCAGGACTTCGGCGAAACTGCGTTCGGTGCCGAGGGGGCTGCTGCCGCCCGGTGCCACGCCGATGCTGGCGTTATCGGTCGTGAGCGTGCCGCCGCCCAGCACCTCGACGCGTCCGCGGGTGGATGCGCCAGGTGTCCCGAATGTGAAGGTTTCGATGGGCGGCCGGAACACCGCCAGTCCGCCAATGACAAACGCATGCAGGAAGCTGGCGTTGGAGCCCGCGCCGGTCACGGTGAACAAGCCGTCGCTGCCGGCCGCATTGCCGACGAAGTTGTTGCACCAGCGATTCAGGGTCAGGCACACGGCACTGCTGGCGCGGCCATCCAAGGTGGCGCCGCCCGATACCGTCAGGGAGCCACGGCCCCAGTTGCCGACTTCCAGCCGGTTGGTGTTGCCGTCGCCCACGAGATTGACACGCGTGCCGGCACCATCGATCACACCCGTCCCGACACCCGATCCGCCGTTGCCGAACTGGATCGCCGCCGCGGACAGGAAGGAGCCGCCATCGACCAGCAGGCTGCCGACCCCGTTGTTGCCAAGCCCCAGGAAATTGTTGCCCAGATCGGTATCGCCCGGCCCCGGTTGGATGAAGACGGGATAGACACTGAAGTCGCCGGTGGTGCTGACGCCGGCCCAGGCCGGCACCATGCCAAGACACACCAGCGCCGTTGCAAGCGCAACTGGACGCCGGTTGAAGAACCGAGAAGCAGCGCGCATGACAATCCTTTTGGGTAATTGGTAACGGAGTGTGATCCGGCCGTTGCCGTTCGATATCCCCCATTCGGGGGACTTGCGTTCGACTTTGGCGTTCACCCATCTGCAACACGCCGCAGCGGCCGCAGGTCGTGCCGACTGTGGATCCGGGCACGCGCCGAAATGCCCGGCTACCGCGTCAAGTGCATCCGTGTGTTCGCAGGCCGGCGTGCCGGCCCGATGTCATCCCAAATCGACCCAGGCGCCGGTCCGCTCGGACGCGAACAAGGCGTCGATCACCCGCATGTTGGCCACCGCGTCGTCGACGCCCCATGGCAGCGGCGCCTGGGTCCGGATCGCCTGCGAAAACGCGTCGCCCTGCAGGCCGTACTGGTCGCATGCGGCGATGGTGGTCGCAACGATGCCGCTGCCGTCGAGCGCCGAGCCGTCGTCGGCCAGGACTTCGGTGCTCCTGCCGGCCGGCGCATTGAACGGGATACGCACCTCGATGCGTTTCTTGTCGCCCACCACCTGGACACGCTGGTACGGCACGCACTGGGTCGATGCCGTGAAGACCAGCCGCCGGCCGGCGCCGAAGTCCAGCAGTGCGCTGACGGTGCGGTCGGTGCCGAACTGCGGGTCGCGGTCGAACAGTGCGATCACGCGCCGGGGCTCGCAACCGTACAGGTAACGCGCGGTCACCACGGCATAACAGCCGATGTCGTACAAGGCGCCGCCACCCTGCTGCAAGTGGTTGCGGATGTTGTCCGGGTTGTTGTTGAAATACGAGAACCAGGTCTGGATCGAGCGCACCGCACCGAGTTCGCCGGAGCGCAGCCGTGCGCGCACGTGTTCCCATTGCGGATGGAACCGCACCATGAAGGCTTCCATGATGTGCACCCGCGACGCGACTTCCCGCAGTTGCGCGGCCTGGGCCGCGTCCAGGGACAAGGGCTTTTCGCACAACACGTGTTTGCCGGCGCGCGCGGCCTGCAGTGTCAGCGGCACGTGCAGATCGTTGGGCAAGGGGTTGTAGATGGCCTCGATCTGCGGATCGGCCAGCAGGGCTTCGTAGCTGCCATAGGCGCGGTCAATGCCCAGGTCGTCCGCGGTGGCCCGTGCCCGTTCGAGCGAACGTGAAGTGATGGCGCGGATGTCGCAGTGTTGTGCGGCCTGCATCGCCGGAATGACTTTCTCGCGGGCGATTTTTGCGCAGCCCAGCACGCCCCAGACAACCTTTTTCATCGTGGCTCCTTGTGTGTCGTCATGGTCGCCGCGCGCACGGCCGTCAACCCCAGGGATGCTTGCAGCGCTGGGCCTCGAGCTGGTAGATGGCCTGCTGCACCGCGTCCAGCGCCTGGCCGTCGCGTGCCAGCGCCTGGTGCACGTGGTCGGCAGCAGCCTGGACGGCCGCCGGGGCAATACCCTCGATCAACAGGACCCAGCGCGGGATACCAGTTTCCTGATTGCGGACCTTTTTCTCGGCGGTCTCGATCCGGCTGCCGCTGTCGTCGGCCTGGCACAGGTGCACGCCGACGATGCCCGATGCGTCGGTGAGCGGCGGCAGCACCTGCTGGCGCAGCAGGCGCGCGACGCCATCGGCCGTGGCCTCTGGAAGGTCGAAACGCAGCGTCAGCATGGTGCCGCCCTGACCCACGCCGGCGCTGTACAACACGCGGCAGATGGCCCGCGAGACATGGTGGAACGACACCACGACTTCCCGGGTCCACGGCGTGGGTGCGTTCAGGCGGTTCAGGTAGTCCTGGCCCGCCAATACCTCGGGGCTGTCGGCCTCGTACAGGTTGAAGTATTCCGGGGCGCCGCTGACGGCGATGTAGCGCCGCCCGCGCCGGAAACCCGGTATGCCGACCCGCTCGGGCATGTGTTCGTGGTTGTGCCAGGCGTAGAACGCATCCTTGGCCTGCGGCAGCAGGTCGTGCCAGATGGTCACGGCGCCGTGTCCGTACAAGCTCATGTCGGTCTCCTTGCAAGGGGGTGTGCCGCACGCGCGGGTGTCCGGCGTGGCCCGGGATCGGTTCGGCGCATCAGCCGGCTCCAGCCAGTGGCAGGTTGTCGTGCGGCCATACGAGGGCCAGCGTGCCGGCGGCCTGCAGCAACAGGGCGTGGAACTCGGCGTCGCGCTCCGGGCCCATGCGCACGAGGGGACCGGCGATGCTCATGGTGCCGAGCACGCGCTGATCGTGCTGTGCGCGCACGACGACGGCGATGGCCTTGACGCCGGGTTCGGCTTCCTCGATGGCCAGGCCGTAGCCACGTTTTCGCGTCAATGCCAGGTCTTGCAGCAAGGCGTCTTCGTCCAACAGTGCCTGCGGCCCATGGCGTTGGCCGACCGGCAGCGGTTTTCCAAGCCCATCATTGACCGCAAGTTTCAGTGCGAGCTTGTCCTCAAGGGTCGACAGCCAGGCTTTTCCGTTGGCGGTCGTATAGAGACACAACTTGCCATTGAGCGCAGGCTGATACATCAGGCCGGTCGGTGCGCCTTGCGACGACGCAATCCAGTGCAGTTCGTCGTTCTGCAAGACGGTGAGTCGCACCAATTCGCGACATCGTTTAGCGACTTCGTCGAGCACAGGCTGCGCAATTCCCGGCAGTCCGGTTGCGCGCAAGTACTGTTGTCCGAGCAAGGCGAGTTTCAGTGTGAGCCGGTAACGTTCCGTGTCCGCGTCGCGCTCGATCCATCCCAGATCCACCATTTCCGCCAAAAGGCGGTGCAGTTGACCCTTGGGCAGGTCCAGCGTCGTTGCCATGTCCGACAGTCGCCGCCATTGGGAATCCCGGGACAACAGTTCAAGGACTTCCAGGCAACGGTGCAGCAATCCTTTGACTAGTCTCATTGTGAGCGTGAGTGTAGTTGCGCCGAACGTCGCTGCTGTCGTCCACTGCAGATGCAGCAAGTTCCGATCGGCATGGAAACGGTGCGCCGGCGCAACGTGTCTTCAAGATGTCGTGGCGGTCATTGCGGCTGAAGCCCGGCGTCCTTGATGACCTTGGCCCATTTGGCGACGTCGGCGGCAAGGAACTCGCCGAAAGCCGCCGGCGCCAGCGGCGGCGAGGCGGTCACCATGGTGTTTTCCTCGAAGCGCCTGACCAGTTCCGGGTCTGCAAACGTGGTTGCAAATGCGCGGTGCAGGCGTTCGCGCACGTCGACCGGGGTACCCTTGGGAACCACGAATCCGATCCAGTCGCGCACATCGAAACTTGTCAGGCCGGCCTCGAGAAAAGTCGGTACGTCCGGCAAGGCAGCCAGGCGCACGGTGGACGTCACGGCGATCGGTCGCACCGTCTTGCCCTTGATCTGTGGCAGCGCGGCGGACGCGGTAGAGAACATCAGGCTGACCTCGTTGGTCACGACGGCCAGCACGGCGGGGGGCGCGCCCTTGTACGGAATGTGGGTCATGGGAAGGCTTGTCATGCGCTTGAACGTCTCACCTGACAAGTGGCCGGGGCTGCCGATGCCGCCAGACGAGAAGTTGATGAGTGACTTCGGCTTGAGCGCCGAAATCAGCTCCGGCACCGTTGTGGCGGCAATGGACGGATGCACGATCAGGACGTTCGACAGCCAGGCGTACAGGCCCACCGGCTCCAGGTCCGCGATCAGGCTGTACGACTTGCTGGCTTGCAGGGTTTCGTTGGTGGCGTTCGAAACCGTGATCAGGCCGATCGTCAGGCCATCCGGCTTGGCATTCTTGACCAGTTCGGCGGCCAATGTGCCGCCCGCGCCGGGCTTGTTCTCGATCACGACCGAACCGCCGAGTTGCCGGCCGAGCTTTTCGGCGACCAGCCGGGCGGCAATGTCCGTATTGCCGCCCGGAGGGCCGCCGACGATGATGCGTGTGACCTGCGCGGAGGCTGCCTGGGACAAGGCCAGGGCAGCCGTGGTGGCCAGAATGACAGTCGTGTTTCGTATCCATTGCATGGTGTATCTCCTGGGTAGGTCAGCGAAAGGAGTCGGTCCAGTCGCGGGTTGTGTAAGCGCTGGCCAGGCGCCAGGCGTGCAGGGCCGTTGTCAGCTCGTCTCGTTTGCGTTGGTGCGCCGCGTCGGACCACAGGTTGTGGTTCTCCAGTGGGTCGGCCTGAAGGTCGAACAACTGGCCGAAATCCTCGTTCATGAAGTGCACGAGCTTCCAGCGATCCGTCCTGAGCATCGATACGAAGTCGGCGAACTGGAAGACCACGTCGCGGCCCTGCTCGCAGTAGACCGCTTCACGCCCCTTGAACGGCTGGCCCTGGAGTGCCGGCAAGACAGACCGCGTCTCGAACCACTCGGGGGTGTCGACACCGGCCAGCTCCAACAAGGCGGGGACGACGTCGAAACATTGCGTCAGTGCCGATACCGTGCCGCGGCCCGCCAGCAGCTTGGGACCCCACACGATGAGCGGCACCCGCACCGATTGTTCGTAGAAGTTCCACTTCTGCAGATGGCCGTGGTCGCCGAGGCAATCCCCGTGGTCGGACGTGAAGATGACCAGGGTGTCGTCGCCATGGCCGCGTTGTGCCAGCGTGTCCATGATATGCCCGACCTGCGCATCGATCAGCGAGACGTTTCCAAGGTAGTGCGCCCGTTGTCGATGACGCATCGCAGCGCTGGCATGGATCCGGTGCGGCGCGGCATCATGGTCCCCGTTCGCATGTTTTTCGCGCAGCGCAACGAATGGCGGTGGTTGGCCCGCCAGGTCGGCGTCCGTAACGGGCAGGATGTTCAGGTCGCGATCGTGATAGAGCGCGGACCACGGTTGCGGAGGATCGTAGGGTGGGTGCGGGCCAGGAAATCCCACCTGCAGGAAGAAGGGCTCGCCAGGGTCCGTGTGTTGTGCGATCCAGTCCACGGCACATTGGCCCACGAAGTTGTCGGCGTGCAGATGGTCGGGCAACGACCAGTCGTAGGCGCCCATGCGTTCCCGATAGTCGGGCAAAAGGCGATACGTCGGCAAACCCGGCTTTGCATGGCCGGCGGACTGCAGCGCACGGTCCCACGCATCAACGAAGTCGCGGCCACGCCGGGCCATGGAGCGGTCCTTGTTTTCGACCACGGTCCGATGATGGAAACCTGCCGGCGCGTCCATGGGCTGCGTGTGCATCTTGCCGATGCTGGCGCATGTGTAGCCATGGGCGGCCAGTCTCTCCACCCAGGAGTGACACCAGGTCGACGCGTTGTCGAGCACACCCAGCGTGTGCGGGTACATGCCGTTGAACAGGCTCGCGCGTGATGGCACGCACGACGCCCCGGTCGAAAAACAATGCGAAAAGCAGACACCTTCGCGGACCAGGCGGTCGAGGTTCGGGCTCTCCACGTGCGAAAACCCTGCGGCATTCACCGTGTCGTGCCGCTGCTGGTCGGTGATGATGAAGACGATGTTTGGTCGCTTCAATGCCCCTGTGACTGTCATGACGTCATCCTAGCACATTAGTGGAACAACGTTCTATTAATATTGCATGATGCAGGAAATGGCCTGACGTATCGCGCAGCGGTTGGTGCAGCAGGCGCATTGCGCCATGATCACGGACAGCCAATGGCCTGACGAATGCCGCCATGGGGGTGGTTGAGAATATTGATGGAACTCTGTTCCGATAATTTGTTAACATGTCTGCGGGACGATGGGACAGCCGCCTGTGGGTGGCAATTGATGGATGCAGGAGGTCGAGTCGTGCAAACCCAGGCAATGCCGAACTACCCGGGCCCGTTGCGGCTCGACGAGGCGCGTTCGCTGTTCGGCCTGGTTGCGTTGTCCGATGCCGCTTTCACCCGCGACGGGCCGCGGGCCGACGTCGAATACCGCGACCTGGGGCTGGCTGCCAGCACGCAGGGGCGTATCGGCGCGCGCCACATCCGGGCCATAGCGCCGTTCGGCAAGGAGACCGGCTGGCACTGGCACGACATGAGCGGTCATTTCAACTCAGTAGTGTCCGGTTAAAAGTTGAACAAATTCAACTGGTTAGCACCGAGCTGTGC
>CAXBDR010000215.1:0-8178 GCA_963974265.1 uncultured Rhodoferax sp.
CGCGCGCAGGGCCTGGACATCCGGATAAGCCAGCGCCACGCCGTTGCGCTGCGCGCAGGCGGCGGCTTCGGCGATCAGCGCCACCGAACCCAGCGACACGTAGTTGTGCAGCAGCTTCATGCTGTGGCCGCTGCCGACGGCACCGACGTGGGTGATGTTCTCGGCGAAACAGGCCAGCAGTGGCCGGCACGCGTCGAACAGCGCCGCGTCGCCGCCGACCAGCAGGTTCAGGCGGCCCTCGGCGGCTTCCTTCGGGGTCCGGGTCATCGGCGCGTCCAGCATGGCGCTGCCGGCCTTGGACACGGCCTCGGCCATGCGAATGGTGGATGACGGAATGGCGGTGGAACAGTCGATGACCACGCTGCCGGGCTTGAGCCCGGCCAGCACGCCGTCGGCGCCGGTCAACACGGCTTCGACCTGGGGCGAGCCGGTCAGCACCAGGATGACCACCTCGGAGCGCGCGGCGAGCGCGGCCGCGCTGGTGAAGGTCTGCGCGCCGGCAGCCTTCAAGGCGTCCAGCGGCTGGTTCCCTTCATGTTCGAGCACCGCCAGCGCATGGCCGTGCTTGAGCAGGTTGCTGGCGATGCCGTGTCCCATCATGCCGATGCCGACCATGCCGACGTTTTTCTTGTTCATCATGTTTCGATTCTCCGGAAAAGGGTTGCGCTCCATTGTGTTGCATGCGGCTGGCTTGTCATCCGCCAGGCTCGGGCGTCACTTGATTCCCGCCCGCATGAAGCTCTGCACGAACTGGCGCTGGAACAGCAGGAAGCCGACCAGCAGCGGGGCCGACGTCATCAAGGTGGCGGCGGTGATCACCGACCAGTCCACGCCCTGGTCGGTGGACGAGAACACCTGCAGGCCGACCGTCAGCGGGCGCGCCTCGACGCTGTTGGTGATGATCAGCGGCCACAGGAAGTTGTTCCAGTGGAAACTGACCGACACCAGCGCAAACGCGGTGTAGACCGGCCGTGCCAGCGGGATGTAGATGCGCCACAGGATCTGCATCGCGCTGGCGCCTTCCACCCGCGCGGCTTCGTCGAGCTCCTTCGGTATGCCCATGAAGGTCTGGCGCAGCAGGAAGATCGCGAACGCGGAGGCGAAATACGGCAGGCCGATGGCCAGCAAGGTGTCCACCACGCCGAGCGTGGCCATGGTCTTGTAGTTCTCGACCAGCAGGATGTCGGGCATGATCATCAGCTGCACCAGCACCAGCGCGAACAACACGTTCTTGCCGGCGAATTCGTAACGCGCAAACGCGTAGGCGGCCAGCGTGCTGAGCACCAGCTGGCAGGCCAGGATCATCGTCACCAGCATGATGGTGTTGAGGAAATAACGCGCAAACGGCGCGGCCTCCCAGGCGCGCGCGAAGTTGTCCAGCGTCAGCGGCGCCAGCAGGTCGAAGCGGGTCGAGTATTCGGACGGATGGAAGGCGGTCCACACCGCATACGCCAGCGGCAGGATCCACAGCAGGGCGAGCATCCAGGCGGCCAGCGTGTCGATCCAGGTCGGATCGTTGTAGACCAGCCGGTTGGGACGCACCGTCATTTGTAGTGCACCTTGCGGTCGAGCAGGAAGAACTGCGCCAGTGCGACGGTTGCCAGCACCGCCAGCAAGACGACGGTGATCGCCGCCGCGTAGGCGGTGTCCCAGAACTTGAAGCCGACCTCGTACAGGTGGTAGAGCAGCAGCGTGGAGGCGTTGTCCGGCCCGCCGCGGGTGAGCACGATGATGTGGTCGACCATGCGTACCGCGTTGATGACGGCGTTGACCATGACGAACAGCGTCGTGGGCATCAGCAGCGGCCACTGCACGCGCCGGAAGAAATACCAGCGCGACGCGCCCTCGATGGCGGCGGCCTCGCGCAGGCTCGGGTTCAGGCTCTGCAATGCGGCCAGGTAGAAGATCATGAAGAAGCCGGCCTCCTTCCACACCGCCCCCACGGTGACCGCGCCCAGTGCCGTGCGCTGGTCGCCGAGCCAGTTGTGCGACGGCAGGCCGAATAATCCCGTGATCTGTTCGAGCAACCCGTAGGACGGCGTGTAGAAGAACAGCCAGATGTTGGCCACGGCAATCATCGGCAACACGGTGGGCGTGAAATACGCCATGCGCAGGAAGCCGCGCCCGGCGATGCGTTCATTGACCCACAAGGCCATCACCAGGGCCAGCGCGATCGACGCGGGAATCGTCGCCAGCGCGAACCACAGGTTGTTGGTCGCCGCCTTCCAGAACACCGGATCACTCGCCATGACCTCGTAGTTCTCCAGTCCGACCCATACCGCCGGGCGCGAGCCCTTGGGCGTGGAGAAAAAACTGTCGATCAGCGTGGCCACCGCCGGGTAATGCGTGAACGCGACCAGCAACACGAAGGCCGGCAGCAACAGCAGGTAGGCGTGCACGGATCGGATGCCGGAGGTGGTGGAGCTTGCGGTCACGGTGGAATGCAGCGCGAAGGGCGGGGCGTCGGAGAACGACCAAAGGGCCGCAACGTGGCGTGCGGCCCTTCGACGGCTTCAGGGCGAACGGGTGGTGACGACCCTGTACGTGTTCACTTGTAGCCGCGCAGCAGCCGGTCGGCTTCGCGCTGCGCGTCCTGCATCGCCTGGGCCGGCGTCTTGGTGCCGGTCAGCGCGGCCTGCAGGCCGTCGTTCAGCGCCTTGGTCACGCGCTGGTTGTCATGCGTGGAGAACTCGGACAAGGCATGGGGCAACTGGTCGCGCGCCACCAGGGCCGGCGGGAAATCGCGGCCGTACTTGCGCAGCGTGTCGGTCAGGTAGGCGGCCTCGGACGTGGCCACGTAGCCGGTCTCCATGCTCCAGCGCGCGGCCCGTTCCGGATGCGTGATCCACTTGACGAACTTGAATGCTGCCTCCTGTTGTGCCGGCGTGGACTTCTTGAAGATGTAGAAATTGCCGCCGCCGGTGGGCGAGCCGCGCCGCTTGCCTTGCGGCAACATGGCCACGCCGAAGTCGAACTTGGCGTTGTTGCGCACATTGGTCAGGTTGCCGGTGGTGGTCCACATCATCGCGACCTTCTTCTCGAAGAAGTCCTTGGGCGTGGTGCCCCATTCGACGATGCCGGCCGGATGCACTCCCTGCTTGGCCAGGTCGACCCAGTACTGCAGTGCCTCGATGACCTTGGGGTCGTCGAACTTCACCGCATTGCCCGCGTCGTTGGCCATGACCACGTCATTCTGGATCGCCAGCGCCTGAAACAGCCAGTACGGGAAACCGCTGGACGGGATCTGGATGCCGTATTGCGTGACCTTGCCCGAGCCGTCCTTGACGGTGAGCTTTTTCGCGTAGTCGGCCATCTCGGCCCAGGTCTGCGGCGGCTTGTTCGGATCCAGCCCGGCGGCCTTGAAGGCTTCCTTGTTGTAGTACAGCACGATGGTCGAGCGCTGGAACGGAATGCCCCAGGTCTTGCCGCCGGTCTGGCTATTGAGCATGAAGGCCTTGTAGAAGCTGCCCATCCACTTCTTGTCGTCGGCGCTCTTGGCGAAGTTGTCGAACGGGATGATGGCGTCCTCGTCGATCAGCGTGAACATGTCGGTGGACAGCAGCACCGAGGTCACCGGCGGCGTGCCGGCCTTGTGCGCGGTCAGGGCCTTGACGATGGTGTCCTGGTAACTGCCGGCGTAGATCGGCGTGACCTTGATCGACGGGTTCTCCTTCGTGAAGTCGGCCGCCAGGCCGTCGATGGTGGCCGTGATGGCGCCGCCGACGGCGACCGGGTAGAAGAAGGAAATCTCGGTCTGCGCCTGCGCGGCAGCGCCAAACGGCAGGCTGGCGGCAGCCAGCGCGGTGGCGGCGATCAGGCGGTTGAAGCTTTTTCTGTGCATGGATCTCTCCGGTGGTGGTGGACGTGAGGAAAATCAGTCGAGCCGGCTGCCCGCGGCGTCGAAAAAATGCTGCTCCTGCCGCGCCCAGCGCAGCTGGACCTGCTCGCCGGCCCGCAGTTCGCAGCGGCCGTCGGTGCGCACGGTGATCTGCTCGGAACCGACCGCGCAGCGCAGCACCAGGTCCGAGCCCAGGTATTCCAGGCTGCTGACCCGGGCCGGCACGTCGCCACCGAGCGTGATCGCTTCCGGCCGCACGCCCAGCGTCGCGCCGCCATGGCCGACATGGACGCTGCTGCCGGCGATGTTGCCTTGCTCCAGGCGCAGCAGGTTCATTGCCGGCGTGCCGATGAAACGCGCGGCAAAGGTGGTGGCCGGCATCGCATACAGCTGGCGTGGTGCCGCCGTCTGCTCGATGCGGCCCTTGTTGAGCAACACGACCTGGTCGGCCATGCTCATGGCCTCGGCCTGGTCGTGCGTGACATAGACGACGGTCAGCCCCAGGCGCAGCTGCAACTCGCGCAGTTCGTGGCGCATCTCCTGGCGCAGCTGGGCGTCGAGGTTGGACAGCGGCTCGTCCATCAGGCAGATCTTCGCCTGTGCGACCAGTGCGCGGCCGAGTGCGACCCGTTGTTGCTGACCGCCCGAGAGCTGGGACGGCTTGCGTTCGAGCAGCTTGTCCAGGCCCAGCAGTTGGGCGGTCTCGCGCAGCCGCTGCTCGCGTTCGGTCTTCGGCACCTTGCGCACCGACAGGCCGAAGCCGATGTTGTCGGCCACGTTCATGTGCGGGAACAAGGCGTAGTTCTGGAACACCATCGCGATGCCGCGCTCGGCCGGCGGCAAGGCGGTGACGTCGCGCTCGTTGACGAAGACCTGGCCGCTGCTGGCCGACTCGAGGCCGGCAATGACGCGCAGCGTCGTCGACTTGCCGCAGCCCGACGGGCCGAGCAGCACGCAGAAGCTGCCTTCGGCGATGTCCAGCGAGATGCCATCCAGGCCCTTGGTACTGGCCCATTGTTTTGTGACAGACACAAGACGGATCGATGACATGCGGGCAGTATAAGGACGCGATGTGACCAAACGACGACGCTTTCTTGACAATTTCGGGCGGGGGGCTTCGTACAATCCGCCGGCACAGCGCAGCATGTCGGTCCGCACGGGCGGCGATGGGGCGCCTTTCATCCCCCCATTCCGGGAGTCGCCCATGCATGCACCCTTGCTCGCCCGTTCGCGCCGTACCCGTCGCACGCCCTTCACCGACCGCGTCACGGCGGCGGGAGTCAAGGCCTACACCGTCTACAACCACATGTTGCTCCCGGCCGTGTTCCGCTCGGTCGAGGAGGACTACCACCACCTGAAGTCGGCGGTGCAGCTGTGGGACGTGGCCTGCGAGCGCCAGATCGAGCTGCGCGGGCCGGACGCCGAGCGGCTGCTGCAAATGACCAGTCCGCGCGACCTCTCGCGCATGGCGACCGACCAGTGTTATTACGTGCCCATCGTCGATGTGAACGGCGGCATGATCAACGACCCGATCGTGCTCAAGCTGGCCGCCGACCGGTTCTGGGTCTCGATCGCCGACAGCGACCTGATGTATTACTACAAGGGCCTGGCCGGCGGATTCGGCATGGACGTGCAGGTGTCCGAGCCCGATATCTCGCCGCTGGCCATTCAAGGGCCGAAGGCCGACATCCTGGTCGAGCGGCTGTTCGGCCAGGACATTCGCGAGACGCGGTTCTTCCGCCACAAGACGATCAACTTCCAGGGCCAGGACATGGTGATTGCGCGTTCGGGCTGGTCGCGCCAGATCGGCTTCGAGATCTATGTCGACGGCAGCCAGCACGGGCCGGCCTTGTGGGACCACATCATGGCCGCGGGCGAAGACCTGGACATTCGCGCCGGCTGCCCGAACGGCATCGAGCGCATCGAGGCCGGGCTGCTGAGCTACGGCAACGACGTGACGCTGGAGAACACGCCGTTCGAGGCCGACCTGGGCAAGTACGTGCAGCTCGACCGTGTGCCGACCTGCCGTGCGCGCGACGCGTTGCTGGAAAAACAGCAACCCGAGCGCCAGCTGCGCGCGGTGGAGATGTCCGGCGAGCCACTGCCGGCATGCACCGAGCCCTGGCCGCTGCTGGCCGGCGGCACACACGCCGGCAACATCAATTCGGCCGCGTATTCGCCCGACTTCAAGACCAACATCGGCATCGCGATGGTCGAGGCGGCGTATTGGGATGCGGGCACGACGCTGGTCGTGCAGACGCCGGTCGGGCCGCGCGACGTGCTGGTGCGGGCGAAGTACTGGATCTGACAGCGGCTTGCGGGGGCAACCCGCGGCCGCTGCCCATGCCCGGCGTCAGGCCGGATTCGAGCGCAGCCCGTACAACTGCCCGTCGATGATCAGGTATTCGACCCTGGCGAACATGTCGCCTTTCTCATCCGGAAAGGTATAGGCCACGGCCGACACGGCATCGCCGACCTTGGGCTGGGGCACCTTCCAGGCGTTGATGCGGGTCATCGGCGACAACTCGATGGTCCAGTCGCCCCGGCGCCGGGGCAACTGCGCGGCCGCCAGCACCTTGGCGCCGTCGACGCTGCTGGTCTGCGCCGGCACCGACAGGCTTGCCAGGTTCGCCGGCAGAGCGGCGTCGGCAGCCACGGTGACGACGATCTCGGCGTGCGGGTTCTGCCATTTGACGGCCTTCACCTTGCCGGCGAGGTAGATCGGCCGGGTCTGGTCGAAGCTCGACCAGCCGTGATGGGCCAGGGCGCTGCGGTGCATGGTGGCAAGCGCGAGGGCGCTGCCGGCGCCGGTGAGGATGTGACGACGTTGCATGGTAGATATCCTTTGCTCAGACATAGGCGATCCAGCGTCCGCATGCGATCACGGCGATCCAGATCAGGATCGATAGACCCGCCTGCAGCCGCGTGGTTCCCGACGCAGCGTCGATCGGGCCGCGCGCATGCAATACGGCGGCGTTGGTGCCGGCCGCGAACAGCAAGCCCATCTTGAGCACGAAGGCCGGGTTGTCGATCAGGTCTGCCACGTTGGTGGCGAACATCGTGAGCCCGGAAGCGGCGGCGAGCAGGAAGCCGGCGAGGGTCCAGGGCAATACCCGGCGCGCGAGCTGGCGCACGTCCAGGCCACGCAAGCAGCCCAGGATCGCCAGGTCGACGACCCACAGGCTGCCGAACACCAGCGCCAGGCCGACGATGTGCAGCGTCTCCAGCGTCGGATAAGCATAGGGGTGGACACGCAGCCAGACGATGGGCGCCCACTGGTGCAAGGCGTCGAGCACGGCAGGGTTTGCGGCAGGTGCCGGATTCATGCGCGATGGCCCGCGGGCACGATTGAATCCGGCGCGGTTATTTCAGGCTGCCCGACAGGAACTGCGCCAGCCGTTCGCTTTTCGGGCTGGCCAGCACCTCGGTCGGAACACCTTCTTCCTCGATGCGCCCCTGGTGCAGGAAGATCAGGTGGTTGGCGACCTCGCGTGCAAAACCCATCTCGTGCGTGACGACCACCATGGTGCGGCCTTCCTCGGCCAGCGTGCGCATGACCTTGAGCACCTCGGTCACCAGTTCCGGGTCGAGTGCACTGGTGGGTTCGTCGAACAGCATGACCTCGGGCTCCATCGCCAGCGAACGCGCGATCGCCACGCGTTGCTGCTGGCCGCCGCTCATGTGGGCCGGGTAGCGGTCTTCCATGTTCGGCAGGTCGACCAGGGCCAGGTACTTGCGCGCCCGCGCAATGGCTTCGTCGCGTGGCACCTTCATCACGTGCACCGGTGCCTCGATGATGTTCTGCAATACCGTCAGGTGGGCCCACAGGTTGAAGTGCTGGAACACCATGGCCAGCTTGGTGCGCAGGCGCTGGAGCTGCCGCGCCTCGGCCGCATGCAGTTCACCGGTCTTGCCGGGCACCAGCTGGAGTTCCTCGCCGGCCACGATGATGCGTCCCTGGTTCGGCTTTTCCAGCATGTTGATGCAACGCAGAAAGGTGCTCTTGCCCGAACCGGAGCTGCCGATGATGCTGATCACGTCGCCGCCATGGGCTTCGAGCGACACACCCTTGAGCACTTCGTTGGCGCCGAACTTCTTGTGGATATCCAGGGCCTGCAGCTTGAGGGTCTTGTTGTTCATGGCGGATTCGGTCCGTGGCGTCGTGGTTGGAGCATCTCATTTTTCCATGGTGCGGCGCCCTGCCCGCGGTGCATGAGGGGTCCGGGGGCCGCGGAGCAGGCCCGTGCAGGCCCCCACGGAACTGGCTCTGCCAGGCCGTAGGGGGCGCCCCCCAGTGGGGGGTTCGGCCGGTTTACACGCAGTGAAACCGGACAGACGGG
>CAXBDR010000216.1:0-8164 GCA_963974265.1 uncultured Rhodoferax sp.
TATCACATCAACGAAGACGGACTTCCCGCCCTTGCGGAGGTACTTCGCACTAGAGCACCTCACCTCACCTCGACCGGAAGCGGCGCGGCCGCCCGTCAGTTAGGGTTGGCCTTGCGGTAATCGGAAATGCAGGCCTGAGCCCGCGCCACCCCACCCCACGCTTCGAATCGCGCGCCGGCGTCGGGGTCGATGCGTTTGGTGCTCATGTATGGCTGCTCGGTATTGCGCGACCCGGCAAAAATCAGCACGAAGGTCTTTGGCACCACCCAGGTCTTGACTTCCTTGTAGTTGACCGGATCGCCGGTCTTGCCCAGCAGCCGGCCGTTCATCGCAATGGAAGCCTCGCCTAGCGAATCGGTCGGACCAGTGTCGCCCACGACGGCCATTAAGGGGTGGTTTTGATCGATGCGCATTGCAGTCGCGAGATCACCCACGCGAACGTTGCGCACCTGAAACTGCGAAGGCTTGCCCGGCTTGCTCTTGGGTATGACCAAGGCCGGCGTTTTCAGCGCGTCGACATAGCTGTTCAGGTCGCAGACATCGGTGACCTTGGCAATGTGCAAGGCTGTCGCCGACACCAAAAAGCCATCTACCTCCGGACAGGGCTTACCACCCTTCAGGGGGATTATGCCGGGAGAGATCTTCGTCTTAGCCAGCATGTCCGCGGGCCAGTTTGCTTTGGCGGCTTCCTGGGTGGCGATACGGCGCGCGCGCAGGCCCGGTTCGTCCAGTCCCGCGCAGGCATCGGACATCGCATTACACAGATTGTTCAGGGCGCGGGTCTGGCCCCAAAAGTCGCCCACCGCATACGAACGGCGCGTGCCATCGGTGTTCACATTTAGCTTTTCGATGAACATCAAGTTGCCAGCCACATCGGTCCACACAGCGGTGAGCTTGCCTACAGCGTTCTTGTCGGCCTGCAGGAAGGCGAGCTTCATTTCGCACTTCGGAGCCGGTTGGTCCTGCGCGTGGCTGCCCAGCGGTACGAACGGGCTGATGGTGAATGCCAGTGATGCGAGATGGAAGCGAAGCCTCATGACTGTCCTTAGTAGAACCTCGGTTTGCAATAGTGGACGCAATGGTCAGGCACGATCCTGGACCTCATGACAGACGTCGGGGAAAGCGAATCATCGAATCTGACGAGGGTCCCATCCGGCCTGCGGATGGCGAGCACAACGCCAGGTATGAGGATCGTCTTCGCTTCACTGGTCACGTCAATTTCCTGCAGATGAGCCATCGAGTCAGGCGCTGCCGGGCTTGACTTCCATTTCGGGCCGCAGTGCCGCTGCAGGCAGTGCGAGTTTCACAGTCAGAACTGATCAGATCCGAATCTGCAGCTGCCAGGGTCCGGGTGGCATGCTGCCGCCAACTTCCTCATAGGCTCCCGGTCCAAGAATCCGCCAAGCCGGAACGATATACGACGTGAATGCCGCCTCGTTGCCAGCGATGTGCATGCCGACGAAGGTGGGGTCGTCATCATCGTTGGGCAGCAGTACGGGGCAGCCACTGTCACCGCGCAGCGTAGTCTGTCCGAAGCGCACTTGAAGTTCCAGCACTCGGTGCAGGATGTTGTGTCGGCTTCCGTCGGCAAAGTCGTACTCCAGCCGCAAATCCTGTTCGACCAGCGAGCGTTCGGCAAGCAAGGGTGGCTGCCCAGGGTTTTGACGTCGCGGGTTGTTACCCGGAACATGAATCTCGAGCGGACGTCCCGCCGCCAGAAGCTGATCGAATTCGGCTTCGCTGCGCACCCATGGAAGACGAGTAGACAGGCGCAACGCCCCGAACGCCGATCGCACACGCTGGATGTCCATGACCTCGGCGAGCTGAACGTCGAAGCTCCGAGTGCTGCCCGGCACGACTCGACCGCCGAATTGGGTTCCCTTCAGCGACGCAGTACCTATCGAGGAGCTGCCAGAAGGGTTGAGCGCCTTCCCAAGCTCACCCGCACGCAGCCCCACACCATCGAGCGCTGGGCGCGGGCTCAGCACATGCACTGGAGCTACTACCATGGCAGTGCCGTTGGCAGGCAGGAGTCCCCACGTCAGACTTCCGCGCGCAGCCTGTGCGCCAACTGCGAAGGCGGTGTCAGCCTGGGCGCGGCCACCCAGCAGGCGTTTTTCGAGCTGCACGTCGGTTGGAACGGCGACGACCTGTTCGCGGCCGTCCACCCAGGCCGGCGTTAGCATTTCGGTTGGCAAGAGCTGACTCGGCTGCCTGGCCAACCGCTGCGGCGCCAGCTTGCGCCGCACCACGAAGACCATACAGGGCTGGTTGTGCAGCAGTTCTTCTCCTGCCGCGTTGGCGCTTCGCTTCAGCCCCGCCGTGACAGTAACGACATTTCGGTGGCGGCGTGTAAGTTCGCTTCGGCGGCAATCAGCCAGGCAACGCGCCAGCTCCATCTGGTGCTCGGGCGGCAGTGCGCGCCAGCGCGTACGCGCGGCATCGCGCAGTTTCAGGTCCTCCTGCGCAGACTGCGCCTCCCAAGAGCGAGATGCCGTGGCGCGTCGCCCTTGAAGGCTGGAGGCGGCGGAGCTCACTTCACACAGCCAGCCGTTGCCACGAGCGTCAGGATGTTCGGGTTGGCGCTGGCCGTGTTCGCAGTAGCTTGCGGCAGCCTGAACGCGCTGACCAGCATGCGCAGCAGCTCTTCACGCACTTGGGCCTTCGTCGGCGCCGCCGCCGGAACCGGTTTGCAGGCCAGTGTCACGGCGCGGCCCGCTGCGTCTGTATCGACCTTCATGACTGTGTAGGTGGTCTTGGCCGTACCGGTGCCGAATGTGAAAGGCGCACCGTTGTCGCGGGCTTGCCGAAGCGTGGACGTCAGCGGGTCGTTGCCCAGATCGGACTGGTTCGTCGGCGCCGTGGTGGGTGCCGCAATCACTCGAACGGTGACCAATCGCTCGTTGGGCGGTGTAGCGCCGTCCATGATCGAAAGCGTCAACGTGCTGCCTGCCTTCACTGTCTTCGGCACCTTGACTTCGAACGTTCGATCATGGGCGTGGGGGTTGATGACTTCGATCCCAAAGGTGGGCGAGTCGCGGAACCGCCCGACGTACGGGGTCGTGCCTCCGCTGGCGACGATTCGAGCAGTTTGGTCTTCCTTGTCGTTGACGGTGAAGTCCAGCTGAGGACGGTCGATGCTGAAGGCCGAAGCGGCGTTTGTGACCTTGCACTTGACCAACTCATCGGTCGCGCTGAAGTTCCGGAAGCCGTCCAACTGCTTGGTGAGCGGGTCGGCCAGAACGACCACGCTCGCATTCGCATCTGCCAGCGCCTCTAGCGCGTTAAGCAGAGCAGTCACGCGTTCAGGATCAGGCGCCGGCGCCGGAATCGACGGTTTGCCATCGCCCGGATCGGACTGAGCGCCACCCGCCGCAGTGGTGTTGCCCGCTGTTGTCGGCTTGGTCAGCACGTCAACACCGACGTTCTTGCCAAAGCCAGTGATGATCGACACCAACGATTTGAGTGACGCTACAACGGCCGTGCTGTCGGCAACGCCCTTGGCTGCCTGTTCGTTCACCATCCTGTGGATTTCTGACAGCGCGCCTTTGAGCCCCCCTGCAACCTTGCCAGCAGTCTGCGGTAGCTCGGCCGCGTTGCTGTTGGCGGCACTGCCCTTGATGTATGTGGCGCGGGCGACATCGATCTGTTGCTGGGCGGCCGTCGCGAGTGCTGGTGGCGCATTGATCGCATTCGCCAGCGCGACATCGGCGCGTGAGAGTGCCTTGGCCAGTGTAGGCAGCGCAGTCCGCAGGCTCGCGGTGTCAGTCTTGATGTCAGCCAGTGTGCTTGTCCCAATCTGCATCGGTCGCACTGCGGCGACAGCGCAGTTGACAGCGCCGATGCCGTCCTGGTAGGCGGTGAGCACGGTGGGCTGCAAATTCTGACTCCCAAACAAAAACGCCGAGCCGCCGACGCCAGCGGTCGCCGTGTAGGCGTCCCGGTGTGCCTTGCCGGTGGCTAACCCAAGCGTTAGTACACCCAGGCCGAGCAGCGTGTTGTTGAGCGCTGCCTTGTCACCAACAAATTCGGTGGCGCGAGTCTGAAGTGCCGCCTTCAGATCCTCGGCATCCTTACGCGCCACAGGCATCGTGTCAATTCCAGGATCAGGTTCCAGTCCGGGCTTCCACGTCACCATGGGATTGATTGCGCTGCAGGCCGACAGAAAGGCAGGTGCGGCCAGCAGTAGCGCGCGATGCCTCATTGAGCAGTTCTTCAAGGGGGCCTCCATAAGGTGCACCCGCGATTGCGGAACGCATGAGATTATTAGGTCTGTACGGCGAGAGGGCAACCACTATTCGTGGGATGTGCTTCCTATCCGAATGAATGCAGCAAACGACAGCCCAATTGCCTAGCTAAGGAAACTTGTCTCCGTTGGTCGGCTGACGGATCCTGGCGGCCCTGACGAGACCCCCGACAGTTTGCCGGTGCCCACCGATTTCAACAACCTTGTCGTGCGCGCGCCGGCGCATACGGCTCGTGCGCTCGGGCGTGCTCGAACAGGCGACGCGATCGGTAAGCGGAAGCTCTCGAGGGCGACTGCCGGGTTTAGGGCATCAAACTCGCGGCCGCGGAGGTCTGTTCAGGGTCGGCAGCGCCACTACCGGCCTCCTGATGGAGTCGTTGGGCTGGGAACTGGCCCCGGTCGGTGGTTGCCAATCTTGAACGACCGCTGTCGCCGTCCCAGACTTTCTCGGCGGCGTGAGCCAAGGTCAAATTCCAGGGTAGACCGGTCGTTCGCCAGCAAACCAGCCAACGGCTCCTATGGGCACATAGCTGAACGCCACGAATGTCTGCTGACTGGAACCAAGTGAGGCAACTGGAAAGTTGCCTGTCTGGTGCGTGTCAATGTCTTTGCTGCTCGGAGGTCATGGGGGCTTCGGTCAGGCGCGGGCCAGCAGTCCGGCCACGCGGGCGTGCAGCACGTCCGGCTGTACCTCATCGGCAGGCAGCAAAGGTCCGACCTGCAATCCGACATGGTTGAATATTCCGCGCCGGAACGGTCGCACCATGGCTTTGCCTTGCTCGATGCGGCTGAAAAATGAGCCCCACAGGTTGGTCAGCGCCATGGGGATCACGGGGACCGGTTCTCGCTCCAGGATTTTCATGATGCCGCCCTGGAACGCCTGCAGCTTGCCATCCACGGTCAAGCCGCCTTCCGGGAAGATGGCCAGCAAGTCGCCTTCTCGCAGCACCTTCTGTGCGGCGGCAAGTGCCGCTTCGTAGGTCCTGGGGTCTTCGGCCCGCGGAGCAATTGGAATGGCCTTGGCGAGCCTGAATAAGGCGCCGAGCAGCGGAATGCGGAAGATGCGTTGGTCCATGACGAAGTAGATCGGACGGGGACTAGCGGCCAGCAGCAAGACCGCGTCGATGAAACTCACATGGTTGCAGGCCAGGATGGCGGCGCCCGTGGTCGGGATATTGTGCTCGCCGGTGACCTTGAATCGGTAGACGCAGCGCGTTGCGATCCAGGCGATGAAGCGCAGCAGGTACTCGGGCACGAGCAGGAAGATGTAGAACGCCACCACGGCATTGGCCAGTCCCACGAATAGGAAAATCTGCGGGACGGTGAATCCTGCGGACAACAGGGAGCCAGCGATCAGTGAGCTGGCGATCATGAACAGGGCGTTAAGGATGTTGTTGGTGGGTTGGCTGGCTGCGGATCTGGATCAGCGCGTACATCGGCACGCTGTACAGGCCGGCGAACAGGCTGAGCAGTGCCAGGTCGACCAGCACACGCCAGTGGGCGGGCTGCGCGAGGAACGCTTCGACGCTCATGATGTCGGAGGCGGGCAGGCCCCTGCACGCGAAATACAGGTCAACGGCAAAGACGCTCATGCCGATGGCGCCGAACGGCACCAGGCCGATCTCCACATGGCGACGGCTCAGCACTTCGCACAAGAGCGAGCCGGTTCCGATGCCGATGGAGAACACCACCAGCAAGAGGGACGCCACATGTTCGTTGCCATGCAGAACGTCCTTGGCAAAGCTGGGGAACTGGCTCAGAAAAACGGCGCCGAAGAACCACATCCAGCTGATGCCCAGCAGCGAGCGGAACACCACCAGGTTGCCGTGCGCCAGCTTGAGGTTGCGAAACGTCTCCGTGAACGGATTCCAGTTGATGATCAAGCTGGGGTCGGTGGCCGGTGCCGGCGGCATGTACTGCGCGAACACTCGGCCAGCCACCGCCGTTGCCAGGCAGGCTACGGCTACGCTCTGGTGCCCGATCTCGGGAATCGCCACGATCAAGCCACCGGCCACGTTGCCCAGCAGGATTGCCACAAACGTGCCCATCTCCACCATGCCGTTGCCGCCCGTGAGTTCCCGTTCGCTCAGCATCTGCGGCAGCAGGGCGTATTTGACAGGTCCGAATAGCGTGGAGTGCAGGCCCATCAGAAAGATGCAGGCCAGCAGGGTTGCCACGTCGTGAGCGAGGAAGCCATAGGCCGCCACGAGCATGATCACGATCTCCAGGTTCTTGACCAGGCGGATCATGCGGGTCTTGTCGTACTTGTCGCTCAACTGGCCGCTCGTGGCGCTGAAAAGCAGGAACGGCAGAATGAACAGTGCCCCGATCACCAAGCCGGCCATGGCAGGTGGCAGCCAACTCACGCTGAGCTGGTAGGTGACCATCACGGTCAGCGCGAACTTGAACAGGTTGTCGTTGGCCGCACCCGAGAACTGGGTCCAGAAGAACGGCGCAAACCGCCGCTGGCTGAGCAATGAGAACTGGTTGGGGTGCTCGGTCGGGTGGCCAGGTGGTCGGTCGTCGAGCGCCTGTGCAGCGGCTGGTTCATTCATGCAAATGCTCCATTCAAACTGAAAGGGAAGTCCAGCCGTTTGCGCCTGGCCACAACCGTTGCGCTGTGTGCCGGCGATTCTACGGTTGGCTAGAGCCTGCCATGGCAGCCAGGACCGGAAGCGCGGCGAAACTGGCCACTACATGTTTGAGGGTATGGCCCGAGATCCACTGCCCGGTGAGGTGGTAGACCTGCACGTCGGCTGTTTCCAGGACTTTGGCCGATGCGTAGAGCACGATGACGGCGACCCAGGAGACCGGCAGGGCGTTTGAGCGTGCCGGCAGGCAACCGAGTCCCAGTATCAGCGCCATCCCGCCGAACTGCAGGGTGGCCCAGGGCAGGACATTGCCCGTGGCGGACCAGGTCCAGATGCTGGAAGCGCCGCAAGCCAGGACGGCAAGCGCGATCCACTGGCCGGCGCGGTCACTGATCCGGGTGCCTGCCGCCAGACCCAGCAATCCGGCAAAGGCGATGGTCATGCCGAAGCGGTCGATGGCGAGGCCCGCGTCGTCCGGCTGCAGGTGATACCAGCTCGAGAAAAGGGCCGTCGCGACAAGGCCAAAAAGGAACAGGCGGGCGAGTCTGAGTTGGGCGATGCTGGGCATGCATCGAGGTATCCGCCAAATGCGCCAGAGCCCGAGCACACCGAAACCGGCAAACGCCAGGTTGCTCAGCACGTCCACAATATTGGGGATGCCGAAAAGTTCGCGCCGGTCGGCGAAGGCATGATAGTGGCCGGGCTGCTCCAGGCTGGGACCCCATAGCGCGATCGCCAGGAGCACCAGGCATGCAAGAAGTAGTGCCGCTTCGAGATCAGGTGTGCTGGAATGGCGAACGGAAAGGTGGGCTGGTTTCGACGGCTGAGATTTGCGCAGGTTCAAGATGGGTGTCACGACGGGCCTTTGCAATGGACGTGGGCACAGTGTGAACTACCGGGGCGTGAGCGTCGCGCAAATTGCGATGACGTCTCATCAATTTGAACTATAAGTATCGCCAGACGATACCGAGGGAGTCGCCGATGAGCACCACTGCGGACCTTGTTCTTGCGCTCAAGAAGGAGCTCAAGGCCAGCCAGATGACCTATGCCGACCTGGCCTCGGCGCTCGGGATGTCCGAGTCGAGCGTGAAGCGTATGTTGTCTGTGGGCGAGATGTCACTGTCGCGGGTCGATGCGATTTGTCGTGCACTCAAGCTCGATTTCGCCGACCTTGCGCGGCGCGTGGCAGACAACCAACATCTGGTGGCCGAGATGACGCAGGAGCAGGAGCGCGCGGTGGTGGCCGACAAGAAGTTGTTGCTGGTCGCCATCTGTGTCCTGAGCCAATGGACGATGGAGCAGATCACCTCTACTTACCGGCTGACGG
>CAXBDR010000217.1:0-8123 GCA_963974265.1 uncultured Rhodoferax sp.
TGCTCAATTACCTGCGCGTGAACTCCGGCACGGTCGTGACCCAGATCGACCATCTCCTGCTGCATCCGTTCGGCCTGCTGGTCATCGAGCGCGAAACACTGCCCGAGCGGGTGCAGATCAAGGACGATGGCCAATGGATACGCTGGCGCGGCACCGAGGCCGTGGAGATCCGCTCGCCGATCACCCGGGCCTATCTGCGGGCCTTGTCGCTGAAGGCATTTCTCGACAAATACGTCAAGCAGAAGGGATTTTTCGATAGTATCGAACTCGATGTCCTGGTCGCGGTGCCCGATACCGACAGGATCGTCTGGCCGTCCATGGGTTTCCTGCCCGAGGTCTGCAAGACCGACCAGGTCCATGAACGCGTGAACCAGCGTATTCTCCAGTGTCGGCGGGCGGCGACAGCCGCCGGCGTGCTGACATCAGCGGAGCGGCGTCGGCTCGGGGATTTCCTGCGATCCCTGCACCGGCCGTTGATCCGGTCGGCGCCGCGATAGGCACAACCATGATTCCGGCCGGAGCGCACGCTGGCTTCGTACCGGGACGAACAGCAGGGAGGTTCTGGCGAAGATGATTCTGAAAGAGCTCGACCCGTTTCATGGTGGAGACGAACAGGCGTTTGCGGCCCGGATCTCGGCCGACCGCATGGCCTATTACCTGCGCCGGTACTACCGGCGCAGCAACACCGTCGATGTGCTCAATGGCCTGCGCATCCGCTCGGGCGGATCCATGGCGCGCATCGACCATCTGCTGCTGCATGCCCACGGCATGCTGGTGATCGAGCGCGAAGACATCAGCGGCCGGGTGCTGATCGACGACGACGGCAACTGGACCTCCGTGGAGGACGGCGGCCGCGAGCTGGTGCTCGGCTCGCCGATCACGCGCGCCTACGTGCAGGCCCTGCTGCTCAAGGCCTTCCTGGACAAGCGCGTGCGCCAGAAGGGATTTTTCGACAACCTGGAGCTCGACGTGCTGGTCGTCGTGGCCGACGATGCACAGATCGAATGGCCCCAGACCGGGCAGCTGGTCGAGGTCTGCAACCGCGATGCGGTCTACGATCGCGTGACACAACGCTTCGAGCAATGTCGCCAGGGCGCGCGCGGGCCCGGACCCCTGACCGAAGCCGAACGACGCACGCTGGGCTCGTTCCTGTGCCTGTCGCACTGGCCGCGTTCGGAATTCGAGCCCGAATAAGCCAACAAGACCCGCGTTGGCGGGTACAGTGCGGCGATGCGCCTGTTGATCCGGTCCCTGTTGTTGTTGTTGGCCGGGCTGGTGTTTTTCCTGGTCGCCGGCGTCGTCGCGGTCTGGGCGCCTGACCAGCCGGTTTCCGCGCTGGCGCCGCGCTGGGCGCAAGCGCCGTCGCAGTTTCTTCCGGTCGGCACCATGCAGGTGCATCTGCGCGACGAAGGCCCGCGCGACGATCCTGCTCCCATCGTGTTGCTGCACGGAACCTCGGACAGCCTGCATACCTGGGACGGCTGGAGCGCGGCCTTGCGCGGGCAGCGCCGCGTGATCCGTTTCGACCTGCCCGGTTTCGGCCTGACCGGACCGGATCCGCGGGCGGACTACACGATCGATGCCTATGTGCGCTTCGTGCTGGCGGTACTGGACACGCTGGGCGTGAGGACCTTCGTGCTCGGCGGCAATTCCCTGGGTGGACAGATCGCCTGGCGGACCGCACTCGCGCAGCCCGGTCGTGTGATGCAACTCGTGCTGGTCGATGCCGCGGGGTATCCGGTAGCGCCGCAGGACGTGCCCGTGGGCTTTCGACTGGCACGCAGCGGGCCGGCCAGTCGTCTGCTCGAATGGGTATTTCCGCGGGGTCTGGTGCGCTCCAGCCTGCGAAATGTGTTCGGCGATCCGGACCGGGTGAGCGCCGACGTCATAGACCGGTATTACGATATGGCAGTGCGCGCGGGCAATCGTCGGGCGCTGGTGCAGCGCCTGGCCTTGTCCGAGCCTGATGAATCGCGGCGGATTCGCGACCTGCGGGTTCCGACGCTGGTCTTGTGGGGCGAGCGTGACCGCTTGATTCCCTTGCAATCCGCGCGGCGGTTTGCGCAGGATATTCCTGGAGCGCAACTCGTGGTGCTGGAGGGCCTGGGCCACGTCCCGCAACAAGAGGATGCGCAGCGTTCGGTGGCAGAGGTTCAGCGGTTTCTCGGCATCACGCCATAACGATAAAGGTTTGCGTTCTATGGTCGACAAGACGGTGCCCGAGCTGGCGCGCGAGACGCTCAAGCAACTGATCGCACGCAAGATGGCGCCCACACCGGCGAATTACCGTTCGGTGTTCAACGAGATCGGCCACCTGCCCAACGATCCGCCGTTTCCGCTGGAGGAACTGCGCAAGATCGCCCAGTCCTTGCCGACCCGCACGCCGGGCCAGCAAAAGCAGCGTGCGCTGCTGGAGTACGCGGTGTCGCAGATGAACTGGCGCGGCGTACAGGAGGCGCTGGTCGCCTACGGGGCGTTCACGCCACGCGAGAGCGTCGAATCGTCCGGTTTCGGCGGCTTGCATAACGGCGGCGGCAACGGCAATGGCAACGCCGCCTCGGCCACCCAGCCACCCAGGTCCGAGACTTCGGCGGCCGCAACCGGTGCGCCGGCGCTGACCCGGGAATTCCTGGAACAGATTGCGCGACTGATCGAGTTCACCCGCCCCGCTCTGGGCAACGACGATGCCCGCTTCGCCGAGCAAACCTCCGATGTGATCCAGGCATTGCGCGCACCGGACGCCGACGTGGTGCAGGTCAAGCAGCTGCTGTCGACCTACACCCACCGGGTGTCGTTCGCGGCCGAGGACCAGGCCGAGATCCGGGCCACGCTGTTGCACCTGCTGCAACTGATCATGGAAAACATCGCCGAGCTCAGCCCGGACGACAGCTGGCTCAAGGGACAGGTCGAAGCGCTGATGCAGGCGGCCACGCCGCCGCTGACGCTGCGCCGCCTGGACGATGTCGAACGCCGGCTGCGCGACGTGATCCTCAAGCAGTCCGAGGCCAAGGGCCGCGCGCTCGAGGCGCAGGAGGAAATGCGCCAGATGCTGCGCGTGTTCATCGAGCGGCTGGCGGCGATGAGCCATTCCACCGACAACTTCGGCAAAGAGATGGAGCAGAACGCCGGCTTGATCGAGCAGGCCAAGAGCCTGGCCGAACTCACGCCGGTGCTCAAGCAGGTCGTCAACGCGACACGTGCCATTGCCCAGCAATCGCTGGCCGCCCGCGACGAGCTGCAGGGCATGCGCGATCGGGCGCAGGAGACCGAGGCCGAACTGGTCAAGCTGCATCGGGAACTCGACCGCATCAGCGCCCAGGTGAGGCACGACCCCCTGACCGGCGCGCTCAATCGCAAGGGGCTGGAGGAAGCACTGGACCGCGAACTGGCCGTGGTGCAACGCAAGGACGCGCCGCTGAGCCTGGCCATGCTCGACATCGACAACTTCAAGCGCATCAACGACGAGCGCGGCCATGACACGGGTGACCAGGCCTTGTCGCACCTGGCCAAGGTGGCGCGCGACTGCATGCGCCCGCAGGACACACTGGCGCGCTTCGGTGGCGAGGAGTTCGTCATCCTGATGCCCGACACGCCACTGGACAGCGGCATCGACGCCATGACGCGCCTGCAGCGCGAGCTGACCAAGCAGTTTTTCCTGGCCGGCTCCGATCGGGTGCTGATCACCTTCAGTGCCGGCGTGGCGCAGCTCGAGCCCGACGAAGACCGCGCTTCCGCGCTCAAGCGTGCCGACAAGGCCATGTACATGGCCAAACGCGCCGGCAAGAACCGGGTGCTGGGCGCATGAGACCCGCAGGCCTGCGCTCGGCGGGGCACGCAATCGAACGGAGGTGAATCAACATGGCATATCTGATCCTGGGACTGGTGCTGTTTCTGGGCGTGCACTCGGTACGCATCGTCGCCGACGACTGGCGCAGCCGCACCATCGCCCGCATCGGCGAAGCGCCCTGGAAGGGCGTGTATTCGGTGGTGTCGCTGGTGGGCTTCGGCCTGATCCTGTGGGGCTTCTCGCAGGCCCGGATGACGCCGACGCTGCTGTGGAGCCCGCCCATGGGCATGCGCCACCTGGCCTGGTTGCTGACCTGGCTTGCGTTCGTGCTCCTGGTGGCGGCCTACGTGCCGGGCAACCATGTCAAGTCCTGGGTCCACCATCCGATGGTGCTGGCGGTCAAGACCTGGGCCCTGGCCCATCTGCTGGCCAATGGCAACCTGGCCCATGTGGTGTTGTTCGGCGCCTTCCTGGTCTGGGCGGTGCTCGATTTCTCGTCCGCGCGCCGGCGCGACCGTGCCGCCGCGGTGCGCTACGCGCCCGGTCGCGTCGTGCCGACCCTGATCACGGTGGTGGTGGGAACGCTGGCCTGGGCCGGGTTCGCCCTGTGGCTGCATGGCATGTGGATCGGCATCCGGGTGATGGGCTGAGGACCCGGCCGGCTCTGGGCCGGCATCAGTCGATGCCCAGCATCCACTGGATCAGGTACTTGGCCACGAAGCCGACCATGCCGAATGCCAGGCCCAGGAAGATCACGAAGGCGCCGAACTTGCCGGCCTTCGATTCCCAGGCCAGTTGCCCGACGATGAACAGCATGTAGAGCATGAATGCACCCAGGCCGAAGGTCAGGCCGAAGGATGCGATCTGTTCTTCCGAATAACCGAACATGTGCGTGTTCCCGGCCGGCCGTCAATGGCCCAGCGGGCGCTCCGGCAAGGCGCTGGCATCGACCAGTGCGGCATAGGCATGCCAGCTGGCATGCCCGAGCACCGGCACCAGTACCACCAGGCCGATCAGGCCGGTGGCGAATCCGAGCAATACCATCAACATGATCAGCATGGCCCAGAGCGCCATGGGCGCAGGGTTGGCGAGCACCACGCGCCAGCTCGCCAGCACGGCGGGCAGGACGCTGACGCGCCGATCGAGCAGCAGCGGCATGGACACGACACTGGAGGCGAATATCGGCGCGGCCAGCACACCGCCCATCAGCAACCAGATCTCGAACAGGTAGTTGTCGCGTGCCAGCACCACCAGGCGCAGGAAGTCGATCGGGGCGTTCACGGGCGCCGGCGCCAACAGCGTGATCAGTGCCGCCGAGGTCATGACCCAGCCGGTGCCGGCCAGCGCCAGCAACAGGCCGAAACGCACCATGCACCAGTAGCCGCCGCGCTCGGATATGCGCGAGTGTTGCCAGCTCATCCAGGTGTCGACCAGCAATCGCAGCCCCACAGCGCGGCCGTGCGCCAGCGCGCGGCTGATCGCATACAGGCTGGTGGCCAGTACCGGTGCCACCACCAGGAAGCCGGAGAAGGCACCAGCCAGCAACCAGAACCGCTGGTGCCCGAGCAGCAGCAGCAGCAGGCCGAATACGGCCAGCGCGGCACCGTGCAGCAGGCTGAGCCAGCCGCCGCGGGGCAGGTCATGCCAGCCAAGCGCCAGCCAATGCAACGGTGCCAGCAATGGCACGGTGCGGATGGCGACCATGGCGTTGGGGTTCGGGGTGGGGTTGGGCGGGACGGCGGTCATGGTTGCGGGCGTGGCCACGGTGCATCCAAGTGTACGCATGACGCGCCGCCCCATAATGCGGGCTTTGCAGCAGCCGGAGATTTGCATGGCACGACCGATTCTCGACGAGTCCCATATCCACCCCGCGATCCGCGATACGGTGGCCAACAACCGGCAGGAACTGGTACGCGAGGTTTGCACGGCGATCGCCGCGCATCCGGTGGTGGTCGTGGGCATGGCGATGAACCCGATGCCGAAAAAGGCGCGCAAGCTGCTCGATGCCGCCGGCGTGCAGTACCAGTACCTGGAATACGGAAGTTATTTCAATACCTGGCGCAAACGCAATGCGCTCAAGATGTGGACCGGCTGGCCGACCTTCCCGATGGTGTTCGTCAAGGGTACGCTGGTGGGTGGTGCCGACGATGTCGAGAAGCTGCTGGCCAGCGGCGAGCTTCAGAAGATGCTCGCCTGAAACCCGGCCGCGCGCAGGCAGGCTGCCCGCGCGCGGTCGGTCGGGTCATCAGCCGTGGCGATGACCGCCCTTGCCGCCGCGCTTGCCGTGGTGGCCGCCGCCCATCATCGCGTTCGCGTCGAACACCTTCTGTTGCTCGGTGCTGAGCAGGTCGTAGAAGTTGCGCGTGGCCTGCTCGCGCTGGCGCATCTGTGCGTCGCGCTCGGCCCGCATGGCGGCCATGCGGTCCAGGCGTTGCGGCGTTGTCATGGCCTGCATTTCCTCGTGCATCTTCTTGCGATCGTCGCGGCTCATGCGCTTGTGGTTGGCCGGCGGCTGCATCGCGGCCAGGAATTCATTCCAGCCGCCCTCCTGTGCCGCGTTCAGGTTCAGCTTGGCCTTGAGTTCGGCCATGCGGGCGGCCATGCGCTCCTGCATCTTGGCCGGGTCCATGCGGCCGTGGTCGCCGTGCGCGCGGGCGTGCATCATGCCCTGGCCGGCGGGCGAGGTCTGGGCCTGGGCCAGCATGGCCGACGAGGCCAGCACGGCGGTGATGAGCAGGGGTTTGAAGATCGATTTCATGTGACAGTCCTTTCAGTGGTTTGCGACCCGGGCCCGGTCATGGGCTTCAGGTTGAGGACAAGTGTGCGCGGGACATGTTTCCGCCGCATGCGCAAACAACAAGCTTGTGTAAAGTTCGGGCGGTTCGCGGCGACGCCGGCCGCCGGCGGCCCGGCTCAGGGGCGCTTGCCCAGCAGCTGCACCAGGCCCACCCCGTTGACCAGTGCGATGGCGTTTTTCTCGGCAAAGCGCCGCGTCGTGTCGTTGACCTCGGCCAGCGTGACGTAGACGCCGTGGCTGGCGTCGCGCGCCTGGCGCGCCTTGTCCAGTGCGCGCAGCGGCTCCACGCCGTGGCTGGCGGCTTTCCAGCGCCGGGCCGCCACCAGGGTGGTCTGTGCGCCGCGCGTGAGTTGCAGGTCGGCGGCCTGGCCGTCGAGCCGGGTCACGGTAAAACCCTGCGCCTGGTAGGCCTGCTCGAGCGTTTCGCGGAAATCGCGCCACGGCATGGCTGCGACCCGTTCGAGCGTGTGCTCGACGGTGCGTGCGCTGGGGGCCTGCATCTGGCGCCAGGCCGCGATGCAACCGATGACGAAGAACGGAATGGCGCCCATCAGGCCGAACACCACGTATTGCGGGGGCAGCAGGGCCGCCGAGGCCAGCGCGAACACGGCCACGACGGTGAAACTGATCCACCACGGCGATCGCAACAGGATCGCGAACAGTGAATTCTTGGCCATTTTCAGTTTCACGCAACACACTCCAGGGTTCGCCTACGCACGGGCGGACGCCGTTTGTACCATGGCCGGTCCGGCGGGGCGGACACGCCGGATGTCGTAGCGTGGATGCCTGTGTCTTGCTGAAACCTGACCTGGATCAATTCTCCAGCCGCCGTCGGATGCGAAGCTCGGCCGTATTGTTGGTAGTTGTTGCACCAAGGAAGAGAGGCCGCCATGACACACGAGAGTATCCGCATCATCCGCGATGAACATGGCGCGCTGGCCGCGATGTTGCGGTCCCTGGTCATGATGGTCGAGCGTGGCCCCGGCGACGCCGCCGACCAGTATTTCGATGTATTGCGCGCGATGTTGTTCTACATCGACGAGTTTCCCGAACGGCTGCACCATCCCAAGGAGTCCGAGCTGCTGTTTCCCAAGGTTGCGCGAGCCGCGCCACAGACGGGCGAGGCGATCGCGCAACTGGAGAAGGACCATGCGCGCGGCGAAGGCGCCGTGCGCGAACTGCAGCACCAGCTGCTGGCCTGGGAACTGCTGGGAGATTCGCGTCGCGCCGCCTTCGAGACTGCCGCGCGCAGCTACGTGAAGTTCTACCTGGAGCACATGCACCTGGAAGAAAAGGAGATCCTTCCAGCGGCCGAGAAGTCGCTCGATGCCCAGGACTGGGCCGAGCTGGACGCGGCCTTCGCCACCAACTGCGATCCGCTGACCGGCAAATACCCGCGCGATCCGTTGTACGACCGGCTGTTCACCCGCATCGTCATGATCGCGCCCGAGCCGATCGGGCTGGGCTCCACGCGATGACGTGAAGTGAAGGACGCCCCCCGTCTGTCCGGTTTCACTGCGTGTAAACCGGCCGAACCCC
>CAXBDR010000218.1:0-8117 GCA_963974265.1 uncultured Rhodoferax sp.
GGCATCGCCAGCGGCGCGCGCATCGGCAGCGGACCCGGCAACTCGATCTCGAGCGGAACGCCCAGCGCCTGTGCCGCGGTGATCAGTTCCTCGCCGTGCATGTCCTCATGGGCCAGCGCGAGTCGGTAAAAATACAAGGCATCGTCCGTCTCCGGCGCCTTCTCGAGCAATTCCAGCGTGGACTCCAGCGTCGCCAGCAGATAGGTCTTGAGCGTATCGAGGTCGGGCATGGCCAGCTGCCATCGCTGTGCGCGTGCCACCTGCGCATCGTTCCACCACAGGTCGGCATCGGACTCCAGCGACGGCAGCCGGGTGCCGCGCGGGTCGCACTGGCGCCCGCGGCCCCGCTGCAGGTTGCGCGCAATCCACCATTCCTGGAACCATCCGACGTGGCCGAGATGCCAGGCCAGGGGATCGAGTTCGACCGTGTCGGCCACGGAGATGCCGCCGGCCTTCACATGCGATGCGATCTGGTCGGCCAGATGCAGGGTGTGGTTGCGTGCATCCATCAGCGCAACCGACAACAACTCCCGGCCGGCCGCGCGCATGTCGGGCGAATCGATACCTCGAACCAGGGCGGCTGTCATGGCGTCGATCTTATGCGAGGACGATGCACCACAGCGGCCCGCCAGAATGTCAATGTGGCGACAAAGCGTGTATTCATGCGGGTTTCTGATGTGCAAGTCGCGTTCAAACTAAGGGAAACCCCGCTGCCAATCGCCTGCCTTTGCGCACAGAATGGGCGAGACAAAAAACTGTCTGCAGCACCATGTGCTTGCAATTCCAGGGGCACTTCCGCTGCTGTGTCCCGCTTCGTTTTTCATCGAGGAGAAAATTTCATGGATCGTCGTTCCATCATCAAGAACGCAGGCCTTGCAGGCGTTCTTGCCGCCGGTGTCGCACCGGCCATCGTGCACGCCCAGGCCAACCTGCGCTGGCGCCTGACCTCGAGCTTCCCGAAATCGCTCGACACGCTGTTCGGTGTGTCCGACGTGTTCGCCAAGCAGGTCAAGGAAATGTCGGGCGGCAAGTTCGAGATCACCACCCATGGTCCCGGCGAACTCGTTCCGGCTTTCGGCACCGTGGACGCGGTCCAGGCCGGCACCGTCGAGATGGCCAGCACGGCGCCGTATTACTACTTCGGCAAGGACCCGACGTTTGCCATCGGTTGCGCGATTCCGTTCGGCCTGAACAGCCGCCAGATGACCGCCTGGATGATGCACGGCAACGGCCTCAAGCTCACGCGCGAGTTCTACCGCCAGTACAACATCATCAACTTCCCGATGGGCAACACCGGTGCGCAGATGGGCGGCTGGTTCCGCAAGCCGATCAAGACGCTCGATGACGTCAAGGGCCTGAAATTCCGCACCGGTGGCTTCAGCGGCAAGGTCTGGGAGCGCATTGGCGGCATCGCGGCCAACATCCCCGGCGGCGAGATCTACCAGTCGCTGGAAAAAGGCACGATCGACGCGGCCGAGTGGGTCGGCCCGTACGATGACCTGAAGCTGGGCTTCTACAAGGTCGCCAACAACTACGCCTACCCTGGTTTCTGGGAAGGCGGCCCGCAACTCGACTTGCACGTCAACACCAAGGCCTACGACGGCCTGTCGGCGGAATACAAGGCCATCATCAGTGCCGCGTCGATGTATGCCCACACCAACATGCAGGCGCAATACGACGCGCTCAATCCGGGTGCGCTCAAGCAGCTGGTCGGCCTGGGTGCCAAGCTGTTCCCGTTCCCGCAGGTCGTGATGGAAGCCGCGTTCAAGGAAGCCATGGCCCTGTACGCGGAGCTCAACGGCAGCAACCCCGGCTGGAAGAAGATCTACGAGGACTACGCGAACTTCCGTCGCGACCAGAACCTGTGGTTCCGTTTCACCGAGTCGACCTTCGACAACTTCATGCAGCGCCAGAAGCTGTAAGTCGGCCCCGACACGGGTGCCTGGCAACAGGCGCCTGTGGCAGCAGAAAAGCCCCGCGATGCGGGGCTTTTCTTTTCATGCCGTGCAAACCTTCGGTCGAGTGCCCCCCATCCCTTGAACCGGGCCGATCACCCGCGCACTCATGGCGCCAACGGTCGCACAGGCGTCGGCAGCAGGCGCCAGTTGCGCTGATGCGCGACGATGGCCACCAGGATCAGGACCATGCCGGCCACTTGCACGACGTCCAGGGCCAGGTCGAAGACGACCAGGTCGACGACGATCGCCACCAGCGGATAGATGAAGGACAACACTGCAATACGCTCCGCCGTCAGGCGCTGGAACGCCGCGTACAACAGGTTGTATTGCAGTCCGGTATGCACCAGACCCAGCGTGAGCAGGCAGGTCCAGGCCAACGGCGACAGGCTGCGCACCGAGATGTCCACCCAGGGGAGCAGCACGCATGCGCCGATCAACAACTGGACACCGGCAATCTGCGCCGATGCGATGCCGCTGATCTTGCGCGTAGCCAACGTGGCGACGGCATAGAAAAATGCAGCGGCCAGCGCCAGCAGCACGCCGCTCAGCATGGCGCCCTGCCCGGCAAATTCCCATTGCAGGCCCGACGTCAGGGCGACCCCCAGCAACGCCACGAGCAGCCATGGAAACTTGTGCCAGTCGGGGCGCTCGCGTTGCACCAGCGCCGCGAGCAGCAGCAGGAAGAACGGCTGCAGGTGGTAGACCACCGTTGCCACCGCAATTCCGCTGGCGCGGTAACTCATGAACAGCAGTTGCCAGTTCACGATGAGGGCCGCCGCGCCCACCAGCAGCCAGGCCGTCGCGGCGCGTCCCATGGGTTGCCACCCGCCGCGCAGGCCCAGCCACGCCAGCAATGCGAGGCCACCGACCAGGCAGCGCATCCACACCACGTTCAGCGCACTTTGTCCGCTCGTGAGCACGAACCATCCTATCGTTCCGGACAGCCCCATCGCAGCCGCCATGCGCCACGTGCCGCCGCCGTGGCCGTCGTCGAGTTTCGTTTGCATCTTTCCCATCCCTCCAGTCGAAGTACCGGGCATGAGTGTGGACTTGGCGTTCGAAAATAACAATAATCCACAGAACCAAAACTTTGTTGCTTTCAATTCAACAGTAGACGCCACATGCCGATTGCGGTGGCCAGGGGTCCGTCCATGGAAATGCTCAATGAGATGGCCGTCTTCGTGCGCGTCGTCGACAGTGCGGGTTTCAGTGCCGCGGCACGCCAGATCGGGCTGACCACGTCGGCCGTCAGCCGCCACGTCACACGACTGGAAACGCACCTGGGCGGGCGGCTGCTGCAGCGGACCACACGCTCGGTCCGGCTGACGGAGTTGGGCGAGCAGGTGTATGCGGGCTGTACGCGCATGTTGTCAGCGGCGCGCGAAGTGCAGACCATGGCAGGCAGTTATGGTGCACGCCCCAACGGCCTGGTCAGGGTGACGGCACCCGTGGTGTTCGGGCAGGTCTGGCTGGCACCGCGACTGCCGGGTTTCCTGGCGCGTTACCCCGAGGTCACGGTCCAGCTGAGCCTGGTGGACCGCAACGTGGACCTGGTCGAGGATGGCGTGGACCTGGCCATCCGCATTGCGCGGGAGCTGAGTCCCGGGCTGGCGGCACGCAGCCTGTGCCGGATGCGGTATGTGCTGGTCGCCAGCCCCGCATATCTGCAGCGGCATGGGCACCCGGAACATCCGCAGGCGTTGGCGGAGCACCATTGCATCTACCTGGGATACGGCGCGTTCGGCAACACCTGGACACTGCACCCGCGGGACAACCCGCCAGTGCCAGGCAGCGCGCCGAGGCAACGGGCGGCGTTACCGACCGATGCGGTCAAGGTCAAGGTCGGGAGCCGGGCCCTGGTGAACAACAGCGCCGCCATCGTGTCGATGGTGGTGGCCAATGGCGGCATCGGCCTGGTGCCGGATTTCAGCGCGAGGGCCGCGCTGGACGACGGACGGGTGCAGGAGGTGTTGCCCGGCTGGGCGCTTGCCGCCCCGTATACCGGCACCGTGTTTGCGGTTTACACGCCGACCTCGCATCTGCCGCTCAAGACACGCAGCCTGATCGATCATCTGGCCGAGGTATCGATCGCCTGACCCGCCATGATTACGCGGTCGATGGCCGCCGCCTGCCACGCTCGCAGCGCGCAAAAGAACGCCCCGCGAACCAAGGTCGGCGGGGCGCGCGCATGCCGCCGGCGCGGCTACTTCTTGGCTTCGGCTTCCTTCTGGACCGCCTCCAGGATGGCCTTCATCGGATCATCGGCCGCGGCGCCGGATTCCCCCGGCGCTGCAGCGCCGCCTTCCGGCGCACTGGCCCCCGGCGCCGGGAATCCGAAGGACGGCACTGGAGCCAGCTTGCCCGGTCCTGGCAGGCGGAAGGCCTCGAGCGCCGCGTCGGCGTCGATCTGCGGCCCCTTGCTGATGCCGCTGACCACCAGTTGCGGAAACGAAATGATGCTGGCCAGCACGATGACCTGCAGGAACAGGAAGGCGATCGAACCCTTGTAGATCTGCGAAGTCTTGACCGCAGGGATGGTTGCGCCGGTCACCCGGTCCTGGTATTCGGTCTTGGCCGCCACGCTGCGCAGGTAGAACAACGCGAATCCGAATGGCGGCGTCAGGAACGAGGTCTGCAGGTTCACGGCCAGGATCACGCCGAACCAGATCATCACCGCGTCGATCGGCACGCCAGGCATCAGTTCGGGCAGGATCTTGGTGGCCACCGGCACCAGGATGGGGATCACGATGAACGCGATCTCGAAGAAGTCGATGAAGCAACCCAGGACGAACACCATCAGGTTGACGACGATCAGGAAGCCCAGGGCCCCGCCCGGCATGTCGGTGAACAGGTGTTCGACCCAGACATGGCCGTCAGCCGCGTTGAACGTGAAGCTGAACACGGTCGAACCCACCAGGATGAACATCACGAAGGTGGCCAGCTTGGCCGTGCCGTCGAGTGCCTGCTTGAGCAGCTTGAAACTCAGCCTGCGGCGCGAGACCGCCATGATCAGCGCACCCATGGCCCCCATGGCACCGCCCTCGGTCGGCGTGGCGATGCCCAGGAAGATCGTGCCCAACACCAGGAACATCAGCACCAGTGGCGGAATCAGCACGAAGGTGACCTGCTCGGCCAGCTTGGACAGCAGTCCCATGCCGGTGACGCGATTGACGATGGCCAGCGCCAGCGCCAGCAACGAGGACACGGTCAGCGACAGGATGACGATCTCGTCACCGGGCGACGGAATCGTGCGCTCGAGCCATTGCGTCATGTAGGTATCGTGGACCGTCGACCAGAACCACCCGGCCAGCCCGGCCACGACCAGCAGCACGATCAGCGACACATGGCCGCTGGCTCCGTTGTTCTCGCGGTAGATGCGCGCCTCCGCCGGCAGCGCCGGCACCCACTTGGGCTTGACGATGGCGATCACCACGATGTAGGTGATGTACAGGGCCACCAGCAACAGCGCCGGCTTGAGCGCGCCGGCATACATGTCGCCGACCGAACGGCCCATCTGGTCGGCCAGCACGATCAGCACCAGCGACGGCGGGATCGCCTGGGCCAGCGTGCCGGACGCCGTGATGGCGCCGGTGGCAATGGTGCGGTTGTAGCCGTAACGCAGCATGATGGGCAACGAGATCAGGCCCATCGAGATCACGGCCGCCGCCACGACACCGGTGGTGGCCGCCAGCAAGGCGCCCACCAGGATCACCGCGATCGCCAGGCCGCCGCGCACCGGGCCGAACACCTGGCCAACGGTAGCCAGCAGGTCCTCGGCCATGCGCGAGCGTTCCAGGATGATGCCCATGAAGGTGAAGAACGGGATCGCAAGCAAGGTCTCGTTGGACATGATCGCGAACACCCGCAGCGGCAATGCCTGGAACAGGTTGGTCGAGAACAGCCCCAGCTCCATGCCGATGAGGCCGAAAAAAAGGCCGGTGGCGGCCAATCCGAAAGCGACCGGAATGCCGGTCAGCAGGAAGAACATCAGCCCCGCAAACATGATCGGGACGAAGTTCTGGGTGATGAGTTCGATCATGTCAATGCGTTCCGGTGGTCTGGGCGCGAGCCGCCTGGGCCCGGGCGTTTTCGGCCTCTTCCTCGGCCAACATCTCTTCGGCCAGCATCTCCTCGGCCGTCTTGTCGTGTTCGACCGAAAACGGCTGGTCGCGATGGCCGGTCAGGAAACCGATGCGCTTGATCAGCTCGGACAGCGCCTGCAACAGCAGCACCGCGAAGCCCACCGGGATCAGGAAGATCACCGGCCAGCGGATCAGCCCGCCGGCATTCTGGCTCATCTCGCCGCTGTCATAGGCCCGCATGAAATACGGCCAGGCCAGGTCGATCATGATGACGGCCAGCGGAATCGTGAACACCACGATGCCGATCGCATCGATGATGGCATTGGTGCGCTTGGAGAACTTGCCCGAGATGAAGTCGATGCGCACATGGTCGTTCTTGAGCATCACGTAGCCTACACCGAGCATGAACACGCCGGCGAACAGGTACCACTGGATCTCGAGCGCCGCGTTCGATCCCACGCTGAACGCCTTGCGCAACACGGCATTGACCGCGCTGATGACGGTCGCCCCCAGGATCAGCCACATGATCAGCTTGCCAAGGCCCAGGCTGATGGCGTCGATCAGCCTGGACACGGATAAAAGAAAGGACATAAGCTCTCCAACAGAAACACGGCGCGCAGGCGAGGCGCACGCTCGCGCAACAGCCGTCTGCAACAGGCTCAAGGGTAACCCGTGCAGGGGGCAAAAGGCGGCCGAGTTTAGCCGATGAAACTAGGGGAAAACACGGCTTGCGCGCAGAAAACGCGCCGACCGGCACCGAAAACCGCCGGAGCCTTCAGCCAACCACCTTCAGCGACGGTCGTGCAGCTTCGACCAGGTCCGGAAAACGACGACGGATCGACTGCACGATGCCGTCGGCATCGAGCCCTTGCAGGGACAGCAGGCGTGCCGGATCGCCGTGTTCGATGAACTGGTCGGGCAGGCCGAGTTGCAGCAGCGGACGCACCTGTCCGATCGACTGCAGGAATTCATCGACCGCGCTTCCCGCGCCTCCCATGACCGCACCCTCCTCGACCGTCACCAGCGCCGCATGTTGTTCGGCGATCTGGCGCAGCAAGGCCTGGTCGAGCGGCTTGACCCAGCGCATGTTGACCACCGTCGCATCGATCAGCTGTGCCGCCACCATGGCGGGGTGCAGCAAGGTGCCGAATGCGAGGATGGCGATGCCGCGCCCGCTGCGCCGGATTTCACCCTTGCCGAACGGAAGGCCCGCCAGGCCCGGCTCCACCGCCACCCCCGCACCCGCACCACGCGGATAACGCACCGCCACCGGATGGTCCTGCTCGTACGCACTCGACAGCAGCTGCCGGCACTCCTTCTCGTCGGCCGGACAGGCCAGCGACAGGTTGGGGATGCAGCGCAGATAGGGAATGTCGTAGGCGCCTGCATGGGTCGCGCCATCGGCGCCGACCAGGCCGGCGCGATCGAGCGCGAACACCACCGGCAGGTTCTGGATCGCCACGTCGTGGATCAGCTGGTCATAGGCACGCTGCAGGAAGGTGGAGTAGATCGCCACCACCGGCTTCATGCCCTCGCACGCCATGCCGGCCGCGAACGTGACCGCGTGCTGCTCGGCAATACCGACGTCGAAATACCGGTCGGGGAATCGTTTCTCGAACTCGACCAGGCCGGAGCCCTCGCGCATCGCCGGCGTGATGCCGACCAGGCGCTTGTCCTGCGCCGCCATGTCGCACAACCACTGGCCGAACACCTGGGTGAAGGTCGGCTTGGCCGGCGTCGCCGCTTTTTGCAGGCCCACCGCAGGGTCGAACTTGCCAGGGCCATGGTAGGCGACCGGATCGGCCTCGGCCAGCTTGTAGCCCTGGCCTTTCTTCGTGACCACGTGCAGGAACTGCGGGCCGTCCAGGTGACGGATGTTCTCGAGCGTCGGAATCAGCGACTCCAGGTCGTGCCCGTCGATCGGCCCGGTGTAGTTGAAGCCGAACTTCTCGAACAAGGTGGCCGGGACCACCATGCCCTTGGCATGTTCCTCGAACCGCTTGGCCAGTTCGAACAGCGGCGGCGCCCCCTTGAGCACGGTCTTGCCGACCTGCTTGGCCGCCGAATAGAACTGCCC
>CAXBDR010000219.1:0-8090 GCA_963974265.1 uncultured Rhodoferax sp.
TGCAGGGAATCCAGCAGATGGTGGCCGGCGGCGTGGAGTTCGCGCAGCTCAACTCCACCGGCCTGATCCAGGCCAACACCGAGAACAACCTGGCGGTGCGTGCGCTCATGGGCACGGGCTCCATCGACTGGGGACTGGGCGTGCTGGCCGGCGGCCCGATCAAGTCGGTGGCCGATCTCAAGGGCAAGAAGATCGGCATCTTCAGCCTGGGCACCGGTGGCATGCCGCTGCTCAAGGGGTATCTGCGCTCCAACGGCATCGATCCCGACAAGGACGTGCAGATCATCGCCACCGGCGCCGGCGCACCGGCACTGGAGGCACTGCGCAGCGACCGGGTGCAGGGCCTGATGTTCTGGGGTTCGGCGCTCACCGGCTTCCAGAACGCGGGCACCGCGCTCAACGTCATGTTCGATCCCGCCTGGCGTGCCTTGCCCGACTTCACGTTCGGTACCATGCAAAAGACCATCGACGCCGACCCGGCCATGGTCGAGGCGATTGCGCGCGGTGCGGCCAAGGCCACGCTGTTTGCGCAGACCAACCCCGAGTGCACGCTGAAGATCCACTGGAAGAACTTCCCCAGCACCAAGCCCACGGGTGCGGACGAAGCCACGCTGGTCAAGCAGGACCTGGCGCTGCTCAAGACCCAGCTGGCCACGATGCAGGCGGCCCATGCGATGCACGGCGGCAAGCTCATCGGCGCGATGGATCCGGCCGCATATGGCCGCATGCAGGAATTCATGCAGAAGGAGGGCCTGATCAAGAAGACCGTGGCCCCCGAGAGCCTGCTGATCGGCAAGCCGGGCTTCACGGAAGCCATCAACCGTTTTGATCGCGACGCGGTCATCGCGGCGGCCAAGTCCTGCAACGGGCTGTGACACCGGCGCAGTTCATCGCGGCCTTGCCCAAGGCCGAGCTGCACATGCACATCGAGGGCTCGATCGAGCCCGCGTTGTTCCTGCAACTGGCCGAACGCAACGCGGTGCGGGTGCCCTGGAGCGACGTCGACGCGTTGCGCGCGGCCTACGACTTCCGGGACCTGCAGAGTTTCCTGGACCTGTATTACGACGGTTGTCGCGTACTGGTGCATGCACAGGATTTCCACGACGTGACACGCGCCTACCTGCGGCGTGCGCACGCCGATGGCGTCATCCATGCCGAACTGTTCCTCGGGCCGCAGGGACACACGGTGCGCGGCGTGCCCATGGCAACGGTGCTCGAAGGCGTACTGGCCGCCATGCGGGCGGCGCAGCGCGAAGACGGCCTGTCCAGCGGACTGATCCTGCTGGCCCAGCGTCACCGCAGCGAAGCCGAGGCATTCGACCTGTTCGAGCAGGCCATGCCCTGGTCCGAGCACCTGCTGGGCTTTGGCCTGGGCGGAGCCGAGGTCGGCCATCCGCCCTCGAAGTTCGCGCGCTTCTTTGCGCATTGCCGCTCGCGCGGCCTGCGTGTCGTCGCCCATGCGGGCGAGGAAGGCCCGGCCTCCTACGTGCGCGAGGCGGTCGAACTGCTGCGGGTGGACCGCATCGACCATGGCAATGCCTGCGTCGACGACGACGCCTTGATGCGCCAGCTGGCGGCCAGCCGTACGCCGTTGACGGTGTGCCCGCTGTCGAACCTGCGGCTCAAGGTCTCGGACAGCCTGGCCACGCATGCGCTGCCCCGGCTGTTGGAAGCGGGCCTGTGCGTCACGCTGAATTCGGACGATCCGTCCTTCTTCGGTGGCTACATCAACGACAACTTCCTGCTGTGCCAGCAGGCCTACGGCTGGTCGCCGTCGCAGCTGGTGCAACTGGCACGCAACAGCCTGGAGGCATCGTTTCTGCCCGAGCCGCAGCGGCGTGCGGCCCTGGCCCGCCTCGATGTCTTCGTGGCCGGGGCGCCCCGGCAGTGGAGCGCCGCGTGATCCCGGGCAACGCCATGCGTTATTTCGCCGAGGTGGTGCGCAGCGGTTCGCTGCGCGCGGCCTCCGAGCGCCTGTGCGTGGCGGCGTCGGCGATCAGCCGCCAGATCTCGCTGCTCGAGGAGGAGGTCGGCGCACCCGTGCTCGAGCGCAGCCGCGGCCGTTCCGCGCTCAAGCTCACGGCAGCGGGCGAGAGCCTGATGCGTTATGTGGTGCACACCGACCGGGAATTCGAACGCGTGCGCGCCGAGATCGAAGCACTCAAGGGGTTGCGCAAGGGCAAGATCCGCCTGGGTATCCCCGAGACCTTCGCGCGCGACTCCATTCCGGGCTTCCTGTCGCGCTTCAACCAGCAATATCCTGGCATCAGCTACGAAATCGAGTCTGCCGGATCGCCGCGACTGGTCGAGATGGTCGGGCAGGACGAGCTCGACCTGGCCATCGCCGTCAACGCGCCCGCCATGCTGCATGTACAACACGTGTACAAACGCCAGTTGGCCACGCGGGTGCTGGTATCCGACGACCACCCGCTGGCGGGCAAGCCGCACGTGCGCCTGGCCGATTGCGCCGAATACGGCATCGCCTATCCGGACGTACGTATCGGAGCCAAGGTCTACGACGAGATGTTCGCCAAGGCCGGCATCAAGCCGCGCAAGACCCTGGTCAGCAACTCCTATGACCTGTTGCGATCGGTGGCGCGCGCGGGGCTTGCGCTGGCCATCGTCAACGCACGCGTGGGCGAGCCGCTGCAGGGTCCGGGTTATCGCTACGTGCCCATCAAGGACCCGCACGTGAAGCCGCAGCACCTGAGCCTGTGCGTTTTCGACGGCCGCAATCCCAGCCCGATCGTCGCCATCTTCATCGAACTGCTCAAGCAGGAGTTCGACCGCCTCGAATGAACGCAATGGAAGACACCGACATGCAAGCACTCGCCGAAAGGCCTCCTGTTCCCCTGGATGCGCAAGCCCCGGCGGCGTTCGCGTTCGAACAACTGCACAAGACTTTCCGCTCCAAGGACGGCGGCACCGTGACGGCCTTGCACGACGTCGGCTTCGCGGTGCGCAAGGGCGAGTTCGTCACGGTCGTCGGCCCCAGCGGTTGCGGCAAGAGCACGCTGCTGCGCATCCTGGCCGGCCTGGAACGGGCCAGCAGCGGTCGCGTCCTGCTCGGCGGGCGTGCCGTCAGCGGCCCCACGCGCGACGTCGGTGTCGTGTTCCAGGCGCCGGTGCTGCTGCCCTGGCGCACCGTGCTGCAGAACGTGCTGGTGCCGGCCGAAGTGCAGGGGCGCGACCCCTCCACCGCGCTGGCGCGGGCCCGTCACTACCTGCAGCTGGTGGGGTTGGAGCACTTCGACACCAAATACCCCAACGAGTTGTCCGGAGGCATGCAGCAGCGCGTGGGCATTGCCCGCGCGCTGGTCAACGACCCGTTGCTGCTGCTGATGGACGAGCCCTTCGGCGCGCTGGACGCCATGACGCGCGAGACGATGAACCTGGAACTGCTCAAGATTCGCGAGCGTACGGGCGCCACCATCATGCTGGTCACGCACAGCATTCCCGAGGCGGTATTCCTCGGTGACCGCGTGGTCGTGATGTCGCCGCGCCCCGGGCGCGTGACGCAGGTCGTGGACGTGGACCTGCCCGGGCAGCGCACGCTCGAGCTGATCAATACCGACCGGTTCGGCGCCTATGTGTCGTCGATCCGCGCCAACCTCAATGCCAGCGGAGGACTCGACTGATGTCCGTCATAGAAGGAACCACCACCATGGCGTCCACGCCAACCCCGCGCGCGACGGGTGCCGCACCGGCGCCGGCGCAACGCGCGCCAGCGCCCGATACGTCGACGCCCGTGCCGCCGCCGGTTGCCGTCGATGGCAGCGGATTGACGCCGGCCCGCAAGCGGACGCTGGTGGCCGCGGTCTTCGTCGGCGTGTTGTTGGCGTGGCACTTCCTGGTCACGCTGCTCGAGGTCTCGCCGCTGATATTTCCGCCGCCCGTCAGCGTGGTGCAGGCGCTCTACAGCGGACTGGCCTCGGGCGAGATTCTCACGCACGGAGGGGTCACGCTCTACGAGATCCTGGCCGGCTTCGCCATCGGTGCCTTGCTGGGCCTGCTGCTGGGCGCGGCGATCGGGCAGAGCGCCTTGCTCGAGGCCGTGGTGTATCCGTACGTCGTGGCCTTCCAGACCATGCCCAAGGTGGCGATCGCGCCGCTGTTCGTGTTGTGGTTCGGCTTCGGCGCCACCTCCAAGATCGTGATCACGGCGGCCATCGTGTTCTTCCCGGTGCTGGCCAACACCATTGTCGGCCTGCGTTCGGCGCCGCGCGACCAGATCGACCTGTTGACCGCGTTCACCGCGTCGCAGTGGCACATCTTCCGCATGGTGCGGGTGCCACATGCCTTGCCCTTCGTGTTCGTGGGGCTGGACATCGGCATCGTGCTGGCCGTCATTGGCGCCATCGTCGGCGAGTTCGTCGGTGCACAGGCGGGGCTGGGCTACCTGATCATGCAGCGCAATTTCTCGATGGATGCGGCCGGCATGTTCGCCATCCTGATCGTGTTGTCGCTGATCGGCATCGTGTTGCACGCGGCCATGCGTTTTGTCTCGCGCCGGGTGATCTTCTGGACCGATACGCACAGCGACCTGTCCGGCGGCTCCTGAGTGTCCTCTTTCCTGCGGGCCCGGCACGGATCGACCGGCCCCGCCTGATGGCCATGCGCAATGGCATGGCATGGATCCGTTCGTCTTCACCACCCATCATTTCAAAGGAGTTCACACCATGCAGACGGAACAGTTCACGGTCTTGCCTCGGCGCGCCTCGGCCACCGAGGTACCGATCCTCGACCTGGGCGACTGGATCGCCGGAGGGCCGCCGGACGATCTCGTGCGCCAGCTCGACGCCGTATGCACCAGCACCGGTTTCCTGTATGTGCGCCAGCACGGCATTCCGCGCGCTGTGGTCGACGACGTGTTCGATGCCACGCGCCGGTATTTCGCGCGGTCGATGGAGGAGCGGCTGCGTGACAAGATCGACGAGCGTTTCCGCCGCGGCTTCATGCCGTACGGCGTCACGCAGCATCCCGGCCACAAGCCGGACCTGAAGGAGAGTTACGAGGTGGGAGTGGACCTGCCTCTGGACGATCCGGACGTCGTGGCCGGACTGCCGCTGCACGGCCCCAATCGCTGGCCCGCGGACGCGCCCTGGCTGAAGGACGCGGCCGAGACCTATGTTCGCCACACCACGGCGCTGGGCAAGCGGCTGCTGCGCCTGTTCGCACTGGCGCTGGGCGAGCGCGAGGAGTTCTTCCTGCAATGGTGCAACAAGCCCATGGTGCAGGCGCGGCTGTTCCACTATCCCCCGCAGGAATCGCCGACCGACATGGAGCTCGGTGCGGCCAAGCACACCGACTACGGCATGATCACCATCCTCGCCCAGGACCCCATCGGCGGGCTGGAGCTGTGCAAGCGCGACGGCGAGTGGATCGCCGCGCCATGGATCGAGGACACGCTGGTGGTCAACCTGGGCGACATGTTCAAGGTATGGACCAACGACCGGTATGTCTCCAACCCGCATCGGGTGGTCAACCGTACCGGGCGCGAACGTTTCTCCATCCCCACCTTCTTCAACATGGAGTACCACACGCCCGTGGCCTGCCTGCCCAGCTGCCATTCGGCCGACAACCCGCCGCGTTACTCGCCGGTGCTGGCGGGGGGCTACCTCGTCAAGCGATTTTCGGAGGTGCAGAAATACAAGACACCGGCACAGCTGGCACAGGCGCAGGCCTGATCGCGCCGCTGCGCGGCGGGCGCAGCCTAGAATGCTGCGCACCGGTGGTGGCCGCGCCGCGGCGGTCCGGCCCCGAGACTGGAATCCGGACCCCGTGCGATTGCCCATGACACACCACGCCCAGTTGCCCATCGACGCGATGTTTCCCGCCGCCGACTCGGCGTGGCGCCGATGACACCGGCCCGCCGCGCCGCGTTGATCACCGGCGGTACGCGCCGCATCGGTCGGGCGGTTGCGCTGGCCCTGGCGCGTGACGGCATGTGCGTGGCGGTGCTGAGCCGCCAGCGCGACGAAGACGCCGATCGGACCGTGGCCGAACTGCGGGCCTGTGGTGTCGATGCCCTGCACCTGGCGGCCGACGTCACCGACGAGGTGGCGGTGCGCGACAGCTTCGCCGCCGCCGCCGCGCGATTCGGCGCCATCGACACCGTCATCCATTGCGCCGGCTTGCGCAGCCACACGGCGCTGGAGTCCTTGAGCCTGGCGCATTGGCGCGACGTGATGGCGACCAATCTGGATGCGGCGTTCCTGTGCAGCCGGGCGGCGCTGGCGCATGTTCCGGCCGCGGGCGGCCGGATCGTGTTCTTCTCCGGCGCGGCGGCAGCGGTGGGTGCACCGCTGCGCGCGCACGTGGCCGCAGCCAAGGCCGGTGTCGAAGGCCTGACGCGGTCGCTGGCCACCGAACTGGCAGCGCGGTGCATCACGGTCAATTGCATCGCGCCGGGCATCATCGATACCTCGGGCAGCGAGGACGGCACGGTGCTGACACCGGCCATGCAGCAGCTGCGCATTCCCGCCGGGCGCCAGGGTCGTCCCGAGGAGATCGCCGCGGCCGTGCGCCTGCTGGTCTCGCTCGAAGGGGCCTACATCACCGGGCAGGTGCTGCACGTCAACGGCGGCATGGTGTACGGCTGATTCGAGCGGGTCGGCATCGCCGGACCTGCTTCCCCCGGTGTTTCCGACGGTGACCGAGGGTTATTGCCTGCACTGTCGAACAGCGATTCAGGCAAAATAAGTAAAAAGTTACTTACCATGTCGAATCGCACCACGACCCCTGCGCAGGCGGCGATCGGTCCGGCAGCGCCGGTCAAGGGTCGACCGCGCAAGCTGGCCGAGGACTTGCCCGGATCCCGGGAGCGCATCCTGCAGGTCGCCACGACCGAGTTCGCCCGGCACGGCGCCCAAGGGGCCCGGATCGAGCGGATTGCCGCCGACGCCAAGGTCAACGTGCGCATGATCTACCACCACTTCGGCAACAAGGACGACTTGTTTCTCACCGTGCTCGAAGAGGCCTACCGGGTGATCCGCGAGCGCGAGCGCGACCTGCAGCTCGACACGCTGGAGCCGCGCGAAGGTATTCGCAGCCTGGTGCGGTTCTCGTGGAACTACTATTTCGCGCACCCGGAGTTCACGGCGCTGCTCAACAGCGAGAACCTGCAGGAAGGCCGGCACGTCGCCCGCTCCCAGCAACTGGCCAGTCTGAATTCGCCGTTGCTCGACGCGCTGACGCGGCTGCTGGAGCGGGGCGCGCGCGAGGGCGTGTTCCGCGCCGACGCCGAGCCGATGCAGGTCTATGTCTCGATCTCGGCGCTGGGATATTTCTATGTCTCGAACCGCTACACCTTGTCGGCCATTTTCCAGCGCGACCTGATGTCCGCGTCCTGCCTGGACGCGCGGCTGGCCCACATCACGGCCATGGTGCTGGCCTACCTGTGCGAGCGACCGGACGGGGCTGCAACGCCATGAAACAAGCCACTGCGAGCGGCACCTTGCCGATCGAGCGCCTGGCCAGGGCCGATTTCGCCGCCTGCCAGGAACTGGTGGTCGCATCGGGATGGAACCAGGTTCCCGACGACTGGCAGTTGTTCCTGGACCGGGGTGCCGTGTTCACCATGGTCGACGCCGACGGTACGCTGGCCGCCACCGCGGCGACCTTGCCGTTCGCGCCCGACTTCGGCTGGATCAGCATGGTGCTGGTACGCCAGAGTCATCGACGCCGGGGCCTGGCCACGGCACTGATTGCCCATGGCATCGCCCAGCTGCGCCAGCTGGGCCTGGTGCCCATGCTCGATGCCACGCCGGCAGGGCGCGAGGTCTATCTGCGCCAGGGTTTCGTGGACGGCTGGTCGATCACGCGCTGGCGTCGTCCGGCGGACCAGGGCCTTGTCCTGGCTCCGGCTGGTTCCGCAATGACGAAGCCGGCCGCAGACGGTGTGGCCGTGCGGCCGCTGGCCGAGCGTGACTGGCCTTGGCTGGCCCAGCTCGACCTGCCGGTCTTCGGTGCCGACCGCCAGGCCCTGCTGCAATGCCTGGCCCGGCGCTCCGGCGATTTCGCCTGTGTCGCCGAGCGCGACGGGCAGCCCAGCGGTTTCCTGCTGGGGCGCGACGGCCGTACCGCCACGC
>CAXBDR010000220.1:0-8046 GCA_963974265.1 uncultured Rhodoferax sp.
GTCTGCCGCGTGGTCTGGCCGTCTTCCGCAAGCAGCCGTGCCTGCCAGCCGGACCGCCCTGCAGCGGCCTGCGTGTCCTGCTGCAGCACGGCAAGCGGCGCATCGAGATGCAGGTGCAATTCGGACGACAGCAATACGGCCAGCGGCGCCTGCGCGACGCCGGCCGACACCTGGTTGCCGGCCGTCAACAAGGCGCGCCCGACCCGACCCGCGATCGGCGCACGAACCGTCGTGTGCTCCAGTTCCAGCCGGGCCGCGTCGACCGCCGCTTGCGCAGCCTGCACCGCGGCAACGGCCTCGGCATGGCCGGCCTGGCGCCGCTCGACGGTTTCCACCGCAATCGCCGCAGCCTGCGCCAGCTCCCGTGCCCGATCGGCAAACTGGCGGGCCAGCACTTCGCGCGCCTGCGCGATGCGCAACTGCGCCTGGGCGCTGGCCAGCGCGATCTCGAACGGCCTCGGATCGATCCGGAACAAGGGCTGGCCGGCCGCCACGCTCTGGCCTTCCCTGAACAGCACCGCCTCGATCTGGCCCGCCACGCGCGGGCGAATGTCGACCCGCTGCGCCGGCTCGACGCGGGCGACCTGCACGTGCACGAGGTCGGTCGTGCGCTGCACCACCGGCGCGACCTGCACCTGCGGCAAGCTCGCCACAACCCGTGGCTCGTCGGCCTTGGCGTCGTCGACCACCGGCTGGCATGCGGCGAGCAACACGCTGGCAAAGGCGATCGCCGGTATCAACGGCAGGCGGCGGGTTGCGGGTTGGAAAGATTCAGCAAAATGCGGATAGGTCATGGTGGCACCGGCGTTTGAACGAGATGGCGCGATGCTCGGCTTTGCCACGATGGCAAGGTCAACTAACGGGCATGGCTGTGCATGCGCAGTGGGCGGGCAGCGGGCGAAGGGTCATTGCGTCGCACCACACAACCGTTTGCGGGTGGCGCACGACAATCCGGCCACACACATGTTCCGGACACCAACCCCAGGCACCCTCCATGCAGGCTGATACCGGCAACGCAGAGACCTGGATCCGCCTGGCGGCGTTCGTCTCGGTCTTCGCGCTCATGGCCCTGTGGGAACTGTTGTCGCCGCGCCGGCCACAGGCGACCGGGCGGGCGCGACGCTGGCCGTCGAACCTGGGTATCGTGGTGCTCAACACTGCGCTGGTGCGGCTGCTGTTCCCGATGTCGGCGGTGGCGTGGGCCAACAGGGCTGGGGGCTGCTGCATGCCGTGCCGCTGCCCGGCTGGTTGGCCGGCGCGATCGCGTTTGTGTTGCTGGACCTGGCGATCTACCTGCAGCACCTGGTGTTCCACTCGGTGCCGATGCTGTGGCGGCTGCACCGCATGCACCATGCCGATACCGAGTTCGACCTGACCAACGGCCTGCGCTTCCACCCGCTGGAGATCCTGCTGTCGATGGCAATCAAGTTCGCGGCCATCGCGCTGCTCGGCGCACCGGCGCTGGCGGTGCTGGTGTTCGAGATCGTGCTCAACGCGACCTCGGTCTTCAACCATGGCAACGTCGCCATGCCCAGCGCGCTCGACCAGCAGCTGCGCCGCTGGGTCGTCACGCCCGACATGCACCGGGTGCACCATTCGGTGCTGCCGCGCGAAACCCACTGCAACTTCGGCTTCAACCTGCCCTGGTGGGACCGGCTGTTCCGCACCTACCGGGCACAGCCGGAGCAAGGACACGAGGGCATGCAGCTCGGCCTGCCGGTCTTTCGCGATCCGGCCTGGCAACGCCTGGACCGGCTGCTGATCATGCCCTGGAGCGGCGCAGCGGGGCCGACACGGCGCAACCTGCGGGCCGCACCGGACGAGTCCACGCGCTGACGGTCAATGCCAGCCGGTGGTGGCGACTGCCGCGACGCACACCGGTGACCTCACACGCCCAGCAACGCACCCGCGGTCGTGGCTGCCGCCCAGTTGCCGGCTGTTCAGCCGCAACACGCGCGGCCCGCGCCTGCGACCTGCACCGGCGGACAAGGGACATCGCCGTAGGAACAGAAGACGCAGCAATCGCCCGCCTTGGGCCGCAGCAACGCCTGGCACGACGTGCAGGCGTAAAACCACTGGCAGGCATCGGTCGGCATGGTCTCGCGCCGGCGGTGCCCGCATTGCGGACAGGTCAGCGTCGACTGCAGCACAGTCGCGGTCATGGCGTGCGCCCGCTTGCCAGAGTGGACGGATACCCGGCGTTGCGTGTGGCCTGCGTCAACGCTTCGACCTGTGTCCTGGCATCGTCGAACGTCACCGTGGCCTGGCGCCGCTCGAAGTTCACCGACGCATCGCGCACGCCGTCCACCCTGGTCAATGCCTTCTTCACCGTGATCGGGCAGACCGGGCAGTCCATCGTCGGGACCGACAACACCACCGTCGTCGTCCCGGCGATGGCCGACGCCATGGCGGCCCACGCCGCCGCTGCCAACAGGATGGGTCGCAGCATCACGTTCTCCTCAATACAACAACGGTGCCAGCACGGGCGTCGCCAGCGCCAGCACGATCAACAGCGCCGTGGCCATGAACAGCCACCGGTACCAGCGCGCGACCGCCGGCCGCGCACATACATCGCCGACCTCGCACTGCGCCGTCGGGCGCCAGATCGCCCTGCCGGCAAACACCATGGCCACGACCGCGACCCCGGCAAAAAGCGCACTGTAGGGTTCCAGCACGGTCAGGTTCCCGATCCAGGCGCCCGAGACTCCCAGCATGAGCAGCAGCAGCGGCCCCAAGCAACAGGTGGAGGCCAGCAGCGCGGCGATGCCGGCCGTCAGCAGTGCGAATCGCCCTTCGGGCTGCGCGGAATCACTGGACTTGGTCGAAGACATGGGCCAAGCTTAGGCCCGTACCGCAGTACGGAGTCAAGCCCCATGTCCCAGCCCCCCGTAGGCACCCCGTCGGTGTTGACTATCGGCACGCTGGCCACCGCAGCCGGCGTCACCGTCGAGACCATCCGGTTCTACCAGCGCCGGCGCTTGCTCTCGGAACCCGCGCGCGCCGGCCGCGGCGTTCGCCACTATGGCCAGGACGATGTGGCGCGCGTAGGCTTCATCAAGTCGGCCCAACGGCTGGGTTTCAGTCTGGCCGAAGTAGCCGACTTGCTGCAACTGGAGGACGGAACCCATTGCGACGAAGCACGCGTGCTGGCCGAAGCCAAACTGGCACAGGTGCAGACCAAGTTGGCCGAGATGCGGCGCATCGAATCGGCGCTCGCGGATCTGGTGCGCAACTGCGCATCCGCTCCCGGCGACGTGCGCTGCCCCTTGATCGGGTCATTGCAGCTCGACTGATACGGCCGCTTGCGCGGCATCGCCGAACAGCACTTCAAGCACGACCGGATCAACGCGCAGCCGACCTCCCGGTGACGCCCGGCGTGCGGCGCATGCTCGGGCGCGGTCAGATGAACTCCGATGGCGCGGACGCGAAGCGCCGCTGGCAGGCGGTCGAGCAGAACCAGTACCACCGGCCGTCGAACTGGCAGCTGGACACCGCGGAGTGCGCATCGACCTGCATCTGGCATACCGGATCGATCGCGCGCTGCAGCGATGCCGCCGCCAGGGCGATCCGGTACAAGTCGATTTTCCGAGGCAGATTCTTCAGCTTGATCTTGCCGACCGGTGTGACCGACATGCCGGCCTGCCCCGGCGAACCGAGAAACTCGGCCACCGCCGCCGTGCACAGGATTTCGCCGCCACGCGCCTGTGCAGCGGTGCGCGCCGCGATATTGATCGTGGAGCCGAAGTACCGGCCCGAACGCAATAACGCGTGGCCATGGTGCAGCCCGATCCGCAACAACGGGAAATGCCGCAAACCGGCGACCGAGCCGCACAACATGTTGATGGACCGCATGGCAGTCACCGGATCGGGAAACACGACGAACGCGTTGTCGCCACTGAGTTCCTGCACAGTTCCCTGCATGTGCACGGCCGAACGGATCAGGCCAGCGAACTCGTCGACCAGATCGGCTGCAGCACGCTCGCCGTGGCTGTCCGTCAAGGCCGTGTACCCCGCGATGTCGACAAAGCAGAAGGTGGCGGTGACTTCCTGGTCACGGGGACCGGCCGCTGGGGGCGGCTGCACTCCGGCAGCGGCATGGTCTTGCACAACGTCAGCCAACAGGTTCTCCTTCAGGCGAAAACGACGCTCAGTTTATGACGCGATCAACGCCGGCAGGCGAATGATCATGGACGGCCGCCAGCGGCTACATCTTGTGCGGTTGATACGTGATGCCATGCGATTCCTGCAAGCCACGAACATGGCGCACGATGGCGTCGAACTGCTGCTGCGTCACCTGCGGCTGGGCCGGCATGTCGCCGAATTTCCAATGGTGCTGGCGCACGCCCTGGCTGACGGCACGGGCGAACGAGGCATCGGAATGGTGTCCCGGGTTGTAGATCGGATGCACCAACGGCGGGCCCTTGTCGGTGCCAACGCCCTGGCTGCCGTGGCATCCGGCACAGTTCGCGTCGTAGGCCGCCCGGCCAGCCGACACTGCCGATGCGAGTGACCGATCCACGCCGCCGGTGCGCCTCGCGTCTGATTCACCCAGCCGGGTTCCGGTGACACCGACAACGCCTGCCACGACAACGGCGGCAGCGATCCAGATGGCGCGCTGCTTGACAATCTTTTTCATGGTCGATTTCCAATGGGTTATTGGGTCGCGCCCAGCGGGCGGACGGCGCGGATCCGGAACCCGCCGACGCTCCGCGAAAGGATGCGGGCCGGCCGGGGCCGCAAGGCGGCGGGCGCCGTCATTGCGGCTCCAATCCGGTACCCCGCAGCCGCAGGGCATTTCCGATCACCGACGCCGAACTCAGGCTCATGGCCAGCGCCGCGATCATCGGCGACAGCAACCAACCGGTAAATGGAAACAGCAATCCGGCTGCCAGCGGCACACCCAAGGTGTTGTAGACGAATGCGAAAGCCAGGTTCTGCTTCATGTTGGCCACCGTGGCCTCCGACAAGGCCCGCGCTGCCGCAATACCGCGCAGGTCGCCCTTGACCAGGGTGAGCTGGGCGCTGTTCATGGCCACGTCGGTACCGGTGCCCATGGCGATGCCGACATCGGCGCGCGCCAATGCCGGCGCGTCGTTGATGCCATCGCCGGCCATGGCGACGAGCCGACCTTCGCGCTGCAACTTCTCGACCAGTGCCAGCTTGTCGGCCGGCTTGACCTCGCCATGCACCTCGTCGATGCCCAGGCGCTCGGCGACCGCGCGGGCCGTCGTCAGGCCGTCGCCGGTGGCCATCACGATGCGCAGCCCGAACGCGCGCAACGCTGCCAGCGCGTCGGACGTGGTGGCTTTGATGGGATCGGCCACTGCCAGCAGGCCTGCCAATCGGCCGTCCACCGACAGATGCATGACACTGGCCCCCTGGCCGCGCAATGCCTCGGCCTGCGCCGCCAGTGCCTGCAGCGGCACGCCGATCTGGTCCATCAGCGCGGAATTGCCCAGTGCCAGCGCCCGGCCTTCGACCGTGCCGCGCACGCCAATGCCCGACTCCGAGTCGAACTGCTCCGGCGTGGCCAGCGCCAACCGCCGCTCGCGCGCTGCGGCGACGATGGCAGCGGCCAGCGGATGCTCGCTGCCCTGGTCCAGGCTCGCGGCGAGGCGCAGCACCTCGCCATCGGCGAAGCCATCCGCGGCTACCACTGTCTCGAACACCGGCCGGCCCTCGGTCAAGGTACCGGTCTTGTCGACGATCAGCGTGTCGATCCGGCGCAGATTCTCGATCGCCGCCGCATCGCGGAACAACACGCCGTTGGTCGCCCCCTTGCCGGTGGCGACCATGATCGACATCGGCGTGGCCAGGCCCAGCGCGCAGGGGCAGGCAATGATCAACACCGCCACCGCATTGATCAGCCCGAACTCCCAGCCCCGATCGGGGCCGAACAGGCCCCAACCGAAAAAGGTCAGCAGCGCGATGCCGACGACGGTCACGACGAAATAGCCCGCCACCCGGTCGGCCATGCGCTGCATCGGCGCGCGCGAACGCTGCGCCTGCGCCACCATCTGCACGATCTGCGACAGCACGGTGGCCGAACCGACGTGCTCCGAACGCATGACCAGCGCGCCGCTGGTATTCATCGTGGCTCCGATCAGCCTGTCGCCGGCGCGTTTGGTCACCGGCAACGGTTCCCCGGTCAGCATGGATTCGTCCAGCGCGCTGCTGCCGTCGACAACGATGCCGTCGACCGGAACCTTCTCGCCGGGTCGCACGCGCAACAGGTCCCCGACATGCACGCTGGACAACGGCACGTCCTCCTCCGAGCCGTCCTGCGCGATGCGCCGTGCCGTCTTGGGCGCCAGGCGCAGCAGCGACTTGATGGCTGCCGAGGTCTGCGAACGCGCCTTGAGTTCGAGAATCTGGCCGAACAGCGTCAACGAGATGATGACTGCGGCTGCCTCGAAATACACCGCCACGCTGCCGTCGGTGACGAACGCCGCCGGAAAGATGCGCGGCGCGACCGTGGCAACCACGCTGTAGACGAACGCCACGCTGGTGCCCAGGCCGATCAGCGTCCACATGTTCGGACTGCGATGCACAATCGACTGCACACCCCGCAGGTAGAAAGGCCAGCCGGCCCACAACGCGACCGGGAGCGTGAGCGCAAGTTCGATCCAGCTCTGGGTACGGGGTTCGAACCACTGCATCGCATGGCCTGTCATGGCCAGGACCATGACGACCGCGGTGAATGGCAAAGTCCACCAGAAGCGCCGGTTGAAGTCGACCAGCTCCGGATTCTCTTCATCGGTCAGTTCCGGCAGCAGCGGCTCGAGGGTCATGCCGCATTTGGGGCAATTGCCGGGATGATCCTGCCGGATCTCCGGGTGCATCGGGCAGGTGTAGACGGTCCCGGGCGCGGCGTCAACGCCCGAGCCAGCGTGCGTTGACGACTGGGGCTGGTGCTTGCCGGCGCGCGGGTGTGGTTGATTCAGATCCATGGTGTAGTTACTTCCTGTGCCCGGGCCCGACGGACCGCCCCCCGCACGCGCGACGCGCGCCATGACCACCTTGCCAATGCAGATGGGTTTGACGCCGATCGCTGCAACGAAGAGATGATGGTGAACCCTGACACCGTGGCAATGTCAAGAGCTTGCGGCCGGGAACCCACGCTGGCAAGCGGGCCATGTCTGCCCTCAAGATCGGCCGGGGTCATCCCGGTCCAGCAAGCGTTTGCAGGCCTCGTATTCCTGCGCCGTGATGTCGCCGCTGGCCAGCCGACGTTGCAGCACTTCGCGCGGGGATTCGCGCCGACCGCGGGAGTCGCGGCCGCCGCGACCCCATCCGCCCCACGCCGTGAAAAGCGCAGCGGCAATCAGCACCAGCCAGAAAAGCCACCACCAGCCGTGCATTCCCACCATGTGACCGTTGTCGAAGAACATGTTCGTCTCCACCTGGGCCGGCCTGTCGCCATGGACCCTGGCGACGGGCCGACGACTTTGATCAAGGAAAGGAAGTGGTCATTTCTCCGGCGACGCGGGTGGCATGCGGTCCATCATCATCTGCATCATGGACTGCATCATGTCCATGCGCTTTTCCAGCATCTGCTGGCGCTCGGCCATGTTGCCCGGCATGGGTTTTCCGCCTTGCATCGCGCCCATTCCGGCCATCATCCCGCCCTGGCCGCCCATGTGACCCATGCCGGCTCGCATCTGGTTCATCATGGCCATCCCGCCTTGCATGCTCTTCATGTGTTCCGCCATCAGCGCATTGCGTTCCTCGGGCGTCTTGGCGTTGGCCATCTTTTCGTGCATGGCCTGCATCTCCTTCATGCGCGCGTCCATCGCCGCCATCGACGGCGTCGCGCCCATCGGTCTGGTGGCGTCCGGCTGGGGCGCGGTGGCTGCCGTCGGTGCCGAAGCCTCGGCCACGGCGTTGGGGTGATGTTGCGCGTGTTCGGCCGCAGTCTGCGCCAGAGCGGTGAACGATGCGGCAGCAAGAACAACGGCCGCGGGCGCGTAACGAATAATCGACATGGTGTACTTATATGGATGCCTCCCGGGTAGCAAGAAGAATTTGCGTTGCGGTGCGAAGAAG
>CAXBDR010000221.1:0-8008 GCA_963974265.1 uncultured Rhodoferax sp.
CGCCCGAGGTCTCGCCACCGGCGACGACCAGTTGCCGCACGCCCCGTTCGACCAGCCCGCGTGCGATCGCGGCGATGGCGCGTTCGACCATGGCGCCGGCTTCTGCGACACCGAGCTGAGATTGCACCGTCTTCACGGAACCGGCCTCGGCGGTCGAATAGACCAGTACCGGCCCGTCCGCGAGCCGCTGCTCCGCCCAGGCCAGGGCCGTGGCCACGACGTCCTCGCCAGACGCGAGCTGTATCGGATCGATGGCCATCGCCGGTCGGCCGGTGGCCTTGAACGCCGCCACCTGGCGGTTCGTCGCCAGCGAGCAACTGCCCGACACGATGGCCTGGCGGCCGGTGGCGGCGGGCAGGGCGCTGGCCTGCGACGAGGGGCGGATGCCGAAGTTCTGCGGCAAGCCGATGGCGACGCCCGAACCCGCGGTGACCAGCGGCAAGTCCTTCAGCGCGGGGCCCAGGCGCAGCAGGTCGTCGTTGGTCACTGCATCGACGATGGCCACGCCCACGCCTTGCGAGCGCAGTTCGGCCATGCGTTGCTGCACGGCCTGTGCGTCGCGCGCCACCACGCTGTAGTCGATCAAGCCGACCGGACGCCGGGTCTGGGCCTGCATGACCCGTACCAGGTTCGGGTCGGTCATCGGTGTCAGCGGATGGTTCTGCATGCCGCTCTCATTGAGCAGCGTGTCTCCGACGAACAGGTAGCCCTTGAACACGCTGCGCTTGTTGTCGGGAAAGGCGGGCGTGGCGATCGTGAAGTCGGTGCCCAGCGCGTCCATCAGCGCCTCGGTCACCGGGCCGATGTTGCCGTCGGCCGTGCTGTCGAAGGTCGAGCAGTACTTGAAGTAGATCTGGCGGGCGCCCTGGGCCTGCAGCCAGCGCAGGGCCTGCAACGACTGCGCCACCGCGTCGGCGGAGGCGATGGTGCGCGACTTGAGCGCCACGACGACGGCCTGCACGTCGGCGTCGAGCGCTGCCTGCGGCACGCCGATGGTCTGCGCCGTGCGCATGCCGGCGCGCACGAGGTTGTTGGCAAGATCGGTGGCACCGGTGAAATCGTCGGCGATACAGCCCAGCAGGATGGAGGCCATGGTGGTTGTGGTTCGGGTGGTGGGGTTGGAGAAACGGAACGCCGGCTCAATCGGCGGATCCGGCCTGGGGCAGGTCGATGCCCGGGAAAATCTTGATCACCGCACTGTCGTCCTCGCGCCCGTGGCCGGAGGTGGACGCCTGCATGAACATCTGGTGTGCAGTGGACGACAGCGGCAACGGGAACTTGCTGGCGCGGGCCATGTCGAGCACCAGACCGAGGTCCTTGACGAAGATGTCGACGGCCGACAGCGGGGTGTAGTCCGCCGCCAGTACATGGGCCATGCGGTTCTCGAACATCCAGCTGTTGCCGGCGCTGTGCGTGATGACCTCGTACAACGCGGCGGGATCGACCCCTTCGCGCAGGCCCAGTGCCATGGCTTCGGCCGCCGCGGCGATATGCACGCCAGCGAGCAACTGGTTGATGATCTTGACCTTGCTGCCGGCGCCGGCGCTGTCGCCGAGCTTGTAGACCTTGCCGGCCATGGCCTGCAGCACCGGTTCGGCCTTGGCATAGGCCGCCGGCGTACCGGCCGTCATCATCGTCATCTCGCCGCTGGCGGCCTTGGCAGCGCCACCGGAGATCGGCGCATCGAGGTACAGCAGGCCCTGGTCGGCCAGGCGTTGTTCCAGAGCGACCGACCAGTTCGGATCGACGGTAGAGCACATCACGAAGACGGAGCCCGGCTTCATGGTGGCCGCACAACCGTGGGCACCGAACAGCACCTGTTCGGTCTGCTGGGCGTTCACCACCACCGACACGACGACATCGCAGGCCGAAGCCAGTTCGGCCGGGGACGCGCAAGCCACGCCGCCGTCGCGCGCAAACGCCTGGGTTGCTTCGGACCGCACATCGTGGACGTGGACCGTGTATCCGGCACGTCGCAGGGATTGCGCCACGCCATGACCCATTGCGCCCAGGCCGATCACTCCTGCTACTGTCGTCATTCGTATCTCCTCTGTCTGTGCGCGACGTTGCTGCGTGCCTGCAGCCGTCACGCGGTCGCACGACGCGGTTTGCCATCGGCCCGGTGCAGTCGGCGGATTGTCGCTCAGCCCGCGACCGCGACCGCACGCCTGGTTACCACGGGGTTACGCGTTGCGCCCGGCGCGCAACATGAATACACCGGCCACCACCATCAGCACGATGCCCGACCAGGCCAGCGCATTGGGTACATCACCCCATATCAGCCAGCCCAATGCCAGCGCATAGATCAGTGCGGTGTACCGAAACGGCGCGACCAGACTGAGCTCGCCGGTACGCATGCCGACGATCACCAGGTAATACGCGCTGCTCAGGAACACGCTGGCACCGGCGAGCAGCGCGAGCTGGGACCCATTGACCGGCTGCCAACCCTGCATCAGGCTCCAGGGGCCTGTCAGCAGCAGCACCGCGATCGACGTGGTCAGCGTGATCAGGATGGACGGCACGGTCAGCGCGATCCGGCGCGTGATCAGGTCACGACCGGTATGCAGCAAGGTGGCGAACAGGCACATCAGGCTCCAGGCATTGAACGCCTCGGCGGCCGGTTGCACGATCAGCAGCACGCCGACGAAGCCCCCGGCGATGGCCAGCCAGCGTGCCGGCCCCACCCGTTCACGCCATACGATGGCCGCGTAGACCGCGATGAACATCGGCGAGGCCATGTTGATGGCCGACGCATTGCCGATCGGCAGGTGGAACAGGGAGGTCAGGTAGGCCATGGTGGCCAGGGCGTCGAGCGCCGCGCGCAGCAGTACCGGGCGTTGCGTCAGTTGCGTCCAGGCGCCGTCGCGCAGCAGGGTGCCGGGTCGCAGCGCGCCCATGGCGACGGCGGCGGCCAGCAGCAAGGCCGTCGCAAACAGCCCCCGGATGAAGATCAGCTGCGCCGCCGGCAGCGTTGCACTGACGTATTTGACGAGCGCATCGTTGGCGATGAACAGGCCCATGGCCAGCGACATGGCGACGATGCCTTTGCGGTTGTCGATGTCGGTGGATGCGGGCATGGCCTGCGATGGTAGCGCCTGCCCGTCGATCGAAGCCCTGTCCGGCGTGCGACGCGGCGCGTGGCCATGCGCGCATACCATCGTCGTCATGCAGACACCACCGAGCCGACACCTGGCCTTGCATGGCAGCACGAACTTCCGCGACCTGGGCGGTTACGCCGGCCGCGATGGCCGCAGCGTGCGCTGGCGCCGCCTGTTCCGCTCCGACCATCTGGGCGCCTTGTCCGCATCGGACATTGCCACCTTGTCGGCACTGGGACTGGTGCGGGTCTGCGATTTCCGCGGCGCCCAGGAACGCACCGCCCAGCCCTGCGTCCTGCCGGGCGTGACCGTGATCGCGTTGCCGATCGAGCCCACGGTAGTGCAGGGCCTGCAGTCGATGCTGGCTGCCGGCCAGGCGTTGACCGTGCAGGCGACGACCGCATTGATGGAGCAGACCTATCGTGATTTCGTGCACGACAACAGTGCGCGTTTCGCCGAGCTGTTCGATCACCTGCTGCACGATGACACGCCGCTGGTGTTCCATTGCACCGCGGGCAAGGACCGTACCGGCTTTGCGGCAGCCCTGATCCTCTCTGCGCTGGGCGTGCCGCGTCCGGTCATCGAGCAGGACTATCTGCTGACCAACACGCATTACCGGCAGCCACACCTGTCTTCAAGCATGGCGTCGCAGGACGTGCTGGACGTGTTGTGGACGGTGCAGCCGGGTTTTCTGGCGGCAGCGTTGCAGGTCGTGGATGCCGACTACGGCGGTATCGAGGCCTACCTGGAAAAGGCGATCGGCCTGGCTGCGTCCGCCCGCACGCGCCTGGAGCAGATGTACCTGGTGCGTTGACGGCGACCGGCGGGCCGGGCAAGCGGTCGCGCCGGCATTCACGGTGAGTCGAGCGCCTGCCAGAATGCCTCGGCCGCGTCGTTCTGGTCCGCGCGGCGGCGGAATAGTCGCACGTCCAGTGCGACATGCCACTGCGGCTCGCCGGCCAGCTGCAGCCGCCCGTCGCGCAGGTCCCGCTCGATCAGGCTGCGGGGCAGCCATGCGACGCCGCGCCCCTCCAGCACCATGGTCTTGAGCAGTTCCGCATGGTGGGCGGTGAACACGGTGTGGTGCTGCTGGAATGCCGCCGGCAGCAGGCTGCGCATGATGCGGCCCAGACCGGACGCTTCGCTGTACGCCAGCACCGGTATCTCCGCAGCGGTCGCGATGCCGATCTTCCATCGCGGCCCCTGCGTCGGCTGGCTCGCCGCAACCGGCATCAACACGTCGTCGCCGATGCGGGTCGAGGCGAACCGGGATTCATCGAGCCGGTTCGGCACGTCGGGATGGCTGTGGCACAGCAGAAACTGCACCTTGCGTTGCAGCATCAGTTCCTCGCAGGCTGCCATGTTGTCGGACACCACGTCGATCGGTCCCAATGCCAGCCGCGTTTCGATGCCGGCAAGCCAGGTCGGGAAATAACGCAGCGACAACACGTGCGTGGCGGCGAAACGCAGGCTTTGCGCCGCCAGCGCGTCGAGCGCGCATGCCGCACGGCGCGCCGCCAGCAGATCGTCCAGCAAGGCTTGTGCCGCGGGCCGGAACCGCTTGCCGGCAGGGGTCAGTGAAACCGGGTGCGCACTGCGATCGACCAGTGCCACTCCCACCCATTCCTCCAGCGACTTGATGTGCCGGCTCAATGCCGGTTGCGCGATGCTGCGCAACTCGGCCGCGCGCGAGAAATTGCCGCAATCGGCCAGCGCCAGGAAGTCTTCCAGCCAGGCGAGGTCGAGCGGACGATTCCCGGGGCCCATGGGTGAATAGTTGTATGCGATTCGAGTATTGGACGGGATGGTGTCGGCCGATGGATGATGCGGCTTTTCGACCACAGGAACCCGAAGACCACCATGCCACAGACGATCGATTATCGAGGGATTGTTCTCGCCATTGCCGGACCGTTCACCGAGGATGGCCGGCGCGCGTCCTGGCCGGCTGGTGGGGTCGCTGCCTGCGACCGGCACCGTCATGCCGGCCGCCCGCGTGCGTTCGGGTGCTGTCTGATTCGCGACCGCCGCCGATCGGGTGCTGTGTTGCTGCCACTGTGAGGAACCCAGCCATGAAGATTGTCGACATCGTCGAATCCACCCGTCCCATCAGCTCCAACATCCGCAACGCGTTCATCGATTTCTCGAAGATGACGTTGAGCCTGGTCGCCGTCGTCACCGACGTCGTGCGCGACGGCCGGCCGGTGGTCGGTTACGGCTTCAACTCGAATGGTCGTTATGGCCAGGGCGCGCTGATCCGCGAGCGTTTCCGCCCGCGCGTGCTGGAGGCCGACCCCGCCAGCCTGCGTGACGACACCGGCGACAACCTCGACCCGCACAAGGTCTGGGCCTGCATGATGCACAACGAAAAGCCCGGTGGCCACGGCGAACGTTCGGTGGCCGTGGGCACGATCGACATGGCGGTGTGGGATGCGGTGGCCAAGATCGCCGGCCAGCCGCTGCACGAGATGCTGGCGCAGCGCTACGGCAACGGCACCGCGAATCCGCGTGTCTTCGTATATGCGGCCGGCGGTTATTACCACCCCGGCAAGGGCCTGGACGGCCTGCGTGCCGAGATGGCGGGTTACCTCGAGCGCGGCTATTCCGTGGTCAAGATGAAGATCGGCGGCGCGCCGCTGGTGCAGGACATCGAACGCATCGAAGCCGTGCTGGCGATGCTGCAGCCGGGCCAGCAACTGGCGGTGGACGCGAACGGCCGCTTCGACCTGCCGACGGCGTTGGCGTACGGCAAGGCCTTGGCCGACTACCCGCTGTTCTGGTACGAGGAGGCGGGTGATCCGCTGGACTATGAACTGCAGGCGCGCCTGGGCGAGGCCTATGCCGGGCCATTGGCCACCGGCGAGAACCTGTTCTCGATGCAGGACGCACGCAACCTGATCCGCCACGGCGGCATGCGGCCGGACCGCGACTGGCTGCAGTTCGACTGCGCGCTGAGTTACGGCCTGGTCGAATACCTGCGCACACTGGACATGCTCGAGCAATACGGCTGGTCGCCGAGCCGCTGCATCCCGCACGGCGGCCACCAGATGTCGCTGGCGATCGCCGCCGGGCTGGGGCTGGGTGGCAACGAGTCGTATCCGGATCTGTTCCAGCCGTACGGCGGCTTCCCGGATGGCGTGAAGGTCGACAACGGTTATGTGACGCTGCCGGCGCTGCCGGGTATCGGGTTCGAGGGCAAGGCGGATCTGATCGCCGAGATGCATGCGTTGGCTCGCTGAGGTGGAGCCCGTCGGCAGCGGGGACACGGAAAAAAGCCGCTGACCCCGACCGGGGCAGCGGCTTTCTGCCGGGCACGATGCGTCGGCTTACAGGCTGTCGGTAAAACTGCGCAGCTTGTCCGAGCGACTCGGGTGCTTGAGCTTGCGCAGCGCCTTGGCCTCGATCTGGCGGATGCGTTCACGCGTCACGTCGAACTGCTTGCCCACTTCCTCGAGCGTGTGGTCGCTGGTCATCTCGATGCCGAAACGCATGCGCAGCACCTTGGCTTCGCGCGGCGTCAGGCTGTCCAGGATGTCCTTGACCACGTCGCGCAGGCCTGCCTGCATGGCCGCGTCCATCGGAGCGGTGTTGGCGCTGTCCTCGATGAAGTCGCCCAGGTGGGAGTCGTCGTCGTCGCCGATGGGGGTTTCCATCGAGATCGGCTCCTTGGCGATCTTCATGATCTTGCGGATCTTGTCTTCCGGGATCTCCATGCGTTCGGCCAGCACGCTGGCGTCGGGTTCGAAGCCGAACTCCTGCAGATGCTGCCGGCTGATGCGGTTCATCTTGTTGATGGTCTCGATCATGTGCACCGGGATGCGGATCGTGCGCGCCTGGTCGGCAATGGAGCGCGTGATCGCCTGGCGGATCCACCAGGTGGCGTAGGTCGAGAACTTGTAGCCGCGGCGGTATTCGAACTTGTCGACCGCCTTCATCAGGCCGATGTTGCCTTCCTGGATCAGGTCCAGGAACTGCAGGCCGCGGTTGGTGTATTTCTTGGCGATCGAGATCACCAGGCGCAGGTTGGCCTCGATCATTTCCTTCTTGGCACTGCGCGAGTTCGACTCGCCCTCGTTCATGCGCTTGTTGATGTCCTTGAGCTGCCACAGCGGCACCACGACCTGGGCCTGGATGTCCATCAGCTTTTGCTGCAGGTCCTGCACCGGCGGGATGTTGCGCTCCATGATGGCCGACCAGGGCTTGCCGGCAGCGGCCTGTTTCTCGATCCACTTGAGGTTGAGCAGGTTGCTCGGCACGCTGTTGCCGTGCTTGTCCTTGCCGCTGAATTCGGCGATGAAGTGTTCCTGCGGATAACCGCACTTGTCCACAATGATGCGGCGCATCTCGCGTTCCTTCTTGCGCACGTCGTCGACCTGGCCCCGCACCATGTCGCACAACTTCTCGATCGCCTTGGCGGTGAAGCGGATGGACATCAGCTCTTCGCTGAGCGCCTTTTGCGCCTTCATGTAGGCCGGCGTGCCGTAACCTTCCTTGTCGTAGATCTTGTGGATCTTCTCGAACAGTTCGCGCAGGCGATCGAATCGGCTCAGGGCCTCGCGCTTGAGTTCCTCGAGTTTCTTGGTCAGCGCCTTGGAGCCACCTTTGCCGTCGTCGTCGTCCTCTTCGTCGAATTCGTCGAAGTCCTCCTCGGCCACGTAGTCATCGGCCTCATTGGGGTCGGTGAAGCCGTCGACGATGGTGGTGATGACGACCTTGCCTTCGCGGATTTCCTCGCCCAGGCGCAGGATTTCGGCAATGGTGGCCGGCGAGGCGGAGATCGCCTCCATCATGTCCATCAGGCCGCCCTCGATGCGCTTGGCGATCTCGATCTCGCCCTCGCGGGTGAGCAGCTCGACCGTACCCATCTCGCGCATGTACATGCGCACCGGGTCGGTGGTGCGGCCGAATTCGCT
>CAXBDR010000222.1:0-7966 GCA_963974265.1 uncultured Rhodoferax sp.
GGCCCTGTGTCGCGCCCGCCGGTATCGGCCATTGTTGCGGGCCGGCGTGCTCCAGCAAGGCGTAACTCAGGCCGGTGATGTCGAGGTCGCGCCCGCGCGTCGTCGTACGGTGTTCGTTCCAGACCGATTCGGCATCGGTGTACGGGAAGAGCGTCGGCAATCCGGCACGGTGCGGCAGGCGGGCCTCCAGACGGCGCGCCAGGTCGACCACGATCTCCCAGTCGCGCCGCGCCTGGCCCGGTGCGTCCACCGCCGCGCGTACCCGGCTGATGCGCCGTTCGCTGTTGGTGACCGTGCCTTCTTTTTCGCCCCAGCTCGCCGCGGGCAGCAGCAGGTCGGCATAGGCGCAGGTCGCGGTACCGGCAAAGGCTTCCTGCACGATGACCAGTTCGGCGCGCTCGAGCGCGCGGCGCACCACGGATTGTTCGGGCAGGGACTGTGCCGGGTTGGTGCAGCAGATCCACAACGCGCGGATCGCGCCATCGGCCGCGGCCTGGAACATGTCGACGGCGGTCTTGCCGGGCGTGCCGGGCACCGCGTCCACGCCCCACAAAGCGGCGACTTCGGCGCGATGCGCGGGATCGGCCATGTCGCGATGGCCGGACAGCAGGTTGGCCATGCCGCCGACTTCGCGACCGCCCATGGCGTTGGGCTGGCCGGTCAGCGAGAACGGGCCGGCGCCGGAGCGGCCGATTTGCCCTGTGGCCAGGTGCAGGTTGATCAGCGCGACGTTCTTGGCGGTGCCGCTGCTGGACTGGTTCAGGCCCTGGCAATACAGGCTCAGTGTCGCCGGCGAGGTTGCGAACAGCCGCGCAGCCGCGATCAACGCTTCGCGCTCGATACCGCAGACCTGCGCCACCCGGTCCGGCGTCGCATCGCGCACGCTGGCCTTGAGCGCGTCGAAGCCGCTGGTATGGGCGGCGATGAAGGCGGTGTCGATCCAGCCCTCCCACAACATCAGGTGCAACATGCCCTGGAACAACATTACGTCGGTTCCGGGCTGGATCTGCAGGAAATGATCGGCGATCGCGCAGCTGTCGGTGCGCCGGGGGTCGGCGACGATGATCGTCAGGTCCGGACGGGCGCGCTTGGCCGCCTCGATGCGCCGGAACAGCACGGGGTGTGCGAATGCAGGATTGGCGCCGACGATGAAGATACAAGCGGCGTGGTCGATGTCCTCGTAGCTGCACGGTGGCGCATCCGAGCCCAGCGTCTGCTTGTAGCCGGCCACGGCGCTGCTCATGCACAGGCGCGAGTTGCTGTCGATGTTGTTGGTGCCCACCAGGCCCTTGGCCAGCTTGTTGAAGACGTAGTAGTCCTCGGTCAGCAACTGGCCGGAGATGTAGAAACCCACGGCGTCCGGGCCGTGCTCGGTGATGATCTGCTGGAGCCCGGTGGCCGCGAAATCCAGCGCCGCGTCCCAGCCCAGCGGCCGGGGCTTCGCCCCCCGGTGCTCGCGCCGCATCGGCTGCAGCAAGCGGCTGTGCAGCGTCACCGGCGCGGTCGCGGTCAGGTGCAGCGACGACCCTTTGGCGCACAGGCGCCCGGCGTTGGCGGGATGGTCGGGGTCGCCCCGCACGCCGGTGATCTGCGCTCCGGTGGACTCGATGATCACGCCGCAACCCACACCGCAATACGGGCAGGTGGAGCGGGTCTCGCGTGCCGTGGTCATCGTCACGCAGCCGGTGCGGGCCGGCAGGCGGGGCCGGCCACGGGCGCGCTGGCTTCCAGCGCCAGGCTGGCCAGTTCGTGCCGGTCCAGGTAGACCTCGCCCGCGTCGACCCGGACCCGGAACGGCTGCGCACAACCTTCGTCCGGCGCCTGGGCGCAGCCGCTGTCGAGCATGATGGTCCAGTTGTGCAACGGGCAGGCCACGCTGGTGCCGAACACGATGCCCTGGCTCAGCGGGCCACCCTTGTGCGGGCAGCGATCCAGCACCGCGAACACCTGGTCGCGGTCGTTGCGGAACACGGCCACGTCCATGCCGCGTTGGCGCGCGACACGGCGCGCGCCGAGCACCGGGATGTCGTCGACGCGGCAGATGCGTTGCCAGCCGGCCGCAGGTGCGGCCGTGGCTTCGGGCGTCTCGGCGGCGGAAAGGGTGGTGTCCATCATGCGACCTCCAGTCGGGCGAACTGGCGCTGGTCGAGCGCCGCCTTGTCGTGCTCGAACCAGGGATCGGGTTCGCCGTCCAGGCTGAACTGCAGCTTCTCCCACAAGGCCTGGCGCCCGGCAGCATCCTCGAGGATGCGTTTCTTCACGTAGTCCAGCCCGACCCGCGCCACGAAATGCACGGTGCGCTCCAGGTACCAGCCTTCCTCGCGGTAGAGCTGGCAGAACGCGCCGGTGTATTCCAGCACCTCGGCCGCGGTCTTGAGCTTGGTGAAGAAATGCGCGACCTCGGTCTTGATGCCGCCGTTGCCGGCGATGTACATCTCCCAGCCCGAATCGACGCCGATGATGCCGACGTCCTTGATGCCGGCCTCGGCGCAATTGCGCGGGCAGCCGCTGACCGCGAACTTGACCTTGTGCGGCGCATACATGCGCCACATCGCGCGCTCCAGGTCCTTGCCCATCTGGGTCGAGTCCTGCGTGCCCATGCGGCACCATTCCGAACCGACACAGGTCTTGACGGTGCGCAGCGCCTTGGCATAGGCATGGCCGCTGGGCATGCCGATGTCCTTCCAGACACCGGCCAGGTCTTCCTTCTTCACGCCCAGCAGGTCGATACGCTGGCCGCCGGTGACCTTGACGGTCGGGATCTTGTACTTGTCGACGGCATCGGCGATCCGCCGCAACTCGGACGCCGTCGTCTCGCCGCCCCACATGCGCGGGATCACCGAATAGGTGCCGTCCTTCTGGATGTTGGCATGGCTGCGTTCGTTGATGAAGCGGCTTTGCGGATCGTCCTTGGCCTGCTTGGGCCAGCTCGAGATCAGGTAATAGTTGATGGCCGGCCGGCAGCTGGCGCAGCCGTTGGGCGTGCTCCAGTTCAGACGCGCATAGACGTCGGCGATGGTCAGCAGCTTGTGCTGGTTGATCGCGTCGCGCACCGCCTGGTGGCCGAGGTCGGTGCAGCCGCACATGGCCTTGAGTTTGGGTGTGGCCGAATAATCGCCGCCGGCGGTGAACATCAGCAGTTGTTCAACCAGCCCGGTGCACGAACCGCAGCTGCTGCTGGCCTTGGTGTGCTTGCGCACTTCCTCGAGCGTGAACAGGCCCTTGTCCTTGATCGCCTTGCAGATCGTGCCCTTCTTGACGCCGTTGCAGCCGCAGACCTCGGCGTCGTCGGGCATCGCGGCGGCCTTGTTGTGGCCTTCGTGGCCGACGTCGCCGATGTTCGATTCGCCGAACATCAGCTTGTCGCGGATGTCGGCCACGCTGCGCCCGTCGCGCAGCAGCTTGAAGTACCAGCTGCCGTCGACGGTGTCGCCGTACAGGCAGGCGCCGACCAGCTTGTCGTCCTTGATCACCAGCCGCTTGTAGACGCCGCCGAAGGGGTCGGACATCACGATCTCCTCGGTGCCTTCGCCGCCCATGAACTGGCCGGCCGAGAAGAGGTCGATGCCCGTGACCTTGAGCTTGGTCGAGGTCAGCGAGCCCTGGTAACGCCCGATGCCCATCTGTGCCAGGTGGTTGGCCGCGACCTTGGCCTGTTCGAACAGCGGCGCGACCAGGCCGTAGGCGATGCCGCGGTGGGCGGCGCATTCGCCGACCGAATAGATGCGCGGATCGGTGACGGTCTGCATGGTGTCGTTGACGACGATGCCGCGCTCGACCTGCAGCCGCATGTTTTCGGCCAGTGCGGTGTTGGGCCGGATGCCGACCGCCATCACGACCAGGTCGGTGTCCTGCTCGCTGCCGTCCTTGAAGCGGATCGCGCGCACCCGTCCGTCGGCGCCGCCCACCAGTTCCTGCGTCTGCGCGCCGATGCGGAAACGCAGGCCGCGTTCTTCCAGCGACTTCTGCAGCAGCTTGCCCGCCACGTCGTCGAGCTGGCGCTCCATCAGCCATGGCGCGACATGGACCACGGTGACCTCCATGCCGCGGCGCATCAGGCCGTTGGCGGCCTCCAGCCCGAGCAGGCCGCCGCCGATGACGACCGCCTTGCGGTGGCTCGACGCCGCCGCAATCATCGCCTCGGTGTCGGCGATGTCGCGGTAGGCGAGCACGCCGTGCAGGTCCTTGCCCGGCACCGGCAGCATGAAGGGGTTGGAGCCGGTGCACAGCAGCAATCGGTCGTAGGGCGCTTCGGTGCCGTCTTCGGCCCGCACCACGCGCCGGACCCGGTCGACTTGGGCGACCTTCTTGCCGGCGTGCAGCGTGATGCCATTGTCGCGGTACCAGTCCCAGCTGTTGAGCACGATCTCGTCCATCGTCTGCTCGCCCGCCAGCACCGGCGAGAGCAGGATGCGGTTGTAGTTGGGATGGGGCTCGGCGCCAAAGACGGTGATGTCGTACAGGTCGGGGTCGAGCTTGAGCAGTTCCTCCAGCGTACGCACGCCGGCCATGCCGTTGCCCACCAGCACCAGTTTCATCTTGGTCATGCTTGATCCTTGTGTCGTCGGGGTTCAGTGCTGGCGGCCGCAGTCGGCCAGGAAGCCGATCAGCTCTTCGCGCAGCGCGTAATACTGCGGATGCGCCACCAGCGCCTCGCGCGTGCGCGGCCGTGGCAACGGCACGTCGAGGATGCGGCCGATCTTCGCGCGCGGTCCGTTGGTCATCATCACGACCCGGTCTGCCAGCAGGATCGCCTCGTCGACGTCGTGGGTGACCATCATGGCGGTGACCTGGCTGCGCGACCAGACTTCCATCAGTACCTGCTGCAGTTCCCAGCGGGTCAGCGAGTCCAGCATGCCGAAGGGCTCGTCGAGCAGCAGCATCTTCGGGTTCAGCGCGAAGGCACGTGCGATACCGACGCGCTGCTTCATGCCGTTGGACAGTTCGCTGGCGCGCTTGTGCATCGCGTTGCCCAGGCCGACCTTGGCCAGGTAGTAGGCGACGGTGTTCTCGCGCTCGCTGCGCGCGGCATGCGGAAACACGCGCGCCACGCCCAGCATCACGTTGTCGAAGGCGCTGAGCCAGGGCACCAGGCTGGGTGCCTGGAACACCAGCCCGCGGTCCGGGCCGGCGTCGGCGACCTCGCGCCCGTCCAGCACGATGACGCCGCCGCTGACGTCGGTCAGGCCGGCCATCATCGACAACACCGTCGACTTGCCGCAGCCCGAGTGGCCGATCACCGAGATGAACTCGCCCTGGCGGATCTTCAGGTCGAAGCCGTCGACCACCGTCTGCGGGCCCTTGTTGCCGGGGTAGATCTTGACGACCTCGGAGAAGTCGACGAAACGCTCGCCGTGCGGACGGGGTTCGTCATGGGTGTCGGGCGTCGCGTCGGCTGCGGTGGCGGCCTGCGTCTCGATGGCCTCGGCCTGCGCCGCATGGCGCAGCCGCGCGATGCTGGCCAGGGTGGGTGGACGATGGCCTCCGACCGGTCGGGGCGTGAGCGCTGGCAGCGGGATCACCTGGGCGCCCTGGTCGGCCTCGCGTTGCTGCGCCATGCCCAGCAGGTGCTGCGCGATGTCGGCGCGCAGCTTCTGGAAATGCGCATCGTGGTTCATCGCACGCCGGTCGCGCGGGCGCGCGATGGCCACGTCGAACGAGGGGCCCAGGCGTGCGCGCGGTCCGGTCTGCAGCGGGATGATGCGGTCGGCCATCATCAGCGCTTCATCCACGTCGTTGGTGATCAGCAGCACGGTCTTGTGGTCTTCGCTCCAGATGCGCACGATCTCGTCCTGCAGGTTGGCGCGGGTCAAGGCGTCGAGCGCCGACAGCGGCTCGTCCATCAGCAGCACGTCCGGGTCGGTGGCCAGCGCCCGGGCCACCGACACGCGCTGGCGCATGCCGCCGGACAGCTGGGCCGGCTTCTTGTCGGCCGCCGCGCTCAGGCCGACCATGGCGATGTAGTGCTTGACGCGCGCGGCGCGTTGCGCCGCCGGCTGGCCGGCGCACACCTGGTCCACGGCCAGCGCGATGTTTTGCTGCACGGTGAGCCAGGGCATCAGCGAATAACTCTGGAACACGACGCCGCGGTCCGGTCCGGGACCGGTGATCGCCCGGCCGTTCTTGAGCACCTCGCCGCTGTCGGCCTGCAACAGGCCGGCCAGCAGGTTGACCAGCGTGGTCTTGCCGCTGCCGGAGAAACCGACGATGGCGACGAATTCGCCCGGCTCGACCCGCAGGTTCAGTCCCGCGAGCACCTCGGAACGGGTCGTGCCGCTACCGTAGCTCTTGCATACCTCGCGCAGTTCGAGCGCGGCGGCGCCCGGTACCGCGCTCAAGGTGGGGGTCTCGGCGATCGGTTCGATCGGCGGCGCCGGCGGAATATGCAGGGCAACTGGGGTTCGCATCGCAAGTGTCATGGTGTGGCGCTCCGCTCTATTTGTGCTCGACCGCGTTTTGCAGCAACTGCATCAGGCGATCGAGTGCGAATCCGATCAGGCCGATCGTCAGTACCGCGACCATGATGCGGCTCAGCGAGTCGGAACTGCCGTTCTGGAATTCATCCCAGACGAACTTGCCCAGGCCGGGGTTCTGCGCCAGCATCTCGGCGGCGATCAGCACCATCCAGCCCACGCCCAACGACAGCCGCATGCCGGTGAAGATGTAGGGCAGGGCCGAGGGCAGGATGATGCGGCGCACGCGCGTGCCCAGCGGCAGCTGCAGCACCTTGCCGACGTTGACCAGGTCCTTGTCGACCGAGGTCACGCCCACCGCGGTGTTGATCAGCGTCGTCCAGAGCGAACACAGCGTGACGGTGATGGCCGAGATCAGGAACGACTTCTGGAACATCGGCGTGCCGCTGGTCACGTACACGGCGCTGACGATCAGTGTGACGATGGGCAGCCAGGCCAGTGGCGAGACCGGACGGAAGATCTGCACGATCGGGTTGATGGCCGCCTGCACGATGCGCGAGGAGCCCGCCAGGATGCCCAGCGGTACCGCCACCACGGTGGCCAGCAGGAAGCCGGTGAACACCGTGACCAGGCTGGTGACGATCTGGTCCAGGAAGGTCGGCTTGCCGTTGTAGACGAAGTGGCGCGGCTGGTAGTTCGGGTCCTCGGCCAGCCGTTCCTGGTTGCGCGCGTCCTGGCGCTGGTAGAACTCGGCGCTGCGCCGGCGCTCGTTCAGGTGGTCGGCCCACAAGACTTGCGTCTGCTCGAGCACCTGGACCGGGCCGGGAAAGGCGCCCAGGCTGGTTTCGATGCGCGGCGCGATGGCGGCCCACAGTGCGACGAACAACACCAGCGCCAGCATGGGCACCACGAGCACGGTGCCCATGCTGCGCACCAGAGCGCGCGGGTCGCGGTTGGCGCCGCCAAACATTTTCAGTACCTGTTCCATGTCGGAGTCCTCCCGTGCGTCGGATCAGAGGGTGTCGCTCGGCTTGAGGCCGATCTTGAATTTGCCCAGGTAGTCGTTGGGCTTGCGGCCGTCGTAGACGATGCCGTCGATGAAGCCGTCCTGCGGCCCCTTGAATCCGTCGGTCTTGGCCGGGAAGTCGGTGTCCTTGGCCTTGCCGTCGGCGATCAGTGCCTTGGCCGCCTGCATGTAGACCTCGGGCAGGTAGACCTTTTTCGCGACGTCCATGTACCAGCTGTCCGGCTTGGTCTCGGTGATCTGGCCCCAACGTCGCATCTGCGTCAGGTACCAGATGGCATCGCTGTAGAACGGGTAGGTCGCGAAGTTGCGGAAGAAGACGTTGAAGTCCGGTGCCGGCCGCTTGTCGCCTTTCTCGAACTCGAAGCTGCCGGTCATGCTGTTGCCGATGACTTCCTCGTCGGCGCCGACGTAGTTCGACTTGGACAACATCTTGACCGCCTCGACGCGGTTGGCCATGCTGGCGTCGAGCCACATGCAGGCGCGGATCAGCGCCTTGAGCACGGCCACATGGGTGTTCGGGTGCTTG
>CAXBDR010000223.1:0-7841 GCA_963974265.1 uncultured Rhodoferax sp.
GCATCGAGGTGCGCACCAGCCGCGCGATGAAGCCGACCCAGCCCAGCGCCAGCGCCACCGTGGGCAGCACCATGCGCCGGAACTCGTCGAGCAGGTCGCCGGAGCGGCTGGTGCCCAGCACCGGCAGCCAGTCGAGCCAGATCGAAAACACCAGCAGCAGGAAGATCGCCAGCACGAAGCCGGGCACCGCGATGAAGGCCACGGACAGAAAGGCCAGCACGTTGTCGGCCACGCTGCCGCGGTGGGTCGCCGCGAAGATGCCCAGCGGAATGCCGATGAGCACGGCCAGCACGATGGCCGAGATCGTCAACACGATGGTGTAGGGAATCGCCTCGGCGATCAGACTGGCCACCGGCTTGCCCGAGACCACGTCCACGCCGAGATTGCCCATGGCCAGATTGCTGAAAAAGCGCCACAGTCGTACATGGACGGGCTGGTCCAGCCCCATCTCGCGGATGAACTGCCGCGACAACTCGGGCGAGGCCTGCGGCCCGAGCAGGGTCGCCGCCGGGTCGCCCGGCACGATGGACGACAAGGTGAACAGCAGCAGCATGGCGCCGAAGATGATCATCACCGTCGTCACCAGGCGGCTGCCCAGGTAACGCCAGGTCTCCTGCGCGCGCGTGGCCGGCGGCCCCATCAGAGCGGCACCCCCGTCATGCCGTGCCCGCCACCATCACGGATCAGGCCGTGAACTCGGCGTATTGCCAGTCGATCCAGCCCGGGATCGACGCCGGCTTGATCCAGCTGCGGTGCGCCACCGCATTGGCCTCGTTGGTCAGCCAGACGAAGGCACTGCTCTTGTCCATCAGCTGCTGGGCCTCGACCACCAGCGCACGGCGCTTGGCCACGTCCATTTCGGCCGCCGCCTTGTTATACAAGACCTCGAACTCCGGGCTGTTCCAGCGCGACCAGTTCCATTCACCGATCTGCGAGGGCAGGAACCACTGCAGCACGAAGTTCGGATCGTGCTTGCCGGAGAAACGCGACATGTACAGCTCCAGGTTCTTGCCGGAGTCGCCCTTGCCGGCATTCCAGTAGGTTCCGCCTTCCTGCGCATCGACCTGGATCGCGACACCGATCTCGGCCAGCAGCGCCTGTGCCACCAGTGCCATGTTCTGGTACTGCTGCTGGTTGAGCACGGTCAGGCGCAGCTTGAGATTGCCGACACCGGCCGCGGCCAGCAGCTTCTTGGCCTCGGCCACGTTGCGCTTGTACACCGGCGCGTCTTTCCAGGCCCCCATGATCAGCGGCGGGATCGTGGTGTTGAGCCGCGGCACCTTGCCGTTGTAGCCGGCCAGCAGCATCTGGTCCACATCCAGGCCCAGGCGGATCGCCTGGCGCACGCGCACATCGGCCAGCGGCCCTTTCTCGACATTCATGCCCATCCAGACGTAAGCCATGCTGGGCTGGTCGGACACCGTGAGGCCGGCAACGCCGCGCAGCGGGTCGGCGGCGGTCGGCGACAACACCGCGACGTCGATCTCGCCGGCACGCACCGCCAGGTCGGTGGTCTTGGCGTCGGTGATCACGTTCACGCTGATTTCCTCGAAGTGACGCTTGCGTCCGGCAAACGCGGCATGGCGCTTGAGCACCACGCCTTTCTGGCGGTCGTACGAGGCCACGACATACGGGCCGGACCCGACCGGTCGGGTGCCGAAGTCGTTGCCCAGTTTCTCGACCGCCTTCTTCGACACGATGCAACCCGAGCCATCGGCGATGACGACGTCGAAGATATTGGCGCGCGGGTTGGCCAGCACGATGCGGCCTTCGTATTTGCCCTTGACCTCGACGCCGACCAGGCCCAGCCAGTCCTTCCGGTACGACGACTCCTTGGCGCCGCCTTTCGGCGGCAAACCGATGCGCTCGTACGAGAACTTCACGTCTTCCGCGGTCATCTCGCCGAATCCGTCCGAGAACATCTGGCCCGGCTTGAGCTTGAACTCGATCACCGTCGGCGAGACCTGTTTGACTTCCGCAGCCGCGTCGGGCTCGAGTTCGGTCGAGTTGGGCTTCTGCGTCACCAGGCGCTGGAAGATGGCGCGCATCACGTTGCCTTCGGCCGGGCCGCGGCGATACGCCGGGTCGAGCGAATCGAATTCGCGGTCGATGCGCACCGTGATCGCGGGGCGTGGTCCGCCACCGGCCTGCGCCAGCAGATCGAACGGCATGACGACCGTGCCGGCGCCGACGGCGCCAACACCTGCAACCACGAAACTGCGGCGGGAAAACCTGTTGGCCATGGTAGGAGTCCTTGCAAGCTAGAGGTGCACCGGGGCACCGGGGCACCGGGTTGTCGAGTATGCCTGCTGCGCGGGCACGCGACGACACTGCCGCGAACGGACCTTGATTCGGTCGCGGGATTGACGACATGCAAGGGCCGTACCAGCAGGCCTGCCCGATCCGCTCGCACACCGATCCGGCGGACCCGCCCGTCACAACAGCGCGAATGCCTCGATGCGCGCCCCGGCCATGTCGGCCAGATGATCGTAGTCCTGTGCGTCGACGATGGCAAACCCCGCCAGCAGCAGGCGCTGCATCAGCGGCGCGATCTCGGGCGCCGCGCCCGTGGCGCGCAAGGCGTCGCGCAGCGCACCCAGTTGCCGCTCGGACACGGCGGCGGTCGCCACCAGCGGCGGAATCGGTTCGGCCCGCGTGCTGGCCACGACCCGCACCGAGGCCGCGAAGGCCGGATCGTGCTGGCGCAGCAGGTCCAGGTAATAACTGTCGAGCGTCCCGACGTCGACACGCCCGCTGGCCACGGCCTCGATCACGCCGCGGCCATTGAGCAGGTCGCCGACCACGTCGGCAAACAACCGGCGCCCACGCGCGTCGCGCAGCGGCGCGAGATGATGGTACGGCGCCACGCCGCCCGACATCGACTCCGGGATGGTGTAGCCGAGCACGCCGTCGAAGGTGTCCTCCAGGCGGCGGCAAGGCGCGTCCGCGCGCACGACGAAATCGGTGAAATAGACCGGCCTCCCGCCATACCGCTGCGGCGCGGGCACGGGCGCGGCGATCAGCCGGGGCCGCGGCCGGCTCAGCGCGAACGGCAGGCCGCACATCATCGCCATGCCCAGGTCGTCGCGCGCCCACAGTGCCGACAAGGGCGCCGGTGCGTCATGGTCCAGCGCCTGCCAGTCCAGGCCGGCGCGCTGCACGACCCAGGCCATCAGTGTCTTCCAGTCCGCCTTGGCCGAGGCATTGACCGAATACATGCGCGCGTTGAACGCGAAACTCACGACGGCGCGCCCCAGGCCTGCAGGCCGCTGAACGTCCCCGCCGCCACCGCCGCGCAGACCTGCTCGATGTCCGGGCCCATGGACCGGTCCTCGTCGAGCATCGGCACCAGGGCGCGGACCCGGTCGTAGGCCTGGCGCGCACCGTGGCCGAGGCTGTCGCGGTCCAGTTCGCGCAGGTCCACGGCCTGCGCCGCGATGATCAGCTCGATCGCGATCAGGTAACGCGCGCGCTCCAGGCCTTCGGCCAGTTTTTCGGTCACGCTCAGCGACATGCAGGCGTGGTCCTCGATGGTCTCGGACACCGGCATGTAGTCCAGGCTGCCGGGGTTGGCGCGCTGGCGGATCTCAGACCACAACACCACCAGCGTCTTCTGGATCGTCGCGAAACCGGAATGCGCCGGTCCGTGGCGCGTGAGTTGCAGCGGCAGGTCGGTCAGCGCCGGGGTCATGAAACGCTGGCAACGCGACACGCCCATGCTGGCCATCTGCGCCAGCGCAATCGCGCAGCTGTCCAACGCCAGCGCCACGGCCGGCAGATGGAAATTGCCCGTCGACACCATCAGGTCTTCGTCGGCCAGCACCAGCGGGCTGTCCGCCGCGCTGTTGAGCTCGACCTCGATCTGTGCGCGCGCCGTGTCGGCCACCGCCTGCGCCGCGCCATGCACCTGGGCCACCACACGCAGCGACAACGGGTCCTGCACGCGCCGGGCATGGCCGGGTGTGAGCAACTGCCCGCCGGCGAGCAACTGGCGCAGCCGCGCCGCCACCGCCTGCTGCCCGGCCGCCGGTCGTGCGGCCGCCGTATCCGCGCGCAGCGGCGATGCGTTTGCCCGGTAACCCTCGTAACTCAACGCGATCGCGGCCAGCCAGGCATCCATGGTCTGCAGCAGTTCGTGCACCACCAGGCTGCCACGCGCCGCCGTTGCCGCATTGGCACTGAACAAGGCCAGCCCGTCCTTGGCACCCAGCACCGCCGGCTCCAGCCCGGCGCGCGCCAGCGCATCGGCGCCGTCGAGCGTCTCGCCCTGGTACTCGGCCCGGCCTTCGCCGAACAGCGGCAAGGCCAGGTGAGCCAGCAAGGGCATGTCGGACACCCCGATCGAGCCCCAGCGCGGCACCACCGGATGCACCCGGCGGTTGAGCAGGTCGACGCAGGCCTGCAGCACCTGCGGCGAGATGCCCGATCCCGCCTGCACCAGCCCGGCGATGCGGGCAAACTGCATCGCCCGCACGGATGCCGTGTCGTAGGGCTGGCCCACGGCCAGCGAGCGGGCCCGCACCGCACGCCGCTGGTAGGCCTCCAGGTCGGCTGGCGCCAGCTTGGCGCCGGTATTGGCGCCCAGCGCCGAGTTCAGCCCGTAGATCGGCGGGCCGTCCGCGACCGGTGCCGGATCAGCGCGAGCGGTCCAGCGAATAGGGAAAATGACAACGCACCCGCCGCGCCTCGCCGGCGTCGAGCAAGGCGGGCTCCTCGACCGCGCAGCGCGCCTGTGCGACCGGGCAGCGGGTGTGGAAACGGCAGCCGCCGGGCGGATTCACGACACTGGGAATCTCGCCCTGCAACACGATGCGGCGAGCGCGGCGCGCAGGATCGATGGCCGGGTTGGTCGACAACAAGGCGGCCGCGTACGGATGCGCGGGGCGCTCGAACAAGGCGGCCGTGGGCGCCTCCTCGACGATCTGGCCCAGGTACATCACGGCGGTGCGCTGGGTCACGCGCCGGATCACGTTGAGGTTGTGGCTGACCAGCAGATAGGTCAGCGCAAACTCGCGTTGCAGATCGAGCATCAGGTTCAGCAACTCGCCCTGCACCGACACGTCCAGGCCCGCCGTCGGCTCGTCGGCGACGATGACCTCGGGCTGCATCACCAGCGCCCGCGCCACGCCGACACGACGCGCCTGCCCGCCCGAGATCTGGTGCGGGAACTTGCCCAGCACGTCCTGCGGCAGGCCCAGGCGGGCCATGATGGCGCGCAGGCGATCGCGTGCCTCGGCCTCGGGCAACTTGTGGATGGCGATCGGCTCGGCCAGCGTGCGGCCGATGGTCATGCGCGGCGACAACGACGCCACCGCATCCTGCAGCAGCATCTGCACCCGGCGCCGGAACGCCAGCGGCTGCTCGCGCAGCTGTTGCGCCACCGACTGGGCGCCGAGCGTGACCGAGCCGCTGGTGGGCTGGGTCAGTCCGATCAACACGCGGCACAAGGTGGTCTTGCCGGAGCCCGACTCGCCGACCAGGCCCAGGATGTCGCCCTTGTCGAGCTCGAGCGAGACGTCCTGCAAGGCACGCACCTTTCCGCCGAACACCACGCTGACCTTGTCGAAACGAACCAGGGGCGCGCTCATCGCCGGACTCCGGCATCGCGGAGGCCCGGGTGCGGGCAGGCACGGTCAAGACGTTTCATCGTATTTCCTCTAACCGAAAACAGCTCGCCCGATGTCCCGCGCCGACATCGCTCGGCTGGGGCACGCCGGCATGGCATTGCGCCTGGGCATGTTCGCAACGCGGCGCGAACACGCAGGCGGTCATGGGCTTGACCGGATCCTGCACCTCGCCCGGAATCGACTTGAGCCGCCCCTCATGGGCATCGTCCTCGAGTTCGCATTCGAGCAAGGCACGTGTATAGGGATGGCGCGGCCGCGCCAGCACCTCGGCCACCGGGCCGGTCTCGACCACGGTGCCGCCGTACATCACGCACAGGTCGTCGCACAGCTGGGCCACCAAGCCCAGGTGGTGCGAGATGAACACGATGGAGCCCGAGAACTTGCGCCGCAGGGCTTCGAGCAGGTCCACGATCTGCGCCTCCACCGTCGCGTCGAGCGCCGTCGTGGGTTCGTCGGCCACCAGCAGGTCGGGCTCGACCAGCAGCGCCATCGCGATCATCACGCGCTGGCGCATGCCGCCCGAGAGCTGGTGCGGATACGCCGCCAGGCGCAGTTGCGCGTCGGCGATGCCCACGCTCACCAGCGCATCGCGGGCCCGCTGCAGCGCGTCCTGGCGCGAGATCTCCGGATAACGCCGGCGCAACACGTCGACCAGATGGGTGGCCACGGTGAACAGCGGGTTGAGCGCCGTCATCGGATCCTGGAAGATCATCGCGACGCGGCGACCGCGCCAGCTCGCCATCTCGGCGTCGCTCAGCTGCAGCAGCTCGGTTCCGTCGAAGGCCACGCTGCCGCCGACACGGCTGATGTTGGCCGGCAGCAGGCGCAACAGGCAGCTGGCCAGGCTGGACTTGCCCGAGCCGGACTCGCCGACCACGCCCAGGATGCGGCCGCGGCCGATGTCCAGGTCGACGCCGCGCAGGATGTGCGCAGTACCGCGCGCCGTCGAGGCCTCGAGTTGCAGGTTGCGGATCGCCACCAGCGGGGTCGCCGGCGCCGCCGCGCTGTTCACATTCGTATCCATCAATGCTCCCGTCCGATGCGGGGGTCGACCGCATCGCGCAATGCTTCACCGAAGAGGGTGAATCCCAGCGTCGCCACGGCCAGCGCGACGCTGGACACCACGACCGGGATCCAGCTCTCGGACAGGTACTGGTAGCCGTCCTGGATCAACGTGCCCCAGCTCGCCAGCGGCGGGCGCACGCCCAGGCCCAGGAAGGACAGGCCAGCCTCGATGGTAATGACGACCGGAATGTCCATCGAGGCCAGGATCACCAGCGGCCCCAGGATATTGGGCAACACGTGGCTGAACACGATGCGCAGCGGCGACGCCCCCAGGATGCGTTCGGCCTCCAGGAACGGCGCACTGCGCAGCGTCAGCACCTGCGAACGCGCTACGCGACCGAAATGCGGCGTCAGCGTGACGGCGACGATCAGGATCACGATCTGCGTCGATGGCCCGAACACGGCGACGACGGCCAGCGCCAGCACCAGGCTGGGGAACGACGAGATCACGTCGAACAGGATCAGCACCAGGCGCTCGGTACGCGCCGGCAGGTAGGCCGCCAGGATGCCCAGCGCCGTGCCCACGGACAGCGAGGCCGCGATCGACGCGACCGCGACCTGCATCGCCACCGAGGCGCCGTGCACCATGCGCGAGAACAGGTCGCGACCCAGGTGGTCGGTCCCCAGCCAGTGCTCCCACGACGGACCGGCGAAGCGGTTCATCACGTCGAGCGTATCCGGGTTGTGCGTGGCCACGAACGACGCCAGCACGGCACACGCCAGCACCAACGCGACGATGACCAGGCCCATGGCTCCGGGCAAGGTCCGGCAGACCTTGCGCAACACGGCCCAGGTGGAGTGCAGCTTGCTCATCGCCCACCTCCGTCACGCTGGTTCGCATGGCGGATGCGCGGATCGATCGCCGAATACGACAGGTCGACCACGAGGTTGACCAGCACGAAGACCACCACCACGACCAGCACGGCGCCTTGCACCACCGGGTAGTTGCGGTCGGAGATGGCACCGTAGATCAGCCGCCCCAGCCCAGGCCGGGCGAACACGATCTCGATCAGCACGGCACCGCCGAGCAGGCGGCCGATGCCCATGCCCAGGATGGTGATGGTCGGAATGCAGGCGTTTTTGAGTGCGTATTTGTAGGTGATCATGCGTTCGGACAGGCCGTAGGCGCGCGAGGTGCGGATGTACGGC
>CAXBDR010000224.1:0-7802 GCA_963974265.1 uncultured Rhodoferax sp.
CAAGCCGCTGTACAGCTACTTCAAGCAGTTGTTCGCCCAGGTGACCAATCCGCCGATCGATCCGATCCGCGAGAACATCGTGATGTCGCTGGTGTCCTTCATCGGTCCCAAGCCCAACCTGCTCGACATCAACCAGGTCAACCCGCCGATGCGGCTGGAAGTCGCACAACCGGTGCTCGACTTTGCCGACATGGCCAAGCTGTACGACATCGAACGCCATACCCACGGCAAGTTCCGCAGCGCACGGCTGGACATCACCTATCCGCTGTCCTGGGGTTATGAAGGCGTAGAGGCCAAGCTGGCGTCCTTGTGTGCCGAGGCGGTCGATGCGATCCGCGGCGGCAAGAACATCCTGATCATCACCGACCGGCGCGTGGGCGCCACGCAGATCGCGATCCCGGCCTTGCTGGCGCTCAGCGCGCTGCACCAGCACCTGGTACGCGAAGGTCTGCGCACCTCGGCCGGCCTGGTTGTCGAGACCGGCAGTGCGCGCGAAGTGCACCATTTTGCGACATTGGCCGGATATGGCGCCGAAGCGGTGCATCCCTATCTGGCGCTGGAGACGCTGCACGACATCCACCAGCATCTGTCGGGCGACCTCAGCGCGGAGAAAGCCACTGCCAACTACATCAAGGCGATCGGCAAGGGCCTGTCCAAGATCATGTCCAAGATGGGCGTGTCGACCTACATGAGTTATTGCGGTGCGCAGTTGTTCGAGGCCATCGGCCTGAACAGCGACACGATCGAGAAATACTTCACCGGCACGCCCAGCCGCATCGAAGGCATTGGCGTGTTCGAGATCGCGCAGGAGGCGATCCGCATGCACAACACGGCATTCGGCGACGACCCGGTGCTGGAGACCATGCTCGACGCCGGCGGGGAATACGCGTGGCGGGTGCGCGGCGAAGAACACATGTGGTCGCCGGACGCGATCGCCAAGCTGCAGCACAGCACGCGCGCCAACAACTGGAATACCTACAAGGAATACGCGCAGCTGATCAACGACCAGTCGCGCCGTCACATGACGCTGCGCGGCCTGTTCGAGTTCCGGATCGATCCGTCCAAGGCCATTTCCATCGACGAAGTCGAACCCGCCAGCGAGATCGTCAAGCGATTCGCCACCGGCGCGATGTCGCTGGGCTCCATCTCGACCGAGGCCCATGCGACGCTGGCCGTGGCAATGAACCGCATCGGCGGCAAGAGCAACACCGGCGAGGGCGGTGAAGACCCGGCGCGTTACCGCCAGGAGCTCAAGGGCATCCCGATCACCCAGGGCCAGACGCTGGGCGACATCATGGGCCATGATGTCGTCGAATCCGACTACGCGCTCAACGGCGGCGACTCGTTGCGCTCGCGCATCAAGCAGGTGGCCTCGGGCCGTTTCGGCGTCACCGCGGAATACCTGGGCAGTGCCGACCAGATCCAGATCAAGATGGCGCAAGGCGCCAAACCCGGCGAAGGTGGGCAACTGCCCGGCGGCAAGGTATCCGACTACATCGGCATGCTGCGTTATTCGGTGCCGGGCGTCGGCCTGATTTCCCCGCCACCGCACCACGACATCTACTCGATCGAGGACCTGGCCCAGCTGATCCACGACCTGAAGAACGTCGCACCCCATGCCAGCATCAGCACCAAGCTGGTCAGCGAGATTGGCGTGGGAACGATCGCGGCGGGCGTGGCCAAGTGCAAGAGCGACCATGTCGTGATTGCCGGCCATGACGGCGGCACCGGCGCATCGCCGTGGTCGTCGATCAAGCATGCCGGCAGCCCCTGGGAGATCGGACTGGCCGAGACCCAGCAGACGCTGGTGCTCAACCGCCTGCGTGGCCGGATCCGGGTGCAGGCCGACGGCCAGATGAAGACCGGCCGTGACGTTGCCATCGGCGCCTTGCTGGGCGCCGACGAATTCGGTTTCGCCACCGCGCCACTGGTCGTGCAGGGCTGCATCATGATGCGCAAATGCCATCTGAACACCTGTCCGGTGGGTGTGGCCACGCAGGATCCGGTGCTGCGCAAGAAATTCGCCGGCAAGCCCGAACATGTCGTCAACTACTTCTTCTTCGTTGCCGAGGAAGTGCGCCAGATCATGGCGCAGCTGGGAATCCGCAAGTTCGACGACATGATCGGCCGCGCCGACCTGCTCGACACCGCGCGCGGCATCAGCCACTGGAAGGCCCGTGGCATCGACTTCGGCCGCCTGTTCGCCCAGCCGACCGTGCCCGCCGAGGTGCCGCGTTACCACGTGCAGGAGCAGGACCACGGTCTCGACCGTGCGCTGGACCGCCTGCTGATCGAGCGTTGCAAGCCGGCCATCGAGCGCGGCGAGAAGGTGCGGTTCATCGAGGTGGCGCACAACGTCAACCGCTCGGTCGGCGCGATGTTGTCAGGAGCCTTGACCAAGGTGCATCCGCAAGGCTTGCCCGACGACACCATCCGGATCCAGCTCGAGGGTACCGGTGGCCAGTCGTTCGGCGCCTTCCTGGCCAGCGGCATTTCGCTGTACCTGATCGGCGACGCGAACGACTACACCGGCAAGGGCCTGAGCGGCGGGCGTGTCATCGTGCGTCCCAGCATCGACTTCCGCGGCGATCCGACGCGCAACATCATCATCGGCAATACCGCGCTGTACGGCGCGACGACCGGCGAGGCCTTCTTCGGCGGTGTCGCCGGCGAGCGTTTCGCGGTGCGCCTGTCGGGCGCGACCGCGGTGGTGGAAGGCACGGGTGACCACGGCTGCGAATACATGACCGGCGGCACCGTCGCGGTGCTTGGCCGGACCGGTCGCAACTTCGCCGCCGGCATGAGCGGTGGGGTGGCCTACGTCTACGACGAGGACGGCCAGTTCGCCGAGCGCTGCAACACTGCGATGGTGTCGCTGGAGAACGTGTTGTCGGCGCGCGAACAGCAATCGATGGTGGATCCGTCGGTATGGCACCGCGGCCAGTCCGACGAGGCCCAGTTGAAGAAGCTGCTCGAAGACCACAACCGCTGGACCGGCAGCAAGCGTGCGCGCGACCTGCTGGACAACTGGGAGGCCTCGCGCTCGCGCTTCGTCAAGGTGTTTCCGATCGAATACAAGCGTGCGCTTGGCGAGATCGCCGCACGCAAGGCGGCCAAGGCACAGGCTTCGGCCGAGCCCAAGGCAGCCGCCGCAAAACCCGGTCGGGTCACCGGCGCGGTTGCCGCGAAATAAGTGCCGCAAGGCCTTGTCTGAATTTAAGCAGGATTGATCATGGGAAAAGTCACCGGATTCATGGAGTACCCACGGCTCGAGGAGGAGTACCTGCCCGTCGAACACAGGGTCAAGGGATACCGCGAGTTCGTGCTCGCGCTCGATGACGGCAAAGCCAAGACGCAGAGCGCGCGCTGCATGGACTGCGGTACGCCGTTCTGCAACAACGGCTGCCCGGTCAACAACGTGATTCCGGATTTCAACGACCTCGTCTACCGGGGAGACTGGAAAAACGCGATCACGGTGCTGCACAGTACCAACAACTTTCCGGAATTCACCGGCCGGATCTGTCCGGCGCCGTGCGAGGCGGCGTGTACGCTCAACGTCAACGACGACGCGGTCGGCATCAAGTCGATCGAACACGCCATCATCGACAAGGCCTGGGAGAACGACTGGGTCAAGCCGCAGAAGGCACGCCAGCGCACCGGCAAGACGGTTGCCATCGTGGGTTCGGGCCCGGCAGGCCTGGCCGCAGCCCAGCAACTGGCGCGCGTCGGCCATGACGTCACCGTGTTCGAGAAGAACGACCGCGTCGGCGGCCTGTTGCGCTACGGGATTCCCGACTTCAAGATGGAGAAGTCGCACATCGACCGGCGCGTCGCACAGATGGAGGCCGAAGGCGTGGTGTTCCGCACCGGCGTGCTGGTGGGCGACATGCCCAAGACCAGCAAGGTCACGAACTGGGCCAAGGAAACCATTGCGGCGGACCAGCTCAAGGCGGAATTCGACGCGGTCTTGCTCACCGGCGGCGCCGAGCAGTCGCGCGACCTGCCGGTCCCCGGACGCGACCTCAAGGGCGTGTATTTCGCGATGGAGTTCCTGCCGCAGCAGAACAAGGTCAATGCCGGCGACAAGGTACGGGACCAGTTGCGCGCGGATGGCAAGCACGTGATCGTCATCGGCGGTGGCGACACGGGCAGCGATTGCGTGGGCACCAGCAACCGCCATGGCGCCAAGAGCGTGACCCAGTTCGAGCTGATGCCGCAACCCCCGGTCGAGGAAAACCGGCCGCTGACCTGGCCGTATTGGCCGATCAAGCTGCGCACCAGCTCCAGTCACGAAGAAGGCTGCGAACGCGAATTCGCAATCTCCACCAAGGAGATCATCGGCGAGAAGGGCAAGGTCAAGGGCCTCAAGACCGTCCGGGTCGAGTGGAAGGACGGCAAGATGACCGAAGTTCCCGGTTCCGAGCAGGTGTTGCCGGCCGATCTCGTGTTGCTGGCCATGGGTTTTGTCTCGCCGGTGGCCACGGTGCTCGATGCATTCGGTGTCGACAAGGATGCGCGGGGCAATGCCCGAGCCACGACCGAACCCGGCGAGGGTTATGCGACCAACGTGGAGAAGGTCTTTGCCGCAGGCGACATGCGCCGTGGCCAGAGTCTCGTGGTCTGGGCGATCCGCGAAGGCCGCCAGGCCGCACGCGCGGTGGACGCGTTCCTGATGGGTGCCAGCGCATTGCCGCGTTGAGTCCCATGGGCCCGTCGCGGGTCCCACATCCGTGGCCACGGCTTGCGGCGTTGTTGCGCCGCAACAGTGGCCACGGGAATTCCCGTATCATTTGACGTCCGTTTGCCTGTCGGTGGCGGACTTGTCTCATGGATTCCTCCTTTCCCGATCCCTTGATAGAACTGCGCGAGCTGAGCTTCGGTTACGGCGAGCGCGTCATCCTCGACGGCGTGTCGCTGACCGTGCCCCGCGGCAAGGTCACGGCCCTGATGGGCGCCTCGGGCGGCGGCAAGACGACCGTGCTGCGGCTCATTGGTGGACAGAACCGGGCCCAGAAGGGCGAATTGCGCCTATATGGCAGCGATGGTTTCGAAGACGTGGGCACGCTCGACCAGGAGCAGTTGTATGCGGCGCGCCGGCGCATGGGCATGTTGTTCCAGTTCGGCGCCTTGTTCGCCGATCTCAGCGTGTTCGAGAACGTCGCCTTTCCCTTGCGCGAACACACGGCGTTGCCCGAAGGCATGGTGCGCGACATCGTGCTGATGAAACTCAATGCGGTGGGCCTGCGGGGCGCGCGCCACCTGATGCCCAGCGAGATATCCGGCGGCATGGCTCGGCGTGTGGCCTTGGCGCGGGCCATCGCACTCGACCCGGAACTGGTGATGTACGACGAACCCTTCTCCGGCCTCGATCCGATCTCGGTCGGCACGGCGGCGCGGCTGATCCGCCAGCTCAACGATTCGATGGGCCTGACCAGTGTCTTCGTGTCGCACGAACTGGAGGAGACGTTCGCGATTGCCGACCACGTGATCATCCTGGCCAATGGCAAGGTCGCGGCCCAGGGCCGGCCGGAGGATGTGCGCAAGAACGACGATCCTCTGGTCTCCCAGTATGTGCACGCCCGGCCGGACGGTCCGGTCCAGTTCCACTATCCGGGTCCGTCGATCGAGCAGGACTTCGGTCGCGCGCCGGCGTCCCTGGAACCACCATCGGGGCAGTGGACATGAGCCGCAGCCTTGCGCGGCACGGCCGTAGTCCCGTGATTCGCTGCCGGGTGGCGGCAAGGGGCGTGGCATGAGCTGGTACCGTCCGTCGGACATCGGGTTTGCGGTGCGCAGTCGACTGGCCGGCATGGGGCTGGGTGCGCGCCTGTTCGTGCGCCTGTTGATGCTGTTCGGACCCGCCTTCCGGCGTTTTGGCCTGATTCGCGACCAGATCCATTTCCTGGGCAATTATTCGCTGGCCATCATCGCGGTGTCCGGCCTGTTCGTCGGCTTCGTGTTCGGCCTGCAGGGTTATTACACGTTGCAGCGTTACGGATCGTCCGAGGCGCTAGGCCTGCTGGTGACGCTCACGCTGGTGCGCGAACTCGGGCCGGTGGTGACCGCCTTGTTGTTCGCCGGCCGCGCCGGCACGTCGTTGACGGCCGAGATCGGCCTGATGAAAGCCGGCGAGCAGATCAGCGTCATGGAGATGATGGCCGTCGACCCGGTGCAGCGGGTACTGGCGCCACGTTTTTGGGCCGGTGTCATCGTCATGCCCCTGCTCGCTGCGGTGTTCAGCGCAACGGGCATCATCGGTGGCTGGGTGGTCGGTGTATTGATGATCGGCGTGGATTCCGGCTCGTTCTGGAGCCAGATCCAGGGTGGGGTCGACGTCTGGAAGGACGTCGGCAACGGCTTGATCAAGAGCGTGGTGTTCGGGTTCACCGTGACCTTCGTGGCCCTGCTGCAGGGTTTCGAGGCGCAGGCCACGCCCGAAGGCGTATCCAAGGCGACGACCCGCACGGTGGTGATGGCCTCGCTGGCCGTGCTGGGCCTGGATTTCATCCTCACCGCCATGATGTTCAGCCTGTAATGGGCGCGGCACGCAGGCCGCCGTCGGCGAACAGGGTCGCCGGCAAGAAGGAGTAATAAATGCAACGCTCGAAAATTGATGTATGGGTCGGATTGTTCGTTCTGCTGGGCGCTGCCGCGATCTTGTTCCTGGCCCTGCAGTCGGCCAATCTGCTGAGCCTGAATTTCCAGCCTACCTACCAGCTGGATGCCAAGTTCTCGGACGTCGGCGGGCTCAAGCCCAAGGCAGCGGTGCGCAGCGCGGGCGTGCTGGTCGGTCGCGTCGAGTCGATCACGTTCGACGACAAGACCTTCCAGGCCCGCGTGACCATGTCCATGGACAGCCGGTTCGCGTTCCCCAAGGACAGCTCGCTCAAGATCCTCACCAGCGGCCTGCTTGGCGAGCAGTACCTCGGCCTGGAGCCCGGCGCTGACGAGAACAATCTGCTGGCCGGTGATACGATTTCCAGTACGCAGTCGGCCGTGGTGCTGGAGAACCTGATTGGCCAGTTCCTGTACAACAGCGCCTCCGGCGGGGGTGGGTCGCAGCCTGGGAAGGACAAGAAATGAAGCAGTCGTCGCAATCGTTTTCCTTGCGCGGCGCGCGCCGGATCGGCTTGATTGCGCTGGTACTGGCCGCCTGCCATGGTTGTGCATCGGTACCCAACCCCGATCCGCGCGATCCGCTGGAGTCGTTCAACCGGGGGGTGTTTGTCTTCAACGAGGGACTGGACCAGGCGATCTTCAAGCCCGCGGCCACGGTGTATCGCGATGTCACGCCGCGTCTGGTGCGTGAGGGCGTCGGCAATTTCCTGGGCAACCTGGATGATGCCTGGTCCTTCGTGAACAGTGTGCTGCAGGGTAAGTTGCGCCACTCACTGGACAATTTCTTCCGTTTTGGCGTGAACTCCACGTTCGGCATCTTCGGCATCTTCGATGTCGCCAGCGAGATGCACATCGAGCGGCATTCCGAGGATTTCGGCCAGACGCTGGGCGCCTGGGGCATCGAGTCCGGCCCCTACCTGGTGTTGCCGTTTTTCGGGCCTTCGACCTTCCGCGACGCCATTGCACTGCCGGTGGATTCGAACGGCGACTACATTTCGCACGTGGATGATGTTTCCACCTACAACAGCCTGCGGGTCCTCAACGTGATCGATACCCGGGCCCGCTTGCTGGGCCTGAGTTCCTCGCTCGACGAAGTTGCGCTCGACAAGTACAGCTTCACCCGCGACGCCTTCCTGCAGCGTCGGCGCAACGCGGTGTACGACGGCGACCCGCCGGAGTTGGAC
>CAXBDR010000225.1:0-7716 GCA_963974265.1 uncultured Rhodoferax sp.
CCTGCTGGCGCGTCAGCAACTCGACCGGAATGCCGCTGGCCTGTTGCGCCGCCAGGGCCGCGCGCAGGGGCTCGAGCTTCGGGCCCTCGGGCGCCGCGATCAGGTAGCCGCATTGCACCAGCCCGGCCGCAGCGTCTTCGTCGCCGACATAGGTAGCGAAGTCCTTGAACGCGGACCAGGAGCGGCGCGCGAGCGCGACGTTCTCGATCACCGAGTAGTGGGTGCGCAGGATGCCGCTGGACTGCGACGAGGTGCCGTTGCCGATCTGGCCGCGTTCGAGCACCAGGACATTGCGGGCGCCGAGCGCGGCCAGGTGCCAGGCGACGGAGGCGCCGATGACGCCGGCGCCGATGACGATCACATCGGGGTTGTGCATGAGTGTCGTGGGTTGTTGGGGTTGCCGTCGAGCGTAGCGCGAGGAGCTTCGCACGAGCGCAAGCGTGCGCGGCGCTGATCCAAAGCATCAGCCATGCTGTTGCAAACACGCCGCCGGCGCGGCTCGGTCAGTCGTCGATCGTCAAGGCGCCGGCAGGAAGCGCGAGTGCCGAGCCGACGTCCCGCTGCAGTTCGCGCACCACGATGCGCACCAGGTCGGCGACTTCGCGCGGCAGGCTACCCATTTCCGCTTCCCGATGCACCAGGGAAAAGCGCCGCGTCAGCGGCGGGCAGGAACGCCCCTGGTGCTGGAACGCCGACAGTGGCAGTATCCGCACGGCGCCGGCGTGGTAACGCGACTGCCACAGGCACAGCGGCGTCGTGAGCGCAAAACCCAGGCCCTCGCGCACCAGCGCCAGCAACGGGTCGGTGGCATCGAACTCGAACGCCGATTCGATGCCGGGATGCAGGCCGTGCAGGTAGGTTTCGATCTGCTTGCCGATCTGCGAACGCAGGCTGTAGTTCATGAACGGCAAGCCACGGCTCAGCGCCAGCAAGGATTCGGATGGGTCCACGACATGGTCTGTCGGTAGCGCGACGACGTATTGCTCGGTGAACAATGGCAGCTGCGCGGTGCCGGGTTCGTGCGCGAGCGTACCGGTGGTCATCAACAGGTCGAGCTGATGGTTCTGGAACTGGGCCGACAGGTCGGGCGACAGGCCTGAGCACATGCGCACCCGATGCATGCGCCCGATCAGTCCGCGCACCAACTGCGGGCCGATGGTGGCGGCAAACGAGTCCACGCAGCCCAGGCGCACCAGCGCCCGCTTGGCACGGCTGAGCGCGCGCACGCCCTCGGCCATTTGCTCGGCCTGGCCCTGCAACGCGAGGGCGTGTTCATACAGCCGCTGGCCGGACGCCGTGGCGCGGGCCGGGCGGGTCGAGCGGTCCAGCAAGGGTGTGGCGAACTTCTGTTCCAGCTGGCGCACATGTTGCGACACGCCGGCCTGCGAGATGCCCAGCCGCGCCGCGGCCGCCGAAACCGAGCCAGTTTCCACCACCGCGACCCAGCTGCCCAGTTGCTCCCAGGCCGGAGGCAGTTCACGCGGGGTGCCGTGCTTGTTCATGGACCGAGTGTGCCTGATCTGTTCTCGGATTCCTGATGCAAACCATCAACACGCGCGATGGCGCCATCCGGCTCCCGCGCTGGCCCCAAAATTGCGTGGCGCAATGACCCATGCATATGGATTGCGGGCAAACACCGATGCACGACATTGGTGCGCATCGATATCATCACCGGTTCAACAGTTGAAAAAGGTATACCCATGAAACTCAATCGCAGACTCGCCCTGGCCCTGGTCGCCGCCGCCGTGACCGTATCCGGCGCAGCCATTGCACAGCAGCGCGTCTTCTTCGGTGTCGCCACCGGCGGCACCGGCGGCACCTACTATCCCCTGGGCGGCATGCTGGCCCAGCTGATCTCCAACAAGGCGGTCGTCGACGGCAAGAAGATCACCGCCACCGCCGAAGCGGCCGGCGCCTCGGTGGCCAATGCCAAGCTGCTCGGCAACAAGGACATCGAGTCGGCTTTCGTGGCCGCCGACATCCTGGACGCGGCCTACAACGGCAAGGGCCAGTTCAATGGCGCGCCGATCAAGAACCTGCGCGCGCTCGGCGCCCTCTACCCCGAGACGGTGCAGCTGATCACCCGTGCCGACCGCGGCATCAACAGCGTCAAGGACCTCAAGGGCAAGAGCATCTCGTCGGGTTCGCCCGGCTCGGGCCAGTACCAGCTGCTGACCGACCTGCTCACGGTCTATGGCATGAAGCGCTCCGACATCAAGGAAGACCTGTCCTCGTTCACGCAGGCGGTCGACAAGATCAAGGACGGCAACCTCGACGCCACGCTGATCACCGCCGGCGTGCCGACCGCGGCCGTGACCGACTTCGCGCAGAGCCACGACCTCAAGGTCATCCCGCTGTCGGGCGCCGAGATCGGCGAGTTGCTCAAGCAGCAGCCTTATTACACCCGCGTGCAGATGCCGGCCAACAGCTACAAGGGCCAGACCGCGCCGGTCGACACGCTGGCCGTGATGGCGGTGTGGACCACGCATGACGGCGTGTCCGACGCCATTGCCTACGAGGTGACCAAGGCCTTGTACGAGAACGTGGCGATCATGGGCCAGGTGCACGTGCAGGGCAAGAACATCAGCCTGGCCACGGCCACCGCCGTCGGTACCGCTCCGATCCATCCCGGCTCGCTGAAGTACTTCAAGGAAAAAGGCCTCGTCAAGTGACGTCACGGCAGCGTGCCGCCATGATGGCGGCTGCGCTGCTGCTGCCGCTGGCCGTTCCGGCCGCCGTCGGATGCGAACTGGTGCTGACCGAGCATCGCAGCGGACGGCCGCTGGCGCGGCTGGCGCTCGACCCGGCGAGTCCCGCGGCACGGATCGCGTTCACGCATTCCGTGCTGGGAACACCGGTGGTCGACCACTACGAATGGCGCCTGCATGCCGGTGAATGGCGCGCCCACATGGTGCAGGAACACTTCGAGGGTGATGGCTACGGCTTGCCGAATGCGGCCGGCCCGGGCGAGACGATGGTGCGCGACGGCAATGGCTGGCGCCTGTACCTGGACCGGGTCGTGCACCCGCTGGTCGTGTTGCCGCTGCCCTCGCAGTCGATGCGCGTGTCCGTCGGCGAGCAGCCGGCGCTGCTGCTCGGCTCGTTGAGCCAACGGTCGATAGAATTCCGGGCCCGCGACTGCCCCTCCCCCTGACACAAGCACTGGAATCCCATGAGCGCCTCCCAGCAGGAAATTGATCGCCTGATCGAGCAGTTCGACCCCGAGTCGACCTTCCGCAGGCTGGCCGGCATGGCCGCGCTGTTCGTGACCGTGGTCACGGTCGGCCTGTCGGCCTGGCACTACTACACCGCCGGTTTCGGGCTCGAGAACGAGATCGCGCACCGCGCCATCCACCTGTCGGTGGTGCTCGGCCTGTGTTTCCTGGTGTTTCCACGCCAGAAGCGCATGGGCGGGCACTGGGAATGGACGGTGTCCATCGGCCTGGTGGCGTTCTACCTGATGATGGGTCTCGGCCTGCTCGACTCGTTCTCGGACCCGGTTCCCATGGGGGCCAAGGTCACCTTCATCGCGGTGCTGCTGTGCGTAGCCGGCCTGTCGCTGCCGTTCAAGGCCTATGACGGCAGCCACACCCATATTCCGTTGCGCGACTGGATCTTCGCCGCGCTGGCGTCGGGTTTTTCGCTGTACCTGCTGGTGTTCTTCAATGAGATCTTCATCCAGCGTCCCGGCGAACACACGCCGATCGACCTGATGGTGGGCGTGATCGCGATCGCGATGGTGATCGAGGCCACGCGCCGCACCATGGGCATCTTCCTGCCCTTGTTGGCCATCGTTACGGTGTTGTACGGCCTGTTCGGACCCTATCTGCCGGGCGGGCTGGCGCACCGCGGCTACAGCGTGTCGCGCGTCGTGGCCCACTTGTACAAGGGCACCGAAGGCATCTACGGTATTCCGGTGGGCGTGGTGGCCACGTTCGTGTTCCACTTCGTGTTGTTCGGCATCATGGCGCAGCTCACCGGCCTGGGCCAGCTGTTCGTGAACCTGGCCACCATCGCCGCCGGCCGCTTCTCGGGCGGCCCGGCCAAGGTCAGCGTGGTGTCGTCCGGCCTGTTCGGCATGATCTCCGGCTCGCCGATCGCCAACACCGTGACCACTGGCGTGATGACCATCCCGCTGATGAAGAAGGTCGGCTTCGCGCCGCGTTTCGCCGGGGCCGTCGAGGCGTCGGCTTCCTGCGGCGGCCAGATCACGCCGCCCATCATGGGCGCGGCGGCCTTCATCATGGCCGAGACGCTGGGCATTCCGTACAACCAGCTGATCCTGGTGGCCATCGTGCCAGCGGCGCTGCACTACTTTGCCATCCTGTACATGGTGCACCTAGAGGCCAAGCGGCTCAAGCTCACCGGCATGGACCCGTCCGAGATCCCGTCGCTGGGCCTGGTGCTGCGCAGTTCCTGGCACCTGTTCATTCCGCTGGTCGTGATGGTCACGCTGCTGCTGATGCAATACACGCCGTTCCTGGCCGCGTTCTGGGGCATCACGCTGACGGTCGCCTGCTCGTGGATACCGAAGCTGCTGGGCCCGTATGGCCAACGCATGGCCGGCATGGCGGTCGGGCCGCGCGCGCTGGTGCAAGGCTTCGAGATGGGCGCCAAGGCGGCGCTGGCCATCGGCGCAGCCTGCGCCTGCGTGGGTTTCGTGCTCGGCATCACGACGCTGACCGGCATGGGATTCAAGTTCTCGGCCTGGATCCTGGACTTGTCGGGCATCGTCGCCCAGGGCGTGGTGGCGCTGGACAGCTTCCAGCTGCTCGACCTCAAACAGGTCACGATCCTGTTCGGCCTGCTGTTCACGGCCGGCGCCTGCATCATCATGGGTTCGGGCGTGCCGACCACGCCGACCTACATCATCCTGGCCGCCATCGTTGCGCCAGCGCTCGAGCAGCTCGGCGTGCCGCAGTTGGCAACCCACTTCTTCGTGTTCTATTTCGGCGTGCTCGCCGATGTGACGCCGCCGGTGGCGCTGGCCGCGTTCGCGGCTGCGGGCATCGCGCGCAGCGAACCGATGCGCACCGGCATGACCGCGTTCCGCCTGTCGATGGGCAAGGCGCTGGTGCCGTTCGCGTTTGTCTACACGCCGTCGCTGCTGCTGATCAACTTCAGCTGGTCGGCCTTCATCGTCGCGATCATCTCGATCACCGTCGCCATCATCGGCCTGGGTGCGGCGTATACCGGGTACCTGGCACGACCGATCGGCAAGCCGGTATTCGTGTTGTTCAACATCTTCTCGTTGTCGCTGATCTTTGCCAACCCGGTGATGTCGGCCATCGGCGTGCCGGTGGTGCTGGCGCTGGTGGCATGGCACATGCGGCCGCTGCCGGACGCTCCGCAGCCGGGCTGAGCAGAGTGCGTCGTCGGGGGCCCAGGGCCTTGCGACGGCCGCGGCGGCGTGTTCAGGCGCCCAATGTCTCCGCCCAGGCCAGCGCCTGCAAATGGGCCCAGTTGATCTGGTGGTTGCTCAGCACCAGTTCGTCGGCCAGGCGCGCGAAGTTGGCATCGTCCGCCTGTTCGCAGGCGATGGTCAACGCGAGAATCGGCGCCATCTGCCCCTTGTTGTGCAACAGCGCATCGGTGATCGCATCGGGCAGCGAGACCGCGCCGATGGCTTTTTCCATCGGGATGCCGAGCATGGTGTCGAGCAGCGAGAACACGCCGGTGACGAAGGCGTTGTCGCATTCCTCCGGCGGCAGCAGTTCGGCCGCCAGCAATTCCATCAGCCGGCCGCGCACGATCGCCATCTGGCCCACGGCCGGCGGCGCACCGCCTTCGCGCGACATGGTCAGCAGCAAGGCGGCCCAGCGAAACAGCTTCTTGAGCCCGAGAATCATCACGGCGTGGCGGAACGACGTGATCTCGGTGGACAGGCCGAAGCCGGACGAGTTGATGTAGCGCAGCAGGTTGAACGACAAGGTGGCATCGCGCTTGAGCACTTCCTCGATCTGCTCCGTCGGTGCTCCCTTGCGAACCGCGTTGATCAGCTGGATGATGACCGCGTGCGCCGGCCGGATGTTCTGGCTGGTCTCGACCACCGGCTTGGAATACCAGTAACCCTGGAACAGCCGCACGCCCAGGGACGCCACCAGCTTGTGCTGCTCGGCGGTCTCGACCTTCTCGACGATGATGGGTGTGTCGGGTTTTTTCTTCTGCGCCAGCCGGATCACGTGCGCGACCAGGTCGGCCTTGAGCGTGAGCAGGTCGATCTTGATGTACGATGCAAGGGGCAACCACTGCTCGTAGGCCGGCGTCAGCACCGTGTTGTTGAATGCGAGCTTGAATCCACGGGCATGGGCATCGGTCAAGGCCTGCACGGCCGCGGCGATGACGGCCGGATCGTTGCCTTTCACCGGCGGCACCTCGAGCACGATGCGCTCGGGCTTGACCAGTTCCAGGTGTTCGCTGCCCAGGCTTTCATGGGCGCAGTTGACGAACATTGTGCGTTTGCCCATCAGCGTCGCGGTGTCGGCCTGCGACAACACGTTGAACAACATCTGCGCATCGGTCGACGCATCGTGTTCGCTGAAGCGGCGTGTCCGGTCGAACAACTCGTAGCCGAACACCTTGCCCTTGTCGTCGACGATGGCCTGGCGGGCGATGGAGATGTGATCGGCGGGATCGGCGTCGGCCGGCGTGGTGGCCGCCTGCCGGGACGGAGGGGAGGCGTTGGACATGTGCCAGTTCCTGTTGGGTTGCTTCGATTCTATGGACCCGTCGGGCGATAGACGATCCGGCGCTCGCCTTCGGCGAAAGCCGCGACCGTCTGTGACCATTGCTCGCCCGGCCACAACAGCGTGATGGCATCGCTGCGCGGCCGGTATGCCGCACTGTACAACGTACCGTAGCCGCGCAGCCAGGACGACTGGTACAGCGGCGGCCGCAGCAGTGCCGCGATCGCATCCTCGGCCGATCCCGGGCCGTCGATCTGGGCCTGCAGGCAGGCCAGGCGTTCTTCGGCGTGGGTGGCGCGGGCGTGTTGCGCCCATTCCACGCCATGCTGGAAGTTGGTCACCACCGTTCGGCGCGTGACTTCGGTCGGCCGGTCGGGTGCCACGAACACGGTCGCCCAGTGTCCGCCGGCGTCGAGCAGCGTCACCGTGTAACACATGCTCACCGGCACCCGCTGCAGCAACTGCACGGCATGGTGGGTGTCCTGTGCCACCTCCAGCACATAACGCAACACCAGCGGGATGCCGAAGCCGGTGCCCGAGACCGTTCGCCCGCCGAACGACAGGCAGGCCGCCAGGCCGGCCTCGTTCATGCCGTCGAGTGCCCCCCAGAGGCAGTCGCCCAGCGCGGCCACCCGGTGCGCGCCGTTCCAGCGTGTCGCCAGCCAGCTGCCCTCGAGCAGGCCCGGCGCGAAATCGTAGTTGCGCAGCAGCACCGGTTCGCCATCGCCCTGGCGGTCGATCCATACCGCCTGCGAACACCCGGCGATATACGGCGGCGGGCACCACAGGGACAAGAAACGCGACTCGATGTCGCCGCCGCCGGCCAGTTCGACCAGTTGCTCCCACACCGGCACCAGTTCGGGCATGTGTTCGCGCAAGGCGCGCCGGCTTTCCAGGTAGCCGGGCCGGTCGACGACGCCGCTGCGCAGGAACCAGGACCGATACGCCGGCCACAGGCGCTCGAACTGCGCCTGCCACGCGGCACCGGGCTGGTCCTCGATCAGCGTATGGAAGTCGACCTGGATCGGAT
>CAXBDR010000226.1:0-7698 GCA_963974265.1 uncultured Rhodoferax sp.
GGCCTGATGGCCGGAACGGACCGGTGATTGCGCACAGCCCGACATTTCGTTTCGCGCGACGAATACACGCGTGCCGGCGTCCCCGGAAGGGGCGGGCTGCGTCAATTGACCGGTTCTGGGTACTGGTGATAATCAAAAAAGGGTGCCGGCCGGAACCGGGCCACGTCGCGTGTCGACGCCCGTTACTTCGTCAGGAAACTCCATGGACCACCACAATCTCATCGCCATCGACATCCACACCCACGCCGAGATCAGTTGCTGGAATCCGTTCGACAACTACGGCGAGGAATACGACCGCGCCGCCGACAAGTATTTCCGCAGCAATCGCCGGCCGTCGATCGCCGAGACGATTGCGTATTACCGCGAGCGCAGGATCGGGCTGGTGATGTTCACCGTCGACGCCGAGACGCAAATGGGGCGCCGGCGCATTCCCAACGAGGAGATCGCCCAGGCCGCGCGCGACAACGCGGACATGATGATCGCGTTCGCCAGCATCGATCCGCACAAGGGCAAGATGGGCGCGCGCGAGGCACGCCGGCTGATCGAGGAGGAAGGCGTCAAGGGCTTCAAGTTCCATCCCACGGTGCAGGGTTACCACCCGTACGACCGCATGGCCTGGCCGATCTACGAGGTGATCGCCGAATACCGGATGCCGACGATCTTCCACACCGGCCACAGCGGCATCGGCAGCGGCATGCGGTGCGGCGGCGGATTGCGGCTGGAATACAGCAACCCGATGCACCTTGATGACGTGGCCATCAGCTTTCCGGACATGCAGATCGTCATGGCACACCCGAGCTTCCCGTGGCAGGACGAGGCGCTGAGCGTGGCCACGCACAAGCCCAATGTCTGGATCGACCTCAGCGGCTGGAGCCCCAAGTATTTCCCGAAGCAGCTGGTGCAATACGCCAACACCTTGCTCAAGGATCGCATCCTGTTCGGCAGCGACTACCCGCTGATCACCCCCGACCGCTGGATGAAGGATTTCGAGGATGCCGGCTTCAAGCCGGAGGTGATGCCGGGCATCCTCAAGGGCAACGCGGTGCGTCTGCTGGGTTTGCCTACGGCGTGACGGCACAGGGTAAGCCCTGATCGGGATGGCCATGCGGCGTTGAACCTTCTTGCGGGCGGCGGAGTCTCTAGGGGACCCATCCACCACATGACCAGGAGGTTCCCCATGCCACGCAAGACAGCCGCCGATTTCGACCAGGAACTGCTGATACTGTTCGACGCCTATGTGCACGGCGGCATCGACCGTCGCGGCTTCCTCGAGCGGGCGCAGAAATTCGCCGTCGGTGGCATCACCGCGAGCATGTTGCTGGCTTCGCTGAGCCCGGACTTCGCCGCGGCCCAGGTCGTTCCCAAGGACGATGCGCGGCTCAAGACCCAGATGCTGGAATACCCCTCGCCGGCCGGTTCCGGGACCATGAAGGGGTATCTGGCCGTGCCGGCCAATGCCAGCGGCAAGTTGCCCGGCATCCTGGTGGTGCACGAGAATCGCGGCCTGAACCCGCATATCGAGGACATCGCCCGCCGCTTGGCGCTGGACAATTTCGTCGCGTTCGCGCCCGACGCCCTGACGCCGCTGGGTGGTTATCCGGGCGACGAGGACAAGGCACGCGAATTGTTCGCCAAGCTCGACCAGACCAAGACCCGCGAGGATTTCGTCACCGCGGCCCAGGTGCTGCAGTCGCGCCCCGAATGTACAGGCACCATCGGCGCCGTGGGTTTCTGCTACGGCGGCGGCATGGTGCACATCCTGTCCACCCGGCTGCCGAACCTGGCTGCCGGCGTGCCGTTCTACGGCAACCATCCCGCCGCCAGCGAGGCGGCCAAGGTCAAGGCGCCGCTGCTGATCCATTTCGCCGGCATCGACGAACGCATCAACGCGGGCTGGCCGCCGTACGAGGCCGCGCTCAAGGCCGCCGGCGCGCGGTACACGGCCCATACCTATGCTGGCACCCAGCACGGATTCAACAACGACACCACGCCGCGTTTCGATGCCGCCGCCGCCAGGCTGGCCTGGGAGCGGACCCTGTCGTTCTTCAACCAGCATCTGCGCGCCTGAGGCGGCAGCTCGCCGGGGATATGCCGGGCCGTTATAGCTGTTAGTGAACCAGCCGTCTCCTTTGCGCGCGGCAAACCGATGACAATCGGCGGTTTGCCGGCGCTGCGATTCCCGCGGGATGTGCGCCGGCCGGTTTCCCGGAGCCGTGCGCGGCCCCGGGCTTTCACCAGCAACATGCAGGGACGGTCCGTCGACCGTCCGGCGATCAGGAGACACACATGCGATTCTTCACACGATGCGCCATTGCGGCGAGCCTTGCCGTGCTTGCCCTGGCCGGCCAGGCCCAGACCTTCCCGAGCAAGACGGTGCGTATCGTCGTGCCGTTCGGCGCCGGCGGCGTGGCCGACATCACGGCGCGCACCGTGGCGGAGAAACTCAGCCAGTCGCTGGGGCAGGCCGTGGTGATCGACAACAAGCCGGGTGCCGGCGGGGTTGCGGCCGGCGACATCGTGGCCAAGGCCGACCCTGACGGCCACACGCTGCTGCTGATCTCCAATGGCACGGCGGTCAGCGCCGGGCTGTTCAAGTCGCTGCCGTTCGATACGCAGCGCGACTTCGCGCCGATCTCGACGCTGGCGACCTTCGACATCGCGGTGATCACGCAGGCCGACTCGAAATTCAAGTCGCTGGGCGATCTGGTGGCGTTTGCCAAGGCCAATCCCGGCAAGCTCAACCTGGGCACGGTCAACATCGGCAGCACCCAGAACCTGACCGGCGAGCTGCTGAAGTCCGCTGCCGGCATCGACGTGCAGATCGTGCCGTTCAACGGCACGCCGGCGGTGATTACCGCCTTGCGTGGCAACCAGATCGATGCCGCGGTCGAGATCCTCGGCCCGGTCATTCCCCATATCAACAGCAAGGCCGTGCGTGCGCTGGCCGTGACCGGCGCCAAGCGTTCGGCGGTGCTGCCCGAGGTGCCCACCGCGGTCGAGAGCGGCGTGCCGGGTCTGGTGGCGTCGTCGTGGAACGGCCTGGCCGCGCCGGCCAAAACCCCCGCCGCCGTCATCGCGCGCCTGAACAAGGACATCACCGCCGCCGTCGAGGCACCGGACGTGAAGACCAAGCTGCGCGCGCTGAACATGGACGCCCACGCCAGCACGCCGGAACAGACAGCCGAACTGCTGGCCAGCGAAACCAGGCGCTGGGGTGACGTGATCGTGCGCGCAAAGATCCCGACCCAATAAGCCAGGGGCGGTTTCGACACGCAGGAACAGCAGGAGGAGCGCAGGCATGCAGGTGCAACACATCGGACTGATCGGTTATGGCGAGGTCGGCAAGACGTTCGGCGCCGGACTGCGCGCCCAGGTGGACGCGATCTCGGCCTGGGACCTGAAATTCGTTGCGGCCGATGGTGGCCTGGCCGAGGCGCAGCGGGCCCACGCGTCGGGCGCAGGCATACACGCCTGCGATGCCATGGCCGGCTTGTGCGCAAAGGCCGGGCTGCTGATCTCCGCGGTGACCGCCTCGAACACGCTGGCGGTGGCCCGGGAGGCCGCCGCCCACCTGCGGCCGGGTACCGTGTTCCTGGACCTGAACTCGGCCTCGCCGCAGACCAAGCAGCAGGCCGCAGCACTGATCGATGCGGCCGGGGGACGTTATGTCGAAGCCGGCGTGATGACCTCGGTGCCGCCGTACGGCATCCGGGTGCCGATGCTGCTTGGCGGAGCCAGCGCGGCCGAACTCGCGCCGCTGCTCACGGGCTGGGGCATGGACGCCACCGTGGTGTCGGACCGGCTGGGCGTGGCCAGTGCGATCAAGATGTGCCGCAGCGTGATGATCAAGGGCCTGGAGGCGCTGGTCATCGAGAGCTACACCACGGCGCGCCGCTACGGCGTCGAGGACCATGTGATCCCGACGCTGCAGGAGACCTTCCCCGGCATCGACTGGCCGCAGGTCGGCGCCTATTTCTTCAGCCGTGTGGTGCAGCACGGCCAGCGCCGCGCCGAGGAGATGCGCGAATCGGCCAACACGGTGCGCGAGGCCGGTTTCGAACCGTTCATGGCCGCGGCCATCGCCGGCAAGCAGCAGTGGGTGGCGGACCAGGCCAAGGCCGGCGTGTTCGACGGCGTCGATACGAAGAACAGCGCCTGGCAGGTGTATGCGGACCGGTTGATCGGGAACGAACCGCGCTGAGCTCGGTGCCGTCCGTCCGTCCGCCGGCCGGGCGGGCAGGGCGTCAACGGTTCGGCCGTGGCCCGAACACGACCTCGAAGCGTTCGCATACAACGGGCATGTCCGGCTCCGGCGATCGTCCGATGCGTGCGCATTCGCGGCCAAAGTAGGCCGTGTGTACGCGGCGCCAATACGCCAGCGAACCATCGCCTTCGCCCTCGGTCGCCGCGAAGTCCGCGCTGACATCGGAAAACGGCACGATGTCCACCTGCTGCGTCTCGATGATGCAAACGGCATTTCCGTCGAAGTCCGTGACGATGCTGAGGTCCCCGGGGCGGGGGATCGGCTTGCCCTGTGCCTCGTGGACCCACGCCAGCGCGGCGGTCGCCCGCTTGCGCCCGCGAAGCACCAGGGACGCCAGTGCGTTCGCGTCGGTCGCGTTGTCGTCGAAGTGAAACGCCTCGAGAAAAAGAGGCGCGGGATCGGCAGCCTGCCCCTGCGCGAAGGCGTCCCAGAAAGCGCGGTAGCGTTCGGGCACGCTCATCGCTGCAACACCCATGGCCATCCGAGGAGAGCGCTCTGCGCGGCGGACCGGTTGCGGCTCATCCGGCGCTGTCGAACTCGATATCCACCATCAGTTCGTTGGCCAGGCTCTCCAGCCCGCCCTGCAGCGTGTCCGTGTCCAGGTCCTGCGGCACGGTCAGCTGGGCGTCGAGGTGGAACATCTGCTCGCCCGACATCGCGCCGCTGGCGATGTGCGTCTTCATCGTGTCGATGCTCACGCCCTGGGCGGCGAGGCGGTTGGAGATGCTGTGGATGATGCCGGGCCGATCGTGGCCGACCAGGGACAGGTGCAGGCGGCGGGGTGCCGGCGCGGCCACGGCGTCTTGCGCCTGTGCGACCTGGATGTGCAGGTTGTCGGACTCCAGGCCGCGCAGCGCCGCCAGCAAGGCCGCGCTGTTGGCCGCCGGCACCTGCAGGTGCACGATGCCGGCGAACTGGCCGGCGAAGTTGGCCATGACGCTGTCGGTCCAGTTGGCGCCGTGTTCGGCGGCCTTGTCGGAAATGGCGCGGACCACGCCGGGCCGATCGGGGCCGATCAGGGTGACGACGATGGCGCTCATGGCGGTCTCCTTGCTGGGTGTCGGGTTGTCGGGGTCGTCGCCAGGCTGCGCGCCATCGCGTTGGCCGGTTCGCTCGAGACTATCTTAATCACGTCGCTCGCGCGGTGTCGTCGCGCGGGGCTGCTTCCGACGGCTCGCCGGGCTGGCGTGGCGGCAGCATGTCGGCCAGCGTGTCGACGATCAGCGCCTGCGTGGCCAGCTGGGTCAACGTGGCGGGCCGTTGTGCGCTCACGGCCAGCGCGATCTGCACATGCAGCTGCGGGTCACGGATCGGCCGCAGCCGGAACAGCTCCGGATGGGCTGAACTGGCCACTGCATTGCGCGACAGGATGGCGCTGCCGACCCCTTCGGCCACCAGGTCCAGGATGGCCGAGACGCCGTCGATTTCCAGCGCGATACGCGGGCTGCAACCCAGGGCCGCCAGCTCGCTCTCGACCCGCATGCGGATGGCGTTCGGACGGCTGGGGATGACCAGCGGCAGCGCCGCGATGTCGCGCAGTTGCACCGGCGAGGTTGTATCGCCGTGGGTGCCGGCCTGCACCAGGAACAGTTCCTCGGCCCGCAGCGGCGTGATCTCGATGTCCGGGCTGGGCCGGGCGTTGTACAGCAACACGACGTCGAGCCGGCCATTGACCAGCGACTCCAGCAGCGCCGCCGACAGTCCTTCGCTGATCGAGATCGTCGCCTCCGGCATCTGGCGGCCGAACGCGCGGGTCAGGGGCACGGTCAACATGCGGGACAGGCTGGTCGGCAGGCCGACGGCGACGCGCCCGGCCAGCGCGCCCCGCAACTTGCCCAGTTCCTCGCGTGCGCGCTCGACCTGGTGCAGGATGCCGCGCCCGTGGGCCAGCAGCATCCGACCGGCTTCGGTGGGTACCGCGCCGCGCCCGTCGCGCGCCAGCAGGGTCTGGCGCAACTCGACCTCGAGCAGCCGAACCTGCCGGCTCAGTGCCGGCTGGGCCACGCCCAGCGCCGCCGCGGCGCGGGTGAAGCCGCCGAGTTCGGCCACACGCACGAAATATTCGATCTGCTTGAGGTCCATCAGAAGTCCTACGGATACCTGGGCCGACAATGTAAGCTTCGAATACCATTGTAGGCTCCATGCCGGATTGTTATATCTGCTAGTGGCCTGCCGGTCTTTTTTTCGACGGTCGGTGCGACCACAATGCAGGCATGCAGCCAGTGCCACGGGCACGCGGTCCATCCGCTTGCTTGCCCGGCGCACGCGTTCCCGACAACCCGCAGACACGAGGAGACAAACCCGTGAACAAACCGATGGTCATCGACTGCCACGGCCACTACACCACCGCCCCCAAGGCCCTGGAGGCATGGCGCAACCGCCAGATCGCCGGCATCCAGGATCCGGCGTCCATGCCCAAGGTGTCCGAGCTCAAGATCAGCGACGACGAGTTGCGTGAGTCCATCGAGACCAACCAGCTGCGGCTGATGCGCGAGCGTGGCTCCGACCTGACGATCTTCTCGCCGCGCGCCAGCTTCATGGCGCACCACATCGGCGACTTCAACGTGTCGTCGACCTGGGCGGCGATCTGCAACGAGTTGTGTTATCGCGTCTCGCAGCTGTTTCCGGACAACTTCATCGGCGCGGCGATGTTGCCGCAGTCGCCCGGTGTCGACCCGGCCACCTGCGTGGCCGAACTGGATAAATGCGTCACCGAATACGGTTGCGTCGGCATCAACCTGAACCCGGACCCGAGCGGCGGCCACTGGACCTCGCCGCCGCTGAGCGACAAGCACTGGTTTCCGATCTACGAGAAGATGGTCGAGCACGACATCCCGGCGATGATCCATGTGTCGACCAGCTGCAACCCGTGCTTCCACACCACCGGCGCGCATTACCTGAACGCCGACACCACGGCCTTCATGCAGTGCCTGACGTCCGACCTGTTCAAGGAATTTCCGACGCTGCGATTCCTGATCCCGCACGGCGGCGGCGCCGTGCCTTACCACTGGGGCCGGTTCCGCGGCCTGGCGCAGGAACTCAAGAAGCCGCTGCTGCAGGACCATCTGCTGAACAACATCTTTTTTGATACCTGCGTCTACCACCAGCCCGGCATCGACCTGCTCAATACCGTGATCCCGGTCAAGAACGTGTTGTTCGCCTCCGAGATGATCGGCGCCGTGCGTGGCATCGACCCGGAAACCGGCAACTACTACGACGACACCAGGCGCTACATCGAAGCGTCAAAGATCCTCAGCGAGGCGGACCGGTTCCAGATCTACGAAGGCAATGCACGGCGCGTGTTTCCGCGCCTGGACGCCGCACTCAAGCAAAAGGGAAAGTGACATGACACAACTCGGAATCGTCAAGCGCAACATCGTGCGTGCCGACAAGGCGGCGGTCGACAGGCTCTCCGGCTTCGGTGTTGCCACCAT
>CAXBDR010000227.1:0-7682 GCA_963974265.1 uncultured Rhodoferax sp.
CCCAGCACCGCCGCGGCGTAGGCGTCGCGGTCGAGCAGTTGTTCGGCCGCCGCCTGTGTGTAGCGTTGCAGCGGCGCCGCGAACACGCTCATCGCCACGCTCAGCGCCAGCAACATGCCGGTGGCCGCCACCAGCGGCGTGCTGGCACCGGAGGCACCGGAGGGCAGATCGCTGCGCACATGCCAGAACAAGGTGCTGCCGGCCCGCGCCAGGCCGAGCAGGGTCGCGAACCCCACCAGCAACACCACGGACCAGACCAGCACCACCTGGGCATGCCCCATCGAGGCCTGCAGCAGCATCAGCTTGCCGATGAACCCCGGCAGGGGCGGCAATCCGATGCTGGAGGCGGCCGCCAGCAGCAACATCAGGCCCAGCAAGGTCGGTTGCGCCACCGGCGAGGCCGGCTCGATGCGCCCGCCGACCTCGCCGCGCTGGGCCGCGACCAGTTCGACCAGCAGGAACAGGCCGGCCACGGTCAAGGTGCTGTGCGCCATGTAATACAGCGCTGCCGACCAGGCCGCGGTGCCGAACAATCCGACCGCAATGAGAATCGTGCCGACCGAGGCCACGGTCAGCCAGGCAACCAGGCGTGGCAAGGTCTGCGCCGCGAGTGCACCCAGCACCGCCAGCACGCTGGTGACGACGGCCAGCGGCAGCAACAGCGGCTCGACCAGATTGGCCGAGGCGCCGGCCGTCTCGCCGAAGATCACGCCGTGCACGCGCCAGATCGCATAGACGCCGACCTTGGTCATGATGGCAAACAAGGCCGCCACCGGCGCGCTCGACGCGGCGTACGTGGCCGGCAGCCAGACCGACAGCGGCACCAGCGCGGCCTTGAAGCCGAACACCACCAGCAGCGTCAGGGCCGCCACCTGCAACACCACCGCATCCGGGCCCTCGACCAGCGGAACCCGCAGCGCCAGGTCGGCCATGTTCAGCGTGCCGGTGAGCGCATACAGCAGCGCCACGCCGATCAGGAACATCGCCGACGCAGCGAGGTTGAGCACCACGTAGTGCACACCGATGCGCAGCCGATCGCGTCCGAGGCCGTGCATCATCAGCACGTAGCTGGCGATCAACAGCACCTCGAAGAACACGAACAGATTGAACAGGTCGCCAGTGGCAAAGGCGCCATTGAGTCCCATCAGCTGAAACTGGAACAGGGCGTGGAAATAACGCCCCTGTCCGGCCCAGCCGCCGCTGGCATACAGCAGCACCGGCAGCGCCACCAGCGAGACCAGCAGGATCATCATGGCCGCCAGCCGATCCACCACCAGCACGATGCCGAACGGCGCCGGCCACTCGCCCATGCGGTAGACCATGAGGTTGCCGTCGCCCGCCTGCAGGACCAGCTGGATCGCGATCACCAGTCCGATCAGCGCCGAGACGATGGAGATACGGCCGGACAAGACCAGCTTGCGCAGATTGTGTTCACCACCGCCATGGTCGCCGAGCAGCAGCAGCACAATGGCCGTGGCCGACGGCAGCAGGACCGCTAGCGCCGGCAGGTGGTCGAGCAAACCCATCGTCATGCGCGTGGCTCCGGACCGTCATCGGGTTTGCCGTCCACATGGTCGGTGTCGGACTCGTGCCGGCTGCGCAGTGCCAGCTCGATGACGAATCCGGTGGTGGCGAAGCCGATCACGATGGCGGTGAGCACCAGCGCCTGCGGCAAGGGGTCGGCGATCTGCTGTCCGCCAGAGCCGATGATGGGCGGCGCATTGCTCCACATCCGCCCCATCGCGAAGATGAAGACATTGACCGCATAACCGAGCACCGTCAAGCCCAGCACCACGGGAAAGGTGCGCCCGCGCAGCATCAGCCAGATGCCGCAGGCGGTGGTCCAGCCGATACCGGTGGCGACCAGGAATTCCATGCTTGGCATCATCGCGATGGCTCCTTGCTGGCCGCGCCAAGCACCGACAGCATCAGCATCGTTGCGCCCACCACGGTGATATAGACGCCCAGGTCGAACAGCGCCGCCGTGGCCAGCGGCAATTCGCCCAGGATGGGAACGGTCGGATGACCGGCGGCACTGGTGAGGAACGGGCGGCCGAAAGCGAAAGCGCCCACGCCCGTCAACCACGCGATGCCCAGGCCCATGCCGACCCAGCGCGTATAACGCCGCCCGCCAGCGGCATGCAGCACGTTGTCGGCCCGTCCCTGCCCGCCGGCCATGTATTGCAGCACCAGCGCCACGGCGGTCACCAGGCCGGCGATGAATCCGCCACCGGGCAGGTTGTGGCCGCGCCAGAAGATGTAGACCGACACCACCAGCGCCAGCGGCAACACCAGGCGGGCCGCCATGCGCAGCATCAACGGTTGCCGGGCAAAGGTCCAGGGGCGCCCACCGCCGTCGGTGGCCGGCTTGCGCACGCGCCAACCGGACAACAGCGCCAGTACGCCAACCGCGGCGATCCCGAGCACGGTGATCTCGCCAAAGGTGTCGTAACCCCGGAAATCGACCAGGATCACGTTGACCGCATTCGACCCTCCCCCCTTGGGCACGGAGTTCTCCAGGAAGTACCAGGAAATCGATTCATGGCTGCGGGTCAGCATCAGCCAGGTCACCCAGGCCAGGCCGCCACCACCGGCAATGGCCAGGACCGCGTCGCGCCACAGCCGGCTGGGCGACGACTCGCGCGGCGACTTGCGCGGCAGCAGTGCCAGGCCCATCAACAGCAGCACGGTCGAGACCACCTCGACCGACAGCTGGGTCAGGGCCAGGTCGGGAGCGGACAAGGCCAGGAACGCCAGCGAGGTGACCAGGCCCACGACGCCGACCAGCAGCACGGCGCGAAACCGGTCATGGTGGCCGAATACGAGCGCGGCACCGGCCAGCAACAGCAGCGCCCAGGCCACCAGCGCCGGCGCATCCGCCGGCAACAATGCCCGCTCGCCGCCCACCGGCGCCACCGGTCCGTTGTTCCAGGCCCAGAGCGCCAGCACCAGGCTGGACGCGATCATCCAGGCCACATACCGTTGCAGGGACCCATTCTCGATCAGCGCGGTGGTACGCCGCGCGAAGGCGAACAGGCCGTCGATGCCCTGCGTGAACAACAGCCGCCCGGTCCAGCCCTTGGGATGGTGCAGATGCAGGTTGAACCGGTTTTGAAGCGCAAAATAGAAGATGATGCCGCCGAGCAGCGCAATGGCACTCATCAGCAGCGGCATGTTGAATCCGTGCCAGATCGCCAGGTGGTATTCCGGCGGCGGTGCGCCGAGCACGGCCGACGCAGCCACGTAGACCATCGGGCCGAAGGTGATGGCCGGCAGCACGCCGACCACGATGCAGGTGACCACCAGCAGCATGACCGGCGCCTTCATGAACAGCGGCGGCTCGTGCGGATGCGGCTTGGCCAGGGCGCGCGGTTCGCCGTTGAAGAACACGTCATGGATGAAGCGCAGCGAATATGCGACCGAGCAGACGCCGCCGAACGTGGCCGCCAGCGGCACCAGGAATCCGAACGCGAAGTCGGCCTGACCCTCCACCGCGGCGGCAAAGAACATCTCCTTGGACAGGAAACCGTTGGCCAGCGGCAGGCCGGCCATCGAGGCCGCGGCGATCATCGCCAGCGTGCCCGTCCAGGGCAGGAATCGGTACAGGCCGCCGAGCTTGCGGATGTCGCGCGTGCCGGTTTCGTGGTCGATGATGCCGGCGGTCATGAACAGCGAGGCCTTGAAGGTCGCGTGGTTCAGGATGTGGAAGATCGCCGCCACGGCAGACAGCGGGGAGTTCAGCCCGATCAGGAACACGATCAGGCCCAGGTGGCTGATGGTTGAATAGGCCAGCAGGCTCTTGAGGTCGTGGCGGAACACCGCCACGTAGGCCCCGAACACCATCGTGGCCAGGCCGACGGTGGCCACGATGCCCTCGAACAGGCCGGTGCCGCCGAGCACCGGGTACAGCCGCGCCAGCAGGAAGATGCCGGCCTTGACCATGGTTGCCGAATGCAGATAGGCCGACACCGGCGTGGGCGCCGCCATGGCCTCGGGCAGCCAGAAGTGGAACGGCAATTGCGCGCTCTTGGTGAAACAACCCACCAGGATCAGGATCAGCGCCAGCGGGTACAAGGCATGGGCCTTGATCTCGTCGCCCCGCGTGAGCATCTGCGACAGGTCGTAGGTGCCGGCGATCTGGCCCAGCACGACGATGCCGGCCAGCATCACCAGGCCACCACCGCCCGTGACGGCCAGCGCCATGCGCGCGCCGGCGCGGGCGTCGGCCTTGTGGCCCCAGTAACCCACCAGCAGGAACGAGGAGATGCTGGTCAGCTCCCAGAACACGACCAGCAACAGCAGGTTGTCGGACAGCGCCACGCCCAGCATCGCGGCCATGAACAACATCAGCTGGGTGAAGAACTTGCCGGCCGGATCGTCGTGGTGCAGGTAATACGCCGCGTACAGGATGATCAGCAGGCCCACACCCGAGATCAGCAGGCCGAACATCAGCGCCAGGCCGTCGAGCCGGAAATGGGCGTTCAGCCCGATGGACGGCGCCCACTCCACCCCGGACAGCAGCGTCTGCCCGTCGAACACCGCGCCGGCCTGCGACAGCAGGATGCCGAACGCCGCGGCGGTGACGGCCGCGGCCAGCCACGCGACCAGGCTGCGGCGTGCCGGCGAATCGACGCGGCCGGCCCAGAAACACAGCGTGGTGCCCAGCACCAGGGGCAACAGGACGACGAGGGGAAGCGGTTGGAACATGTTCTTGTAATCGATGCGGACTGCTGCTGCGACCGGACCCTGGCATCAGGATATCCGGCGCAGTGAACAGGCCTCGGAATGATACAAGGCGCGACACCCGGGATTTCCCTCGACGGCACGCGGGCTTCGGTAAACTCGGCACCGCGACACCCGTACCGCGGGCAAGCGCGACGGCGGGCCATGGCCTGCACCGCGGCGCAGGAATACCACCACGCCCTCCCCTTTTTTCCGGCAGGCCCACATGACGACTACCAGCACCACGATCCGCCAGAGCGACCTCATCGAATCCGTTGCAGCCGCGCTGCAGTTCATCAGTTATTACCATCCCACCGACTACATCGCCCACCTCGCGCGCGCCTACGAGCGCGAGCAAAGCCCGGCGGCCAAGGACGCGATCGCACAGATCCTGACCAACTCGCGCATGAGCGCCACCGGCCACCGCCCGATCTGCCAGGACACCGGTATCGTCAACGTGTTCCTCAAGCTGGGCATGGACGTGCGCCTCGAGGGTTTCACCGGCTCGCTGGAGGACGCGATCAATGCCGGCGTGCGCCAGGGATACCTGCATCCGGACAACACCTTGCGCGCGTCCGTGGTGGCAGACCCGCAGTTCGACCGCAAGAACACCAAGGACAACACGCCGGCCGTCGTGCACGTGGAACTGGTCCCCGGCAATACCCTGGACGTCACGGTGGCGGCCAAGGGCGGCGGTTCGGAGAACAAGTCCAAGATGGTCATGCTCAACCCGTCCGACTCGGTCGTGGACTGGGTGCTCAAGACCGTGCCCACCATGGGTGCGGGCTGGTGCCCGCCCGGCATGCTGGGCATCGGCATCGGCGGCACCGCCGAACGCGCGGTGCTGCTGGCCAAGCAGTCGCTGATGGAAGACATCGACATGTACGAACTGCTGCAGCGGGGTCCGCGGAACAAGACCGAGGAGTTGCGCATCGAGTTGTACGAGAAGGTCAACGCGCTGGGCATCGGTGCCCAGGGCCTGGGCGGCCTGACGACCGTGCTCGACGTCAAGATCGCGATGTTCCCCACGCATGCCGCCAGCAAGCCGGTGGCAATGATCCCGAACTGCGCCGCCACGCGCCACGCCCATTTCGTCATGGATGGCTCGGGCCCGGTCTACCTCGACCCGCCTTCGCTGGACCTGTGGCCGAAGGTCGAATGGACGCCGGACTACCAGCAAAGCCGCAAGGTCGACCTGAGCAACCTGTCCAAGGACGAGATCGCGACCTGGAAGGCCGGCGACACCTTGCTGCTGTCGGGCAAGATGCTGACCGGCCGCGACGCCGCGCACAAGCGCATCCAGGACATGCTGGCCAAGGGCGAGCCGCTGCCGGTGGACTTCACCAACCGCACGATCTATTACGTCGGCCCGGTGGACCCGGTGCGCGACGAGGCCGTCGGCCCGGCCGGCCCGACCACCGCCACCCGCATGGACAAGTTCACCGAGATGATGCTGGCCCAGACCGGCCTGATCAGCATGATCGGAAAATCCGAACGCGGCCCGGAGGCGATCGAGGCGATCCGCAAGCACCGCAGCGCCTACCTGATGGCCGTAGGCGGAGCCGCCTACCTCGTCAGCAAGGCGATCAAGACCGCCAAGGTGGTCGGATTCGCCGACCTGGGCATGGAGGCGATCTACGAATTCGACGTGGTCGACATGCCGGTGACGGTGGCGGTGGACGCGGGCGGGACCAGCGCGCACATCACCGGGCCGCAGATCTGGCAGAAGAAGATCGCTGCCGGCGAGTTCAAGAACATCGCGGTCACGGCGGGCTGAGGCCCGCGCGCAGCGGCCATGCCGGTGCCGTGACGCACGCGCCGGTCGGTCAGCACCCGGTGCTGACGCACACCATCCGATGCGCGGCCCGTTCCTGCTCGTCCGGGTCTTCCCACGCGTCGCTGGCCCACTCGAAGACGGTGTCGGGCACCACCATCGAGAACGTTGGTCCCTGGTCGGCATTGCGCTGCGCGACGCGTGAGCGCCGCAGCGCACGCGAGGCCTCGAGCAGGTGGACCTGTACATCGACGCCGGCGTCCTGTGCGCGCCGGTAGAAATCCTCGCGCATCTGCCGCCGCACCAGGCCGAGCTCCAGGATCGGCGTCACCCCGGCCGCCAGCAAGGCCAGCGCATGCTGCCAGATGTGCTCGTTCAGGCGCTGCTTGCGCGCCACATACCAGGCCATGACGTCGGTGGCCGGTCGGTCCGGGCTGAACAGACGCACGAACCATTCATCCAGTGCCACGTGCACGCCGCCGATGCGACGTGCCAGTTCCCCGGCATAGGTCGACTTGCCGGCACCGACCGGGCCTTCGATGAGATGCAGTGTCGGCATCGTGCGTTCAGCGCGTCGGGCGTGGCCCGCGGCGCAACGCGAACATCAAGCGACGGCCGCGACCACGGTCACCTCGAACAACAGGCTCGGCGACGCCAACGCGGCCTGCACCGTCGTGCGCGCGGGCGCGGCCCCGTCCGGCAACCAGGCATCCCACACGGCATTCATCGCGGCGAAGTCGTCCATGCTGCGGATATGGATCAGTGCGCTCAGCAAGCGCGACTTGTCAGTGCCGGCCTCTTCCAGGAGAGCGTCCACCCGGCGCAGTGTTTCAGCGGCCTGGCCGGCCATGTCGGCAAAGTCGGTGCCACTGGACGTCTGGCCGCACAGGTAGACCAGGTCTCCATGGCGCACGATCTTGCTCATGCGGGCCGTGGTGTGGGTTCGGGTGATGCTTGTCATCGTCGCTGACTCCTGCGCAATGGGTTCGGCGAACGCCGTTCGACGTCGCCATGGGTGGCTCCTGCGCATGCGCACGAAGCCGCGTACGCCGGCACCGGGTTCAGGCGGGCCAGCCGGACAAGTATCGGCCAAACCACGGAGTGAACCGCCAGGGCCGACGATACGCCTGCCGACAAAGGCAACCCAGCAACCCGGGCGTCGGTGCCGGGCGAAGTCCGTCCCACA
>CAXBDR010000228.1:0-7675 GCA_963974265.1 uncultured Rhodoferax sp.
CATCGACCATGTCGACCGCAAACGGGATCTCGGCCAGGTCGCCATAAACCCGCTGGCCGATGATCTCGCTGCCGGCATATCGCGGGTTCACCGGCACGACGGCATACCCGTGCGACTGCATGTACTTGCTGGCGAAATGGCTGGGACGGTGCCATTCCGCCGACAGGCCGACGACGGCGATCGTGCGACACGCACGCAGGATCCGGGTCAACTCGTTGATCGTGTTCATGTTGGTTTCAGGCTGCTCCTTCGGTCCACCAGACAGGCGACTTCCCGCCACGCACTGCGGTTCCAGACGATAACAGGCAGGGCCGGCCGCGTCTCCCGCGCCAGTCGCCAGCCCGACCACGGTGAACATGATGCCACCGTCGCGACCAAGGTCTGCGGCCCGGCCGATTGCTGCGCCGCGCGCATCAATACGCGCGACACAACGCATCGGTCCCGCCGCCATTTGCCGCTAGCATCCGGATTCGACATCCGCACGGCGCCGGGCCGTTTTCACGGCAAGCCGGCTGCCGGCCGTTCCACCCCAAGGAGTCCTCCATGCTCACGCTCTACATCGGCAACAAGAACTACTCGTCCTGGTCCATGCGGCCCTGGGTGCTGCTCACGCAGGCCGCTATCCCGTTCGAGGAGATCATGGTCCGTTTCGATTCCTTCGCGGCCGACTCGCAGTTCAAGCGGACCGTCGGCGCGTTGAGCCCGACCGGCAAGGTGCCGGTGCTGGTCGACGACGGCCTCGCGGTCTGGGACACCTTGGCGATCGCCGAATACCTGGCCGAGAAGTTCCCCGACCGGCAGCTGTGGCCGCAGGACGGCCGCGCCCGCGCGCGCGCACGCAGCGTCTGCGCCGAAATGCATGCGGGATTCCAGAACCTGCGTGGCGCCTGCGGCATGAACATCGAGGCCGACCTGGCCCAGGCCGGTGCACTGATCTGGCGCGACCAGCCGGCCGTGCGGGCCGATGTCGCCCGCATCGTGGCCATGTGGACCGAGTTGCTGGACGAACACAAGGGCCCGATGTTGTTCGGCCCGTTCTCGATTGCCGACGCGATGTTTGCGCCGGTGGTGATGCGCCTGTCCCGGTTCGCATTGCCGGTGCCGGAGCCCATCGCGGCCTACATGCGCCGGGTCGAGGCCTTGCCCGGCGTCGCGGCCTGGATCGATGGCGCCTTGAAGGAGAAGGACTTCCTCGATTTCGAAGAGCCGTACCGCCTCGCACGCTGAGCGCGACGGCGCGCTCGCCGACAGGCGAGCGGCACCTACACTCGTGCCCATGGAAATCTACCTGGTCGGCGGCGCGGTACGCGACACCTTGCTGGGCCTGCCGGTCAAGGACCGGGACTGGGTCGTCGTCGGTGCGTCGCCGCAGCAACTCGTGGACCGCGGGTTCGTGCCCGTGGGCAAGGATTTCCCGGTGTTCCTGCACCCGGCCAGCAAGGAGGAATACGCGCTTGCGCGCACCGAGCGCAATTCGGCGCCCGGCTACAAGGGTTTCACGGTGCACGCCGCGCCCGATGTCACGCTGGAGCAGGACCTGGCCCGGCGCGACCTGACGATCAACGCCATTGCGGTTTCCCGGCGCCAACTCGCCGCAGACGGAAGCTTCGACCCCGCAACCGTCACGCTGGACGACCCCTACCACGGTCAGCGCGACCTGCAGCGTCGCGTATTGCGCCATGTCACCGACGCCTTCCACGACGACCCGGTGCGTATCCTGCGGGTCGCGCGTTTCGCCGCCCGCTTCGACGAATTCCGGGTTGCCGACGAAACCCTGGCGCTGATGCGCTCGATGGTGGCCAATGGCGATGTCGATGCACTGGTGGCCGAACGCGTCTGGCAGGAGCTGGCGCGCGGCCTGATGGAGGACACACCCTCGCGCATGCTGCAGGTGCTGGCCGATTGTGACGCGCTGGCCCATCTGCTGCCCGAACTCGGTGACGCGCGGGCCGATGGCGACTCGGGCACTCAGATCGGTGCCCGGCTGGTCGACGAAGCCGCGAGCGAACAGGCTCCGCTGAGCGTGCGTTTCGCCAGCCTGTGCCGCGTCGTGGCCGACCCATCACGAATCGCAGCCCTGTGCGCGCGGCTGCGCGCACCCAACGACTGCCGCGACCTCGCGCTGCTGGCCGCCCGCGAGAGTGGCGCCATCGACAGGAGTGGCGGGTGCGATGCGCCCGGACTGGTCGCGCTGATCGAACGCTGCGACGCCTTGCGCAAGCCGTCACGATTCCATGACCTGCTGCAGGTCTGCGCCATCGGCGCCATCGTCGACGAACGCATCGGCGCCGATGGTTACCCGCCGCTGCGCCGCCTGCGTACGGCACTGGCTGCCGCGCAGGCGGTTGCGACCGATGCGATTGCGCGCCGCGTGATGGCCGCCGGCCAGAGCGGACCGGACGTCGGCGCAGCCATCCATGCCGCACGGGTCGCAGCGGTGGCTGCCGTCAGCGCAGCCTGAAACCGGAGCGGCCCGGGCGTGGGGCCTCAGCGCATGCCCAGCACCGTCTTGCCGAACACGTCGGCATGTTCGCGTGGCGGCGAGCGCCAGTATTGCGGCGGCGCCGTGACCTGGCCGCCAAGTTCGGCCGCCGCATGCCAGGGCCAGCGCGCGTCAAAGATGATGCCGCGCGCGATCGCCACCAGGTCGGCTTGCCCCGCTTCGACGATGGCCTGCGCCTGCGACGGTTCGGTGATCAGGCCGACGGCAATCGTCGTGACGCCGGTTGCGTCGCGGATCCGCTGCGCGAACGGCACCTGGTAGCCGGGCCCCAACGTGATCTTCTGCGCCGGCGAAATGCCGCCGCTCGACGCGTCGATCCAGTCCAGGCCCCGCGCCTGGAGCTGGCGCACGAATTCCAGTGTCTGGTCGATGTCCCAGCCGCCCTCGATCCAGTCCGTGGCCGAGACCCGCACGCCGACCGGCCTGTCGTCGGGAAACGCGGCACGCACGGCATCGAACACCTCGAGCGGGAACCGCATCCGGTTTTCCAGCGAACCGCCGTAGGCGTCGTCGCGCCGGTTGGCGATCGGCGACAGGAACTCGTGCAGCAGGTAACCATGCGCGGCATGCAACTCGATGCCGTCGAGGCCGAGCCTGGCCGCGCGCCGGGCGCTGGCCGCAAACGCGTCGCGGACACGCTGCAGGCCGGCGGCATCCAGCGCCCGCGGCGCCGTCTCACCCTCCTTGATCGGCACGGCGGACGGTGCGTGCGCCAGCCAGCCGCCGTCGTCCACGGGAATCTGCTGTCCGCCATTCCAGGGCTCCCGGCTCGAGGCCTTGCGGCCGGCATGACCGAGCTGCACGATGACGGGCATGGCGCTGTATCGACGGATCGACTCCAGCACGCCACCCAGGGCGGCCTCGGTCGCATCGTCCCACAGGCCCAGGTCGCCGGGCGTGATGCGGCCCTCGGACTCGACAGCGGTGGCCTCGATGCACAACATGCCGGCCCCCGACAGCGCCAGCTGGCCCAGATGCATCAGGTGCCAGGGCTGGGCCTGGCCATCGACGGCGGAGTACTGGCACATCGGCGAGACGACGATGCGGTTGGGCAGCTGGAGGCTGCGCAGGGACAAAGGCGAGAACAAGGCGCTCATGCGGATTCCTGTACGGTGAAGACAAGGCGCATTCTCGCAAGCCCTGGATCAACCCGCTGCACGGAACCGCGATGGCCCGACCGGTCGCCCGATATGCGCCCACGCAGACCCTGGCGCACCGCAGCGGCAACGCGCGTCAATGCGCGATCAAGCCCTGTGCCCGGCACAGCCGCGCAATCGCGCGTCGTTCGTCCACCTCGATGTCCAGCTGCGGTTCGCGGCAGGCCGCCGACGGGAACAGGCCTTGCAGCCGCAGCACTTCCTTCATGCGCGGGCGGAAATCACGGATCGGCAAGCGCCAGCAATACCGGGCGATCGGACCGAGCTGGTCCCAGATGGCACGCGCCGCCGCCAGCTCGCCGACATGCACCGCGTGGTGCATGGCCACGAGTTCGCGCGTGGCCGTGCCGGCAAAACCGATCAGGGCGCCATTGCAACCCATCAACATGGCCTCGAAGATGAAGGTGTCGCTGCCGGTGAGAACACCGATGGGATGCTTCAGGCCGCGTGCAACCTCGATCGTCTGCAGCGTCTGGCCGACGTCGAAACTGGCCTCCTTGATCGCCACCAGCTGCGGTATCTCGGACATGGCCTGCAGGATCTCGGGCGTGTAGTCCGGCCCCCAGCCCTTGGGGAACTGGAAACAGACCATGGGCAGGTCCGCCGCCTGCGCAATGGCACGGTGGAACCGTACGATCATCTCGCTGGGCACCGGCGCGCCGCTGAACGTGGGAAACGGCGGGAACACCGTCAGGCCCTGGGCGCCGGCCTCGCGCAGCTGCTCGGCCTTGCGCGCCGCCGCGCGGGTGGAGCCGGCGACCACGCCCGAAAACAGCGGCACGCGACCATCCACGACACTGCGGCAGACACGGACGATGCGCATCTGCTCGTCGTCGTCGAGTGCGATCACCTCCGAGGCGTCGACGTTCATGACGATGCCCGCCGGCTGCTGCGCGGCGATCCAGTCGATATAACGCTCCAGCGTCGGCCAGTCGATGTCGCCGCCGTCCTGCATCGGCAACATCGGAGCGGCGATCACGCCGGTGAAGGGTCGGTGATGCATGCGTGCGTGTCCTTTCCCGTCAATACCGGATCACGCCGTTGCGCATGAAGCACTCGGTGATCTCGTCGCAATACTCGCTGAATCGGGCGCTGGCGACCACCGCCTTGTTGCGCGGCCGCTCAAGCTCGATCGGGATGATCTTTTCGATCCGGCCTGGACGCGGCGTCATCACGACGACCCGGTCGGCCAGCGCCACCGCCTCGGAGATGCCGTGCGTGACGAAGATCAGGGTGTGGCGCTGACGCAGCCACAATTTCTCGAGGTCGATGCGCATCTGCTCGCGGGTCAAGGCATCGAGGGCACCGAACGGCTCGTCCATCATCAGCAGGGTCGGATCGTGGATCAGTGCGCGCACGATGGCCACGCGCTGGCGCATGCCGCCCGACAGCTCGCGCGGCCGCCGGTCCTGGAAGTCGCCGAGACCGACGTCGGCCAGCAGTTGCCTGGCCCGGTCACGGTACTGGTTCGCATCCAGGCCGCGCAGTTCGAGCTGGATCAGCACGTTGTCGAGCACGTTGCGCCAGTCCAGCAGCACCGGGCTCTGGAACACGATGCCCAGGTCGGTCTGCGGGCCGGTCACGTCCCGGCCACCGACCTGCACCACGCCGGACGAAAACGGCAACAGGCCGGCCACGATGCGGAGCATCGTGCTCTTGCCGCAGCCCGACGGGCCCACGACGGCCACCAGTTCTCCCGCATGCACCGCGAGATCGAGACCGTCCAGGGCATGGGTGACCATGCCGGCACGCTCGAAGGTCTGGTGCAGGTCGCGGATGGCGATGTGGACCGGACCGCCCCCGCCGTGCGGATCGGTCACCGAAGCCGGCAGGGCGGTATCGTGCTGCTGCGGCGACACACTCACTTGGGCAGGAACTCGTTGGTGTGGAAGGTGGTCCACGGCTCCTTGGTGTCGAGATCGCGGTACTGCTTGAGCAGGCTGATGGTCTGCTCCCAGTCGGCCTGTGCGCCCATGCCGATGCGCCCCTTGGAGTTCGGCGAGTCGAGCAGTTCGAAGTCGACCATCATCTGGTCGAGCGTGGACTGCCGGTTCAGGTCGGGCTTGGCCTTCATCGCGGCATCGACGGCCGCGTTCGGATTCTTCTTCGCCTCCTCCCAGGAACGCACCGATGCCTTGACGAATCGGCGCACGAGGTCGGGCTTGTTCTTGATCGTGCTGGTGGTGGTCAGGATGGTCATGCCGACGATGTTGGCCCCGTGATCGGCATACCGCAAGGCGGCCGGCTCCTGGCCCTTGTACTTGATCAGGAAGTACTGGTCGTCCGCACCGCCAAGCAGGGCATCCACCTTCTTCTCCAGCACGGACACCACCTTGGCCGCGGGATCGACCTGCACGAAGCGGATCTTGTTCATGTCGAGCTTGTTGTGCGCGGCCAGCGCACGGAACAGCTGGCCGAGCGGATCGCCCGGCGACACCGCGAACGACTTGCCTTCGAGATCCTTCGGCGTCTTGATGCCGGTTGATGCCAGCGACACCACGGAAAAGCCGGTGGAATTGAGCAGCGACATCACCGACTTGACCTCCGCCCCCTTGGACGCAGTCGTGATCAGGCTCGACGAGTCGGCCATGCCGAAGGTGTCGGAACCGGCCGCGACAACCTGCACCGTGTTGCCCGAACCACGGCCTTCGTTGATCGTCAGGTCGATGCCCTCCTGCTTGAAGAAGCCCATGTCCTTGCCGTAGTAATACGGTACGTGCAGGCCGCCCAGGTACCAGTTCAGCCGCAGCGAGACGGCGTCCTGGGCAGAGGCCAGGCTGGCGGAGACGGCCAGGGTGGCCGCCAGAAGCAGATGAATGATGCGCATGAATGTCTCCTCGTCAGTTTTGCCCTACCAAAAAACCTCACAACGTCGTGCTGTTGACCCGGTTCTGCGACGTATGCCAGGGAATCGTGATGCGTTCGATGAACTCGACCGTGTAATACACCGCCAGCCCGATGAAGCTGAGCAGGAAGATCACGGCAAACACCATCGGCGTGTCGAGGTTGCCGTTGTATTGCAGCAGCAGGTAACCCAGGCCGCGGTCGGAGGCGACGAACTCGGCCACGATGGCGGCCGTGGCCGACAACGCGGCGCCAACCTTCATGCCGGTAAAGATGTCGGGCAGCGCCTGCGGCAACCGGATCTTGGCAAACAGCTTCCAGCCGCTGGCGCCGGTGGTGCGCGCGAAGTCGGCGATCTCCGGATCGACGGCCTTGAAACCGGCGATGCTGGACACGACGATCGGGAAGAACGACAACAGGAAGACGATGAGCAGCTTGGGGGTGTAGCCAAAACCGAACCAGATGATGAACAGCGGCGCAATCGCGATCTTGGGAACGATCTGCAGGAACACGACCACCGGGTAGACCGCGTTCTCCATGAAGCGCGAATAGGTGACGGCCAGCGCAAACGGAATGCTCACGAGCACCGCCATCAGGTAGCCGCCCAGGATTTCCTGCGTCGTGACCCAGGCGCCGTCCATCACGGTCGGCATGCGCTTGGTGAACTCCGTCCAGATCTTGGTCGGAGGCGGCAGCAGGTATTCCTTCACGCCGAGTACCCGCACGGCGACCTCCCACAGCAGCAGCAGGCCGAGCGCCAACAGGATGGCGCCCATGCGCTGGCGCAACCAGCGGGTGAAGGCATTGCGCGTGGGCGTCGCCGACGTCGCGGCCACCGTCGTTCCACTCATCAGGCGACCTCCATGCCGCGCACCGCGGGATTCGCCTTGGGAACGGCCCTGCGGCTCATTTTCCCGCCCCGGCACCGGGGCCGAGGTCCTGGGTGCCGAACACGGCCGGCATGTTGATCTCGATCAGTTCGAGATCGTCCGACCGAGCCACCACGTTGTGCGGTACACCGCCGGGTTGCGACAGGCAGGCACCGGCATGCACGGTGACCTCGTCGTCGATGCCCGCGAAGCGGAAGCGGATCCAGCCGCGCAACACATAGTTGAAATCAGTAGTGTCCGGTTTATTTGATGCCGAAACGGCGCAAAGCCAATAACGACGG
>CAXBDR010000229.1:0-7671 GCA_963974265.1 uncultured Rhodoferax sp.
CCGGTCGACACGAAGTGCGACCGGACAGACGGGGGGCGTCTTTCATCCAGAGGCCGCCGCGTACGGCCGCTCCGAAGCGGCGGGCCCGCCCCCCAGTGGGGGGGTCGGCCGGTTGACACGAAGTGCGACCGGACAGACGGGGGGCGTCTTTCATCTCAGCCGGTCCGACTTCTGGAAGGACTTCTGCCGCTTGAACATGCCCTTGCGGTAGAACGGGAAGGTCTGCAGGTAGGTGCGGATCTTGAGCCAGCGACCGTAGATGCCCATGGGCTCGAACAACACGAAGGCGATCAGCACCAGGCCGTAGACCAGGCCCTGCAAGCCCGGCGCCTGGCCGATGAAGGCGGGCAGGTGGTCCTTGCTCTGCGCGATGATCTGCGGCATCGAGATCAGGAAGATCGCGCCCAGGAAAGCGCCGTGCACCGAGCCCAAGCCGCCGATTACGACCATCAGCAGCAGGTCGATGGACTGCAGGATGTTGAACTGCTCGGGCGAGATGAAACGCAGCTTGTGCGCATACAAGGCGCCGGCCACGCCGGCCAGTGCTGCCGAGATCGCGAACGACAGGGTTTTGTAACGCGCCAGGTTGATGCCCATGCTCTGGGCCGAGATCTCCGAGTCGCGGATCGCGACAAACGCGCGGCCGGTCGACGAGCGCAGCAGGTTCAGGATGCCCAGCGTGGCCGCGACGGTGATCACCAGGCACAGCAGGTAGAACTCGGTGCTCGAGCCCAGCTGCCAGCCGAACATCTCCGGCGATTTGACGCTCATGCCCGAGTTGCCGTGCGTGACCGACTCCCAGCGCGCGAACACCTCCTCGACGATGAAGCCGAACGCCATGGTCGCGATGCCCAGGTAGATGCCCTTGAGCCGCAGTGCCGGCAGCGCCACGATGACGCCCACCGATGCGGCGATGCCCGCGGCCAGCGCCAGTGCGAACGGGAACGGCACGCCCATGGTGGTGAACACCGCCTGCGTATAGGCGCCCACGCCCAGGAAGGCGGCGTGGCCGATCGAGAACTGGCCGGTGAAGCCGGCCAGCAGCATCAGGCCCAGGCCGGCGATGGCGTAGATCAGGATGAAGGTCAGCTGGGCCAGCCAGTATTCGTCGATGACCCAGGGTGCGGCCAGCAGCGCCAGCAGCATGGCGCCGTACCAGAACCGGTGGCCACCATGCTTGGCCAGCCGGATGTCCTGCGCGTAGTCGGTCTTGAAGATGAATCGCATGTCAAAGAGCTACCGATTGCAGAAGGCAATTTCCCGCCGGGCCACCCCAAGGGAAATTCGCCCCCTCGGGGCTGAGCCCCGCGGCCTCTGGCCGAGGCGCGTCCAGTGCAGTACGCGAAGCGACAAACGTGGGGGCCATATCTTCATACTTTCTTGCGCAGCTGTTCGCCGAACAGGCCGTTCGGCCGGACCATCAGCATGATCAGCACGACGACATACGGTGCGACGTCCTTGACCCCGGCCGGCGCATAAAAGCCCGCCAGGGACTCGACGATGCCGATCACCAGGCCGCCGACGATGGCGCCGGGCAGGCTGCCGAAGCCGCCGACCACGGCGGCCGGAAACGCCTTCAGGCCGATGAAGCCCATGTTGGCGTGCACGAAGGTGATCGGCGCCAGCAGCAGGCCGGCGATGGCCGCCACGCCGGCCGCCAGACCCCAGACCAGGCCGTTGATGCGCTTGACCGGGATGCCCATGTAGTAGGCGGCCAGCTGGTTCTGCGAAGAGGCCTGCATGGCGATACCGACCTTGCTGTACTTGAACAAGGCGAACAGCAGCGCGCACAACACGGCGGTGGCCGCGATGACCACCATCTGCTCGATGTTGATCACCAGGGTGCCCAGGCGCCAGATCTGGTCCTTGTAGGGAACCGGCAGCACGTGGGTCTCGGTTCCGATGACCGGGATCATCGTGATCAGCCCGCGCGCCACGTAGCCGATGCCGATGGTCAGCATCACGATGGAAAACGCCGGCTGCCCCAGGATGGGCCGGATCACGACCCGCTCGATCAGGAAGCCGAACAGGCCCATGCCGGCAATCGCGCACAACACCGACAGCCAGAACGGAAACTCGAGCAGCGTCATGCAGGCCAGGCCGCCGAACGCGCCGAGCATCATCAGGTCACCCTGGGCAAAGCTGACGGTTTCCGTGCCCTTGTAGATGAGCACGAAACCCAGGGCAATCAATCCGTAAATGCATCCCTGGGCGACGCCACTGATCAGCAGTTGCAGAAGTAGCACACAGTCCCCTCGAATATTGTTCGTATGTGGCGAGTGCCATTTATAGCGGCTTTGCTTCGCTTCGCCGTGAGGGTTCTCCCCGATAGGCCGGGTATACCCGGGTCGATCTAATGGGTCGCATGGACGACGCCGTGCACAGCTACCGAACCGATGCCATCACCGTCGTGCGCCTGCGCCGGCCGCAGGTGCGCAATGCCGTCGACGCGCCAACGGCCCGGGCGCTGTACCAGGCCTTCCTGGACTTCGACGCCGATCCCGATGCGCGGGTCGCGGTGTTCCATGGCGACCATGGCCACTTCTGCGCTGGCTGGGACCTGCAGGCCGGCGCCCGGGCGCAGGCCCAGGCACCGGACGCGGCGCGGGCGATGGCGGCGCAGTTCGACTTCGATCCGGATGGCGGCGAGCCCGTGCAGGGCCCGATGGGCCCATCACGCCTGCTGTTGTCCAAGCCGGTCATCGCCGCCGTCAGCGGCGCGGCGGTCGCCGGCGGCATGGAGCTGGCCTTGTGGTGCGACCTGCGCGTGATGGAGCAGGATGCCTATTTCGGTGTCTATTGCCGGCGCTTCGGCGTGCCGCTGATCGACGGCGGCACGGTGCGGCTGCCGCGGCTGATCGGCATGGGCCATGCGATGGACCTGATCCTGACCGGGCGCAAGGTGGATGCCGACGAGGCACTGCGCATGGGCCTGTGCAACCGGGTCGTGCCCACCGGCGGTGCGCTGGAGGCGGCCCTGGTGCTGGCGCGGCAGCTGGCCGCATTCCCGCAGGCCACGATGCGGGCCGACCGCGCCAGCGCCCACGCGCAATGGGACCTGCCGCTGCGCCAGGCGCTGCACCAGGAATGGGAGCACGGAAAGTCATGCCTCGGCGATGCGCTCGAGGGGGCGGCCCGGTTCGCGGCGGGCGACGGGCGGCACGGGCGGTTCTAGCGCCGCCCGCATGCCTGTTCAGGGCTTGGGAATCGGCCGTGGCCGCCCGTTGTCGTCGATCGCCACGTAGGTCAGCGAAGCCTCGGTCACCTTGACATACGTGCCCTGGGTGCGGAACTGTTCCGCGTAGACCTCGACCTGCACCGTGACCGAGGTGCGCCCGATACGCGTCAGCGAGGCGTAGAACGACAGGATGTCGCCGACCCGCACCGGCTGCTTGAACACGAATTCGTTCACCGCCACCGTGGCCATGCGGCCCTGGGTGTGGCGCGCCGGGATCACCGAGCCGGCCAGGTCGACCTGGGCCATGACCCAGCCGCCGAAGATGTCGCCGTTGGCATTGCTGTCGGCCGGCATCGGGATGACCTTGAGCACGAGCTCCTTGTCGGTGGGCAACATGACCCTGGTCGTACTGGCTTGGCCGGAGTTGGTCACAATCGGTTCCTGATCAGCGCGGGTCGGTGCATGGGGCGGTTGCAGTGCCGCCGCAGGCCGGGCCCGCCAAACAATTGAAGCCACGGATTGTCTCTCATGCGCCGCGCCGCCGTTCTCAGCAGCCATCCCATCGCATCCGGCGCCCCCGGCGAGCCCCGGCGCTCGGACTGGTCGACGCTGGCGCGGCTGCTGCCCTACCTGTGGCAATACAAGTGGCGCGTGTTGATCGCGCTGGCTTTCATGGTCGGCGCCAAGATGGCCAATGTCGGCGTGCCGCTGCTGCTCAAGGAGCTGGTCGACGGCCTGAGTCCGAACGGCGGGCGCAACCTGGCGCAGGCTGGCGGCTCCGAGGTGCTGCAGGCGGTGCTGGTGGTGCCGGTCGCGCTGCTGTTCGGTTATGGCCTGTTGCGGCTGTCGACGACGCTGTTCACCGAGCTGCGCGAGCTGGTGTTTGCCAAGGCCACCGAAGGCGCGGCGCGCTCGATCTCGCTGCAGGTGTTCCGCCACCTGCATGCGCTGAGCCTGCGTTTCCACCTCGACCGCCAGACCGGCGGCATGACGCGCGACATCGAACGCGGCACGCGCGGCGTGCATTCGCTGATCTCGTATTCGCTCTACAGCATCGGCCCGACACTGATCGAGGTCACGCTGGTGCTCACCTTGCTGGCGGTGAAGTTCGACATCTGGTTCGCCTGGATCACCATCATCGCGCTGGTGGTCTACATCGTGTTCACGGTCACGGTGACGCAGTGGCGCACCCAGTTCCGGCGCCAGATGAACGAGCTCGATTCGTCGGCGCACACCCGGGCCGTCGACTCGCTGCTGAACTACGAGACGGTCAAGTATTTCAACAACGAGGAGTTCGAGGCGCAGCGTTACGACGAGAGCCTGGAGCGCTACCGCAAGGCGGCGATCAAGAGCCAGAGCACGCTGAGCCTGCTCAACACCGGCCAGCAGCTGATCATCGCGGCCTCGCTGGTGGCCATGCTGTATCGCGCCACGCAGGGTGTCGTCGACGGGCGCATGACGCTGGGTGACCTGGTCATGGTCAACGCCTTCATGATCCAGCTCTACATCCCGCTCGGTTTCCTGGGCACCCTGTACCGCGAGATCAAGCAGAGCCTGACCGACCTGGACAAGATGTTCCGGCTGATGGAGCAGGAGCGCGAGATTGCCGACCCACCGGATGCGCAGCCCCTGCGCACCGACGGGCCGCCCGCGGTGCGTTTCGAGCATGTGTCGTTCGCCTACGACAGCGGCAAGCTCGGCGATGCCGCGGCCCGGCGCACCATCCTGAACGACGTGAGCTTCGAGATTCCCGCGGGCAAGACGGTGGCCGTGGTCGGGCCATCGGGCGCCGGCAAGTCGACGCTGGCGCGGCTGCTGTACCGCTTCTACGACGTGCAGTCCGGCCGCATCACGATCGCCGGGCAGGACATCCGCGCCGTGACCCAGGCCAGCGTGCGCCGCGCCATCGGCATCGTGCCGCAGGACACGGTGCTGTTCAACGACTCCATCGCCTACAACATCGCCTACGGCCATCCGGGTGCCAGCCAGCAGCAGGTGGAGGCGGCCGCGCGTGCGGCGCATATCCACAACTTCATCATCAGCACGCCGGCCGGCTACGACGCGACGGTGGGCGAGCGCGGGCTCAAGCTCTCGGGCGGCGAGAAGCAACGCGTCGCGATCGCCCGCACCTTGCTGAAGAACCCCCCCGTGCTCATCTTCGACGAGGCCACCAGCGCGCTGGACTCGGCCAACGAACGCGCGATCCAGGCCGAGCTGCGCAGCGTCGCGCGCGGCAAGACCACGCTGGTGATCGCGCACCGGCTGTCGACCGTCGTCGATGCGCACGAGATCCTGGTCATGGACGGCGGCCGCATCGTCGAGCGCGGCGCCCACGCCCAGCTGCTGGCCGCGCAAGGGCGTTATGCCCGGATGTGGGCGATGCAGCAGTCGGCGGAATAAACCCGACGGGCGCTTCTGCCGCAAATGCGCCGGGCCGCGCCCGCGTTGTCCCGCACGCGTCAAGAGCCCTGGCCGAGCCGCGCTGGGGGGGCCGCTACAACGTGGTGCCGTTGACCAGGATCCGGCCGACGAGCACCTCGATCACTCCGGTGTTCGTGAGTGCGGTCTGGGTGAAGGCGAAATCGCCCAGGCCCAGGCTCTTGCGCAGGGTGCCGGTGTTCGTGAAGGCCAGCGTGCCCGCTACCCCGGTGAACGTGCCCCAGCTGCCGTTGCTGCGGATGTCGAAGACGCCGGCGTTCAGCAGCGTGGCGGCGCCGTCGAGCTCGACACGGTCGCCGCTGGACGCCTCCACAAGCGTGCCCTGGTTGTCGATCGTGCGTGCGCCCAGGTATTTGCGCTGGTTTCCGGTCACGGTGAAGTCGGCGCCGGCGGCGATGCGGGTCGTGCCGCCACCGGTCATCGTCCCGGCCGACCACAGGCTGCCGGTACCGAGAATGCCGAGCACGCCGTCGCCACCCAGGGTGCCCAGCGTGCCCAGGTGGATGCGTTGGATCGTCACGCTGGTGCCGGTCACGGCCAGTGTGCCGCCGGTCGAACTGCTGAGGTTGCGCAGCGCAACCATGCCCCCGCCCGTGGCGTGTGCGCCGTCGACCCAGGTCTGGGTGCCGGCCAGGAAGGCGAGTTCGGCGCCCGCCGCGATGGCGAAGGTGCCGCTGCTGGTGCCGCTGTCGCTGCCGGCGCCGGCGAGCGCCAGTGTGCCGGCGACGATGTCCACCAGGCCGGTGTTGTTCAGCACCGTGCTGCGCAACTCGAACTGGCCGGCGTCGGATTGCTTGCGCACGGTGCCGCTGTTGTCGATCGTCAGCGAGCCTGTCGCGCCCGTGTAGTGGCCCCAGCTGGCGGCGCCGCGGATCTCGAACAGGCCGCTGTTGCGCAGCACGGCGGCGCCATCGAGTTCGACCCGGTCGCCGGTGGCGGCGTCGACCAGGCTGCCCTGGTTGTCGATCGTGCGTTCGCCCAGGTATTTGCGGCTGTTGCCGGAGATCGTCAGGTCGGCGCCGGCCGCGATACGGGTCGTGCCGCCGCCGGACATGGTGCCGGCCGTCCAGCTGCTGCCGGTGCCGGTGATGGTCAGCAGACCCGGGCCGGACAACACGCCCAGCGGCCCCAGGTGGATGCGTTCGACCGTGACCGTCGTGCCCTCGATCGCCAGCGTGCCGCCGGTGGAGCTGCTGACGTTGCGCAGCGCCAGCACGCCGGCGCCGGTGGCATTGGCGCCATCGAGCCAGGCCTGGGTGCCGGCCAGGAAGGCCAGTTCGGCGCCGGCCGCGATGCGGAAGTCGCCGTCGCTGGTTCCCGCATCGCCACCGGCACCGGCAAACGCCAGCGTACCCGTCGACACCTGCACCAGGCCGGTGTTGTCGAGCACGGTGTCCTGCATGTCGAACTGCCCGGTGCCGACGCTTCTGCGCAGCGTGCCGCTGTTGTCGAAGCGCAATGCCCCCGCCGCTCCGGTGTAGTGGCCCCAGGCGGTGTTGCCGCGCAGGTCGACCAGGCCCGCGTTGTTCAGTGTGGCCGCCCCGTCGATCTCGACCCGGTCGCCGGAGCTGGCATCGACCAGGCTGCCCTGGTTGTCGATCGTGCGTTCGCCCAGGTACTTGCGGCTGTTGCCGGAAATCGTCAGGTCGGCGCCCGCGGCCACCGTCGTTGTGCCGCCGCCGCTCATCGTGCCGCCGGTCCAATGGCTGCCGATGCCGGTGAGGGTCAGCCTGCCGCCACCGGCGAGCGTGCCGCCATTGCCGAGCAGGATCTTCTGCAGGCTCAGCGCGTCGTGGACCAGCAGCGTCCCGCTGCCTTGCACCGCCAGCGTGCCGAGCACCGAGGCCGTCGCGCCGGTGTTCCACGCATGGTCGCCGCCTTCCAGTGCCAGTTCGGCCCCGTCGGCGATGGATGCCGCGCCCGTGGACGTGCCGCCGCGCACCAGCACCAGCCGCCCGCCCAGTACCTCCAGCGCGCCGCTGTTGTTGAACGTGAGCTGCAGCGTGCTGGTGCTGGCGCCGAGCTTGCGGTAGGTGCCGGCGTTGTTGAACACC
>CAXBDR010000230.1:0-7587 GCA_963974265.1 uncultured Rhodoferax sp.
CTTGATGACGAAACACGAGATGCCGAACGGCGGTGTCAGCAGGCCGATCTCCGCGCCTACGACGGTGATGATGCCGAACCAGATCAGATTGATGCCGAAGGGCTCGAGCGCGGGCAGGAACAGCGGCACCACGATCAGGATGATCGACGCGGTGTCGATGATGGTGCCCAGCGCCAGCAGCAACAGCACGTACAGGAACATGAAGGCCGCGAACGACAGTTGTATCGTGCCCAGCCATTCGCCGAACATCGTCGGCAGTCCGGCCATGCCCAGCATGCGGCTGTAGACCGACGCGGCGATGATCAGGAACAGGATGTTGGCGGTGATATGGCCGGTCTCGACCAGCGCACCCCAGATTGCCGGCAGCGTCAGGCGGCGCTTGACCGCACCCAGGATGGCGGCGACCACCGTGCCGGCCGCGCCGGATTCGACGGGCGTCAGGATGCCGCCATAGATGCCGCCCAGCACCACGCCCACCAGCAGGGCGACCGGCCCCAGTTGCGTGAACGCATCGCGCGCCAGTTGGCGCAGGGCCGGCCGCGCCTGTTCGCCGACCGTGCCGCCGACGAACCGGGGCGTGAACAGCACCATCAGCAGGATGGCGCCGCAAAACGCCACCGACAGCAGGATGCCGGGAATGACGCCGGCCAGGAACATGGCGCCGACCGATTGCTCCGTCACCACGGCATAGATGATCAGCATCACGCTGGGCGGGATGATCATGCCCAGCACCGAGCTGCCGGCAACGATGCCGACCGCGAAACGCTTGCCGTAGTCGTAGCGGATCATCTCCGGTATCGCCACCTTGGAGAACACCGAGGCCGAGGCGATCGACGAGCCGGTGACGGCGGCAAAGACGGCGTTGGCCGCGACCGTGGCGATGCCCAGGCCGCCGCGCAGGTTCTGGAACAAGGTATTGCCGAACTGGTAGACGTCGCGGCCCATGCCGCAGCGGCTGACCACCAGGCCCATCATCACGAACAGCGGCACCGTGGCAAAGGCCTCGTCGGTGATCGAGTTGGCCATGGCCTGGCCGAGCAGGCTCAATGCCAGTTCGAAGTTGCCCTTGAGCAGCAACACGCCGGCCACCGAGATCATGCCCAGCGCCACGGCGATATGCATGCCGCCATAGATGCAGATGACGATGGCGATGATCGACGTGATGCCGACGGCCACGCTGCTCATGTCCATCATGGTGCTGCGTTCCGCGGCGGTTTGCCGTGCAGGGCGGTGCGCCCGGCGCGCCGTGCCTGGCGCAGGAACTCGATCAGGCAGACCAGCAGCCCGAACGACAACACGGCCTTGATCGGCCACACGATGACGGTGAAGACGCCCTGGTTGCCGAGGTAGGTGTTGCGTTCGAAGGCCTCCGTGAGCAGGGGCAGAGATCCCCAGAGTCCGAGCGCCATGTAGATGGCACCGAACAGGAAGAACACGGCCTCCATGCCATGGGCGATGCGTCCGTGGCGCGCCCGCAGCAAGGTCAGCACCGAGTCGGCCCGTGTCAGCCGGCCGGTGCGCACCGCGTCGGCGAGCTGCAGGAAGACGATGCCGACGATGGAGATCTCCACCATCTCGGTCACGCCGGCAATCGGGCTGGCGAAGAAGCTGCGGCTCATCGCGTCGGTGGTCACGAGCAGGATCAGGAACAGGATCCAGACCGAACCCAGCGCGTTCATGCCGACGATGAGCCGGTCGAGCGGCCCGAGCCGCCCGCCGGCGTCGTGTGTGCCAGAGCTCACTCGCGGTCCCACTGGCGTTCGATCGGCTGCTTGGCGGCGCGCATGGCGTCCATGTAGAACTTCAGCATCTCGCTGCCCTGCGCGCCTTCCTTGTCCAGCCCGGCGGCCCATTGCTGGGCCATGTTGGGCAGGTCGCGCGCCCACTTGCTGCGTTCGGCCTTGGGCAGCTCGTGGACCGTGCCGCCGGCCTTCTTGTAGTCGGCAATGCTGTCGGCCGCCTCGGCCATGGCCTGTTTGGCCAGCAGGTCGCGGTACTCGATGGCCACGTCCTGCAGCACCTTCCTGACCTCGGGCGGCAGCTTGGCCCAGGTGTCGGCGTTGACCGTCAGCACCTTGGTGTTGACGGTGCCGATGTCGGCCTTGAGCATGTGGGGCGCGACCTCGGCCATCTTGAAGGTGGCGGCGGCTTCGGGCCACAACATGGCTCCGTCGGTGACACCGGTCTGGACCTGGTTGTAATAACCGGTGAGCGGGCCGGACACGCCGACGGCGCCCACCGGAGCCAGGTAACGCAGATTGAAACCGGCGCCGGAGATCTTGAGCCCCTTGAGGTCGCCCAGCGACTTGGCCGCCGGCTTGGTGAACACCTGGTAGCTGTCGAGCACCACCGAGTTGGTCAGGTAGACCTGGTTGTACGAGGCAAAGGTCTTCTTGATGGCGGGGAACTTGTTCGCCATCTCGTCGATGGTGCGCGAGACCAGCGCCGGGTCGCTGGTGACGAAGGGCGTGGCATAGGCCACCGCCAGGATGTTCATCTTGTCGCCGTAGATGGCCGTGGTCACGATGCCGATGTCGCCCAGGCCCTTCTGGATGCCTTCGAGAACGCCGTTGGGCTTGACGATCTGGCCGCCCCAGGCCTGGTTCCAGCGGATCTTGAACTTGTTGTCCTTGGCCAGGCGCTTGTCGACCTCGGGGATGTAGAAGTCGATGAACTCCTTGATCCACAAGGACTTGGGCGGGTAACCATCGACGGCGGTCAGATTGATCGTCGTCTGGGCGGCGGCCGGCATGGCTGCGATGCCCAGGCCGAGGGCGATCGCCAGGGCCAGGGGTTTGAGGGTGCGGACGGTGGTGGTTTTCACGGCTTGTCTCCTGTGGTGGGGTCCATGGTTTTGGGGGGCAACACGGCAATGGCGACTCGAACGGTGCTGGGGTCTTGGCGTGGCCAGGTGGCGGATGTCAGCCTGGTCGTTCGGGCGCCAGCGATATGTCGAAACGCATCACGGGGCAGCTCTCGCCGGACAGCCCCAGGCGGCGACACAACGCGGGTTCGCGGGTCGGTTCGTAGCGACCGATCAGCGCCTCGCGTACGCCGAACACGGCGTCCTGGTCGAGGTACGGGTCCTCGGCGTCGAACAGCTCGGTCACCAGCGTGCGGTGGCCGGGTGCCGACACGATCACATGGGCGTGCGCCGAACGCCAGGAGCTGCGGCCCGCAGGTTCGACCAGGTCGCTCCAGACCGGGCCGTCGGTGGGGATCTCGTAGGGAACCGGGCGGATGGTGGCGATCTCGAAGCGTCCTTCGGCGTCGACCTGCATCTGGCAACGCAGGTTGTCCCGGGGCTGCGCGTCGTCGACCTGCCAATACAGGCCGTTGGATGCGTTCTGCCAGTAGTCGAGCGTTGCGTCGGGCAAGGGCGTGCCGTCGACGCTGCGTACCTGGCCGCGGATCACGACCACCTCGCCGGTGTTGGCTCCCACCAGGTTGGCCGGGTTCTCCAGCCATGGCGAGCCGACCGTGTGGAAGGGGCCGAGCACGCTGCCCGGTGTCGTGTCGGGTGCGCTGGCCATCAGGTCGACCAGGCTGGACAGGCCGGTCACGTCGGACAACAACGAGAACTCGCTGCGGCTGTCGGACGTGATGGCTGCCGTACGGTGCAGGAAGGCCAGTGCCGCGCGCCACTCGGCGTGGGTCAGCCGCACATCCCTGGCATAGGCGTGCATGGCCCGCACCAGCGCCTGCACCAGTTCACGCTGGCGTGCGTCCGGCAGCCCACCGAAACTCGCGGCAGCGATGTCGGTCAGGTTGTCCGGCGTGACGTTGCGCATCACGCCGTCACCGGGTTGGACAACACGCCGATGGATTCGATCTCGATCTCGATCGTGTCACCGGCCTTCATCCAGACCGGCGGCGTGCGGGCGTAGCCGACACCGCCGGGCGTGCCCATGATGATGACGTCGCCGGGCTCGAGCGTCAGGCTCTCGGACAGCAGGGCGATGGTGCGTGCGACACCGAACACCATGTCCTTGGTGTTGGCGCTTTGCATGACCTGGCCGTTGAGCCGCGACTCGATGTGCAGGCCGACGCAGCCCGGTGGCAGTTCGTCGGCGGTCACCAGCCAGGGGCCGAAGCCGCCGGTGGCATCGAAGTTCTTGCCGATCGTCCACTGCGCCGTCTTGCGCTGGTAGTCGCGCAAGGTGCCGTCATTGAAGCAGGCATAACCGAACACGGTGTCGAGCGCGTGGGCCTCGGAAACGAAACGGGCCGTGCGGCCGATCACCACCGCCAGTTCCGCCTCGAAGTCGAGCTTGGTGGAGATGCCCGGCACCCGCAGCGCCGCCCCGTGCGCCAGCAGCGAGGTCGCGCCGCGCATGAAGATCGACGGGTACTCGCCGACCTGGTTGCCGCCTTCCTTGGCGTGGTCGATGTAGTTGACGCCCAGGCACAGGATCTTGCCCGGCCGTGGCACGACGGGCAGCAGCTCCAGCGACTCCATCGGCACGCCGGAGAGTTTCGCGGCGCGCTCGGGCAGTTCGCGCACCAGCGTGTCCCAGTTCGGACTGGACACCAGCTCGAGCACGGTGGCCGGAACATCGGCGCCCAGCTGGGTGCTGGCGACGACGCCGGAGGGGCCGAGCAGGCCCCAAAGTGGACCGGAGGGAGAGTTGTAACTGACCAGACGCATGATGATGATTCCTAGGGTGGCGCGTCGCCCCGATGCAACCGCGACGGCATCGCGCGTGTCGCGGTGGGCCGATCGACAGGGTGAGGTTGGGCGAATAATAAACGATTATGTGCACTGAAGGTAATTTAATCGCTAAAAATAGAGATTGGCGTAAACCCTAGGTTTCAAGGCGGTCGATCGGCGAACGTGCCATTGCACCGGATGTTCGATCACCGCGCCGGGGGAAAACTGCGCAGCAGGGTGCCCGGCGGGTCCTCGGCCAGCGTCTGGTTCTGCGGACCGGCCGCAACACGCATGCGGAGTTGGTGCCGGTCCACCGCGAGCCAAGTGCTTTACCGGCCATTTCCCAGCGAACAACCGCCTTGCAACGACTCGGGCCGATCATTCCCGCATGACCGATCCATCCCGTTTTCGCATCACCGCCGTCGGCCTGCTGGCGGTTTCCCTTTCCGCCTGCGTGCAACCGCCGCCGCGGCGCGTCATGACACGCCCGGTGTCCGCGCCGGCTGCCACGGCACCGGCGATCTATTTCTATCCCGGCCAGGGCCAGACGGTGGAGCGGCAGGAGCGCGACCGCTTCGCGTGTTACCAGTGGGCCCGGTCCCAGACCGGCATCGATCCCGGCATGACACCGGTACGCGGTACCACGACCACGATCGTCGAACCCCGGGTCACCGGCGCCGGCGCGGCGGTGGGGGCCGTCACCGGTGCAGCCGTCGGCGCCGCGACCTCCGGGCGCCATGGCGGCGGCGGAGCCGTGGTGCTGGGGGCGATCATCGGCAGCGTGTTCGGCGCGGCGACCGAAAGCGCCCATGCCAACGCGCGGGCCCAGGCGCAGGCACGCGACGACGACGCCCGCGCACTGGCCGCCGCACAGCGACAGGTCGACGACTTCCGCCGTGCCATGGGTGCCTGCATGAGCAGCCGCGGCTACACCATCGGCTGATGCACCACCGGAAGGACTCGCCATGACATCGATCGATATGCCTGCTGCGTCCGCACGCCGGCAGCGGCTGCGCTGGACGCACCTGGCCGCCGTCGTCGCGGTGGCCTTGCCGATGCTGGCCGCGGCACAACCCCGCCGGGTCGAGCACCCGCAATGGCAGGACATCCGCCACGGCCACCAGCGCAGCTACCCCCTGACCGGCCAGGTCACGACCCGGCTGCCGCCGCGGGCGAACCTGGTCGTGCGCGGCAGCAGCCGCTACTGGTTTGCCGACGGCGTCTGGTATGCCCCGCGCGGCGGGCGCTACGTGGTCGCGCGGCCGCCGCATGGCCTGGTGGTAACCGGCCTGCCGGCATTCGCGACCGTGCTGACGATCGGAGCCGTCACCTACTACTACGCCAACAACGTCTATTACCGGCCCTTGCCCGCGGGTCGCTACGAGGTGGTGTCGCCACCGGTGGATGCACCTTCCCCGGTGACGGCCGCTGCCACCGCCGAGCGGGTGTTCGTCTACCCGCGCCAGGGGCAGTCCGCCGAGCAGCAGGCCGGCGACGAATACGAATGCCATCGCTGGGCGACAACCCAGTCGGGCTTCGACCCGACCATCGCGGCCACCGGCCTCGCGCAGCCCGGTACCGGCCAGCGCGAGGACTACCAGCGTGCCGCCGCGGCGTGCCTGGAGGGGCGCGGCTACACGGTGCGCTGAGCCGGCGATGGCGACCGCTGCGACCGGCATGGCCGTTCGACGCGTGCCATGCGATCGTGCGGCATCCTGTGTTCGGGGGTATTTTCGCGACTGTCGTCGGAGGCCATGATCGGCCTACCATAGGCATCTTCAGCACCGCCGTGCCGCCCGCCGACACGATCGGGCGGCACCGGATCGAAGAGGAGACACCATGATGACGATCGACCTGCTCGGGTTGGCCCCAGCACCGCACGCGCTGGGCCTGGGGGCCGATGTCGTGGGGTTGCAGGGGCGGCTGGCATGAACATCGCGCACTGGTTGCAACGCACGGCATGCGTGGTTCCCGAGCGTGCGGCGATCGCCGCCGGCACCGGGGTCTGGGCGTCCTACACGCAATTCGCCGCACGCGCCGCGCGCACCGCCGGCTGGCTGCAGGCGCAGGGGCTGGTGCCCGGCGACCGGGTGGCGATTTTCATGCCCAACCGGCCCGAGTACCTGCCGCTGATGTGGGGCATCTGGTGGGCGGGTGCGGTCGTGGTGCCGGTCAACGCCAAGCTGCATCCGCGCGAGACGGCCTGGATCGCCGGGCACAGCGCGTGCCGGCTGGTGTTCACCGACGCGGCGCACCATGACGCGCTGCACGCGGCGCTGCAGGAGGCGGACCTGGCAGCGACGGTGGTGGACGATGTCGGGTTCCAGGGCGACGCATCGATCGTGTTGCCCCCGGTCGCGGAGCGCGCCGAACACGATCCGGCCTGGTTGTTCTACACCAGCGGCACCACCGGCCGGCCCAAGGGCGTGACGCTGGCGGCGCGCCAGCTGCGCTGGTGCGCGATGGCCTATCTCGCTTCGGTGCAGCCGGTCGTGCCCGGCGACGTGATGCTGCATCCGGCGCCGCTGTCGCACGGCGGCGGCATGTACCACCTGCCGTACGTGTTGCAGGGCGGGCTCAACGTGGTGCCGGCCTCGGGCGGATTCGATGCCGGCGAATGCCTGGACCTGGCCGCGCACTGGCGCAACGCATCGTTCTTCGCGGCACCGACGATGGTGCGCCGCGTCGTCGATGCGGCCAGGGCGCGCGGCGGCCGGCCCGAGGGGCTGGCGACCATCTGCTACGGCGGCGGGCCGATGTACCTGGCCGACATCGAGCAAGCCCTGGAGGTCGTGGGCCCGCATTTCGCGCAGATCTACGGCCAGGGCGAATGCCCGATGACGATCACCGTGTTGCCGCGTGCCGTCATCGATGACCGCGATGCGCCGCGCTGGCGCGAGCGCCTGGCCTCGGTGGGCATGGCGCAATCGATGGTC
>CAXBDR010000231.1:0-7578 GCA_963974265.1 uncultured Rhodoferax sp.
GGCGCCGGGAACGACGCCGGTGCTCCAGTTCGCCGCCACGTCCCAGAAGCCGCCCGACTCGCCGATCCACTCGGTGGAGTAGGTCTGCAGCGTGAACCCGATGACGGTGGGCGCGGCGCCGAGCGGGTTGCCGGCGCGATCGGTCAGCGCGGGGGCATCGAGCCGCAACTGGTAGGCGCCGATCAGTGCGAGCGGCCCGTAGGTGACCTGCACCTCGCGACCGAGCTGTCGGAACTGGACGTTCTCCGGTGGCACGGCCTGGCCGTCGGGGCCGATCAACTGGATCGTCTGGGCGTTGACGGTCTCCTGCGCCAGCGCCTCGGAGAACACCAGGTTGATGCTGCGCAGGCTGCGACTGCGGGTCGCGCCCTCGGTCACGCTGCTGAGCACCAGCGTCGGTGCCTGGGTGTCGGGCACCAGCGTGAGGGTGGTTTGCGCCGTGGTGCCGCTGTTGCCACCGGTGTCGGTGGCGCGCAGCTGCAGCGTGACGGTGGCCATGCCGCCATTGGCGGCCAGCGTCGGCAGCGTCATGCCGAGCTCGAACGGGAACCCGGTGTCGTTGCGCACCACCTGGCCGTCGAGCAGCAACTCGACGTTGCGCACCTGCACGTCGTCCGACACCACCGGCTGCAGCGTGATCGTGTCGCCCTCGAGCACCTGGATGCCATCGGTGTCGGGGTCGATGTCCAGTGACTGCGCGTCGAAGACTATCGTCGGCGCCACGCCCAGGTTGTCGGCCGCCTGGTAGTTGACCACCTGCAGGCCGGCGCTGCCGGCGGCCACGAAGGCGATGCCGGCGCTGATGGCGATCGCTTGCGGTGCTTGCGGCAACACGAACCGGGTCTGCCGGTTGCCGGTGTCGGCGGTGTCGGCGAGGCTGGAGATGTCGATGGCGTTGACCCGGCCACCCGCGGCGATGATCTGCCCGCCCGAGACCAGCAGTCCGGAGCCGGTGGCCGCCAGCGCGCCGCTGGTGATGGTGATGTCGTCGACGCCGCTGATCAGGCGCAGGTCGTCCGGGTCGCGGATGTCCACCGTCGCGAAACCCTGCCGGTTCTGCGACCCCATGCCCACCATGGCCAGGCCGCCGCCGACGGACAAGGACACCGCCGAGGCGCCGATCAACAAGCTGCCGCGCGCGAGCAACTGGCCGCCGTCGATCTGCCAGGCGCGCAGCGTCTGGCGACCGTCGATCGCATACAGCACCTGCCCGTCGCGCGCCAGCGTCTTGATCGGCGACGGGCTCAGGGCGTCGCCCAGGCGCTCGCCGGTGAGCAGGTCGTAGGCCCGAATCACGCTGCCCATGGCAACAAAGGCCGTGCCCTCGAAGACCTCGACCTGGCTGGCGTTGACGGCGATGGTGTGCAGCAGGCGCGGTGCGGAGCCGTTCGAGACGTCGACCACGTGCAGGCCGCCGGCGCCGGCGGCCACGGCGACCAGGCCGAGGTTCTCGTCGATGCCGATGTCCTGCGCATCGCCCGCCAGCGCGAATTCGGACACCAGTACCGGCGAGCGCCATTGCGACACGTCGACGATGGCCAATCCGCGGGAGCCGGTCGCCAGGTAGGTCTGCTGGCCGGTGCTGGAGTCGGTGGCACCAGTCAGCACCAGGGCCCGGGCGTCGCCACGCAGCGCCAGCGACGCGACCACGCCGCTGGACAGCGCCCGGCCGCCGAGCGGGTCGGTGCCGTTCAGGAGTTCGGCCCGGTCGGACACGCCGTCACCGTCGGAGTCGGGGTTGCCGACCAGCGTGCCGACGACCCGCTCGCCGCGGTCGGACATGCCGTCGCCATCGGAGTCGACGCCGGTATCGATGCCCAGCGGAACACCCGGCAGGTTCGAGCCGCGGAAACTCTCGCCCCAGGTGCGCGACGCGTTGTCGGTCGTGAACACCGAGAACCCGTAGCGCTGCGACACCGGGTCGTAGGCCTCGACGACGAACTCTCGGTCGATGGCCAGGTTGAGGTCGGCGACCGAACCGTTGCTGCTCACGCCGCGCAACACCACCTCGCCGGTCTGCGTGTCGGTGATCGCGTAGTGGAAGCCACTGGCCGCCACGGTATTGCCGGTGCCGGACAACTCCGAGCGCGTGAATGCATCGATCTCGGCCGTGGCCAGCGTGCCCAGGCGCAGGAATTCGTCGGGGTCGCTGCTGCCGCCGAACAGGATGTCGCGTGCGGAGACAAACAAGTCAGCGGTCTGTTGCCGGTAGTCGGCATCCGAGAACAGGCGCGGATCGAGCACGTCCTCGTAGCTGAAGCGGGCCGCAGTGCCGTCGGCCCGGCTGGCGGGCAGACCGTTCGCATCGAAGATGGTCACGCCTGCGTCGTCCAGCGCCATCGTCCATACCGTCTGGTCCGGGCGCAACTGGGCGACGATGCGCTCGCCGAGCATGCGGTTGATCGCCTGGTCCAGCGGCACCGATGCGGCCTCCAGACGGTCCAGCAACAGCTCGAGGTTGGCCAGCGTGTCCGCGGTGGCGGCCGACGGATTGCCTGCCGCCCGGTTCAGGCAGGCCCGTGCGTCGCTGATGAATCCCGCCAGGCCGAACCCTTTGGCGGCAAAGCCGATCGCGCCGGCCAGCGATGACAAGCCCTTGGCATCGCGCAGGTTTGCGGCCTGCTTGTAATACGCGGCGCGGGTGTCGGCCACCTGCTGGTGCAACTCCGGACTGCTGCCGACGGTCAGGCGCGGCTGCGAATCGACGAACTGCTTGAAGGCGGCGTCCGGATCCGGCGAGCGGGCGATCACGGCATCGGCGTATTCCTTGGTGTATTCGGCCAGCTTGCCGGCGGTGCTGTTCGGGTTGACCGACGCGGTCGAGCCGACCAGGAAGTCGGCGATGTCGACGGCATCGTTCATCAGGCTGACCACGCCCAGCACGGCGGCCACGGCCGGAAAAGAGCCGGCCGCGCCCAATGCCACGCCCGCGCCGATCACCGCGCTCAGGCCTGTGAGCGCGGCGTCGAAACACGGGTTGTCGTGCAACAGACCATTGAAGAAGCCGCGCGCCAGGCTCGCCAGAAACCCATGCCACCCCGGTTTCGTGATGCCTTGTCCCGGGTCCGTCGTCACCGTCGTGCCGTCGGCCGACACCGTGGCAGTGCCTTCGATCACCATCAGTCCGCTGGCATGGTCGAAGGAGTAGAACTGCAGCTGCTCGCCCGGCAGCGCGCCATAGACATTGGGCAACGTCAGTTCCAGCGGCGTCGTGAAAGCCGCCACGCCCGGGGCCTGGATCGTGAACGTGAGCGGCACGTCGCGCGTGCCTTCGGGCAACATGGCCAGGATCATCTCGGGCGGCACGGTGGCGATGCCGATCTGCGCGTTCGCCACCGGTTGGCCGTTTTCGTCGACCATCGCGCCGGCGGGCACCGTCAGCTGCACCTGCAGGCGCTGTGCGGGCGTGAGGTCCGGCGCGGATTCGGTCGGCGGCACGACCAGTGTCGGCCCGGCCGGGTCGACGCTTTGCAGCGTCGACAAGGCGACCCGGGGCAGGTAGACCTCGACCCGGTCCTCGTTCGCGCGTTGTTCGTCGGCGCTGCCCATGGAGCCCATGACGGTATTGACCTGACCGGCTTCGATTGCCAGGTCCATCACCATCTCGGGGAAGAAGTTGCCGGCCGGCGGGTTGGTCGCCGTACGGCCGTCGATGGCCAGCTTGACCTTGCCCGCCGGGATGTCGGTCAGCTCGAAACGACCCTGGGCATCGGTGAAGACGAAGCGGTCTTCCTGGCCCAGGATCCAGACCCGGGCGTTGGCGATCGGCCGCAGCAACACGTCGTCGTTGGTGTGAATGATGCCATCCGGCCCGCGGCCGATGTCGTCGAAGGTCATCGGCTGCAGGTCCGGGCCCGGGTCGACGACGGTGCCGATCAGGCTGGTGCGCGTGAGCGTGGCCTGGCCTTGCGCGTCGATCACGGTGGTGGCGGTGCCGGGAGCGCTGGCGACGGTGGTGAAACGCAGCGTGAACATCCCGCCGGGCTGGCCGTCATCATCGGCGTCGAGCAAGGCGCCGTCGGCCGCCGCGCGCACCAGCGTGCCATCGACATGCACCGAGACGCTGGCGCCGCCGGGCATGGGCGCAGACAGGAACAACCACGCGAAGCTGCCGTCCTGGGCCGGAACGATGGTGGCCGCGAGTTTCTGCCCGTCGGCGCCAAGCGCGTAGAAGCTCTCGGCGGTCAACGTGCTGGTGTCGACCGCGCGCGAGAAAAACACCTGTGGCCGCTGCGTCACGCCGATGCCGGTCGCCGACGCGGCCGGGCTGGCGCGGGTGATGGTCAGCGCGGGCAGGCTGGCCAGCGTCACCGTGCGGGTCAGCGTATGGGTATGGCCGGCCGCGTCGCGCGCGTCGATGTGCAGCAGGTGTTCGCCCGCCGGCAGATCGCCCAGCGCCAGTGGCGCATCGAAGTTGCCGGTCTGCGGCTGGAACGCCAACACCTGCTCCGGGTTGTCGCCCAGCCGGTAACGCAGGCTGGTGATGGCCGAGCCGGTGCCATCGACGCTGCCGGCCAGACGGGTCCCCGCATCGATGACGGCGCCGTCGGCCAGCAGCGGCAAGTCGATGGTCGGCGCGCGGGTATCGAGCACGAAGCTGCGCTCGACGACCGGACCCAGGTTGCCCGCGGCGTCCTGCATCGTCAGCTGCAGCGTGTGCGGTCCGTCGGCGGATCCATCGACGGCCAGCGCGGTCGTGAACTGGAAGCTGCCGTCGGCGCCAAGCGCCAGTTCCTGTGGCGTGGCGCCGTCGATGCTGATGCGCGCCCAGGCCACGCCCGACAGGTTGTCCAGCACCTGGCCGGTCAACGTGATATTGCCGCTGCTGGCCGCGGGCGTGTCGGCCAGCACGACGACCGGTGCCTGCGTGTCCTGCGCCTGCAGGAACCGTGCGAGCACGACGTCCGCGACCTGCGCACCCAGTTGCTGGCCGGCCAGGTTGGAGAATTCGAAATGGATACCGCCATAGATGCGGCTGTCGCCGGCTTCCTGCGCCGCTTGCGTGAAGCTGGTGTACGCGCGCGTGACTCCCGGCAGGGTGGGGCTGGTGGTGGAGAAGGCCGTGTTGTCGCCGAAGGCCGCCGCCAGCACGGTGGCGGCGGCCATGCTGAAGGTCGAATGGCCGGACACGTATTCGGGGTGCGACGGCGACAGCAACAGCGGCCGCCAGGTGGCATCGCGCGTGGTGCCGGCATTGCCGTCCAGATCGGCACCCTGGATCGCGGTTTCCGGCCGCCACAGGCCGTAGCCGTACTTGGCGTCCCAGCAGGCAATGGCGGCGTCGGCGAGCGCGATGTTCAGTTGCGCGAACAGGCGGGCGTTGGCCGACAGGCTGTTGCCTTGTGCCAGCGCCACGTCGGCCGCGATCGCGTTCCAGTGGCCCGGCGGCGTCAGGCTGCCCTTGCCGTCGGCCCAGAACAGGGCCTGCTCGGTCTGGTCGGCGCTGCGTTCGGTGCTGGTGGCGCTGCCCAGCCGCTTGACCTGTTCCACCGCCTGCGCATAGGCCGCCGTGTCCAGTGCCGGCGGTGGTGCTGGCCGCAAGGCATCGGGGCTTGCCAGCGCGAACGGCTGAACCGATCGCCAGTGCGGCTGGTCGGCGACCTCGTACATCGGCCCGGTCGGGCGCCATTGGCCAGGCACGGCGCTGCCGGTGTAGGTCTGCGGCAGCTGCGCGCCGTCGTTGGCGCGGAGTGCCCATATCGCGTCGGCAATGGCCAGGCCCAGCGCGATGCCGGTGTCCTTGGCGGCGCCGTCGGCAACGGCGTCCAGGCTGGCGGCCAGCGCGGCGTCGAACACCGCCTGGTTTGCGGGATAGCTCAGGCTCAGGATGCGGTGGGCCGCCACGGCGGCTGCGGCCGGCGCCGACGCCGGTGCGCCGACCGACCGCGCCACCAGGTACGCGGGCGCGCCGTCGATCGCGGCCAGTGCGTCGAACTGCGCCAGGCTCACCATGGCCAGGATGCGGGTGGCAACCGGCGGGTCGCTGGCATGCAGTTGCACCGCCTGCAGCGCGAGCTGGTTCCACTGCAGCACGGCGTCGGTCTGCGCCTGCGCCACGCGGGTCAGCGTGCGGGTGACGACGGTGTCGTTGCCGGCGCCATCGGCCAGCCGCAACGTCAATTCGTTGTCCCCTTCCTGCAGGCGCACGCCGGCCAGCTGGAACAGGCCGGTGTTGCCGACCAGCGTCGACAGGCCCTGGGCCGCCAGCGTCACGGTGGCGCCGGCGCTGCCGACGCCGTTCAACTGCACGATGGCGGCGGCACTGTGGGTGACTGTGCCGGGCAATGCGTCCGCACCGGCGATGGCGAAGTCGGCCGCCGGCGCCTGGGTGTCGAGCACGAAGGCGACGTCGATCGCCTGCGAACGGTTGCCGTCCGCGTCCTGCGCGACCAGCCGCACGGTGTGGGCGCCGTCGGCCAGGTAGCCACCGGCCAGCGCATCGAGCGTGGCGCGGTCGAGCCGCAACGCACCACCGGCCCGCAGCGCATGGGACACGTCGATCAGCGGCGCGTCGGGCTGCGCCGGGTCGATCACGGCCCACAGCTGGGTGACGGCGCCGTTGTCGGCAACCTGCCCGGTGATGGACGGGTCGTTGGTCAGGCCGTCGGTGGCCGATACGCCGCTGTCGTGCGCCAGCTGCGCCGACAGCACCGGTGCCACGGTGTCGACCGGCCGGGTCGCGAGCGCGTCCAGCGTCCCCGAGTCGACCAGCGCGCCGCCGACGCGCACCAGGGGCGGGAATGCCGGTGCGACGATGCGGGTGCTTCCGGTGAGCTGGCCGCCCACCAGCAGCTCCTGCACCCGCTGCGTCGCCGTGCCCAGCAGCATGTCGTCGCCGTCCAGCCATGCGCCGTTGCGCGGGTCGACGCCGACGAGGATGTGGCTGTCGTGCATGTCGCCACCGATACGTGCCCGCGCCAGCGTGCCGGCCTGGAAGCTGTCGGCGTCGTCGCCGGTGCCGCCGATCGCCGCGTCATGACCCGGCCGGAGGCGTCGGCGGCGGTCTGCAGCAGCGCCAGCGTGCCGTCGACGTTGAGACGCCAGTCGGCGCCGGTGTGCCCGGCGATGACGCGGTTGGCGCGGCCCTCGACATTCCAGTGGCCCTGGCCGATGGCGCCGCCGACCTGCACCAGGCCCAGCATGTAGCCGGTATGTCCGATGCCGTTGACGTGCAGGTCGAAGGCGACGTCGCCGCCGCTGTGCAGGCTGCGCAATTGCGCGACGTCGACCGCGGAAGCCCCGGCCGCGCTGCTGTGCCAGCTGTCCACCCGCAGGGCCATGCTGACACCGCCGGCCAGCAATTGGCTGTCGTGCACGGCGCCCAGGTCGAGCTGCGCCTGGCCGATGCCGCCGATCTGCACGTTGGCGCCGTGCAATTGCCCCAGCACCAGCGTGCCCACGCCGGCGTCGAATTGCGCCAGTCCCGCCAGGTCGGCCTGGCCCAGGTCGGCCTGGCCGAGCTCGGACGTGGCGTGGATGGCGTGGATCACGATCCGCTCGTCGCCGCCGGTGGTGTTGACCGATACGCGGGTGGCGGCGGTGCTGCCATCGATCAGCAGGCTCAGCCGGCCGTCGGCG
>CAXBDR010000232.1:0-7554 GCA_963974265.1 uncultured Rhodoferax sp.
CCCTCCGCGCTGCGCGCTGCGGGATTCGCGCTTGGGAACGGCCCGGCGCGCTCATTCGGAGACCCTCCGCGCTGCGCGCTGCGGGATTCGCGCTTGGGAACGGCCCGGCGCGCTCATTCGGAGACCCTCCGCGCTGCGCGCTGCGGGATTCGCGCTTGGGAACGGCCCGGCGCGCTCATGGCGTCCCCGGAATGCCGTCGTTGTCCGGCCAGTCGCGGATGTAGGCCTTGAGCATCTTGTTCTCGAAGTTCTGCGCGTCGACGACGGCCTTGGCGACGTCGTAGAAACTGACCACGCCCATCAGCATCTTGCGGTCCATCACCGGCAGGTAGCGGGCATGGTGCTCGAGCATCATGCGCCGGACCTCATCGAGTTCGGTGCCCATGGTGCAGGTCAGCGGCGCATCGTCCATGGCGGCGCGGACCGATCCGGTGCCGATCTGGCCGCCGTTGCGCACCACGGTCTGAATCACCTCGCGGAAGGTCAACATGCCCACCAGGTCACCGAGGTCCATGACGACCAGCGAACCGATGTCCTTCTCGGCCATCACGGCGGCCGCCTGGGCCAGGCGTTCATCGGGCTTGACGGTGTAGAGCGTGTTGCCCTTGACACGCAGAATATCGCTGACTTTCATGCTGCACTCCTCGCGCTGAATATAGCCCACAATAAGAGGGCACCGGGCTGGTGCTCCGTCGCGATTGTGACGCGCAGGCGCCGTGCCGTCGCGCGGCGCCGCATCCGGGTCGGACGGCGGGCGCGCCAGCCCCGTGCACGAACCCACAGCGCCCAACCCACTGGAGACCTTCGCATGCCCGGTTATTCCGATCCCGGTTTCGACACGCTGGCACTACATGCCGGCGCGGCGCCGGACCCCGCCACCGGCGCGCGTGCCGTGCCGATCCACCTGAGCACCTCGTTCGTGTTCGAGTCGAGCGAACACGCCGCCGCCCTGTTCAACCTCGAGCGCGCCGGCCATGTCTATTCGCGCATCAGCAACCCGACCAATGCCGTGCTCGAGCAACGGGTGTCGGCACTCGAAGGTGGCATCGGCGCGATCAGCACCGCCAGCGGCCAGGCGGCGCTGCACCTGTCGATCGCCACGCTGATGGGCGCCGGCTCGCACATCGTCGCCTCGACGGCCTTGTACGGCGGATCGCAGAACCTGCTGCACTACACGCTGCGCCGCTTCGGCATCGAGACCAGCTTCGTCAAGCCCGGCGACATCGACGGCTGGCGCGCCGCGGTGCGTCCGAACACGAAACTGTTCTTCGGCGAAACCGTCGGCAACCCGGGCCTGGACGTGCTCGACATCGCCACGGTCTCGGCCATCGCGCACGAAGCGGGCGTGCCGCTGCTGGTCGACTCGACGCTGACCACGCCCTGGCTGCTCAAGCCACTCGAACACGGCGCCGACCTGGTCTACCACTCGGCCACCAAGTTCCTCAGCGGCCACGGCACGGTGATCGCCGGCATCGTCGTCGACGGCGGCAGCTTCGACTGGGCCGCCTCGCACGCGCGGTCGGGCAGGTTCGCCGAGCTGGCCACGCCCTACGACGGCTTCCACGACATGGTGTTCACCGACGAGTCCACCGTCGGCGCCTTCCTGCTGCGCGCGCGACGCGAAGGCCTGCGCGACTTCGGCGCCTGCCTGAGCCCGCATTCGGCCTGGCTGGTGCTGCAAGGCATCGAGACGCTAGGCTTGCGCATGGCGCGCCACATGGACAACACGGCCAGGGTAGTGGAGTTCCTGGCCGCGCACCCGTTCGTGTCCCGGGTCGGCCATCCGCTGCTCGAATCGCACCCCAGCCATGCCTTGGCGCAGAAACTGCTGCCACGGGGTGCCGGCTCGGTGTTCAGCTTCGACCTCAAGGGCAGTCGCGCACAAGGCAAGGCCTTCGTCGATGCATTGCAGGTGTTCAGCCACCTGGCCAACGTCGGTGACTGCCGCTCGCTGGTCATCCATCCGGCCAGCACGACCCATTTCCGGATGAGCGACGACGCGCTGGCTGCCGGTGGCATCACCCAGGGAACCATCCGCCTGTCGATCGGCCTCGAAGATCCGGCCGACCTGCTCGAAGACCTCAAGCGCGCGCTGCGGGCCGCGGAAAAGGCAGGTGCGTGATGGAACTCGTCGTCAATGGCAGCAAGACCTTCTGCTACACCGGGGGCAAACCCTTCGATGCGTCGAAACCGACCGTGATCTTCCTGCACGGCGTGCTCAACGACCACAGCGTCTGGATCCTGCAGACCCGGTCGCTGGCCCACCACGGCTGGAACGTGCTCGCGCCCGACCTGCCTGGCCATGGCAAGAGTTCCGGCGACCCGCCGGCCAGCGTCGAAGCAGCGGCGGATTTCGTGCTGGCGTTGATGGACGCCGCCGGCGTAGCCAAGGCGGCCCTGGTCGGCCACAGCTTCGGATCGCTGATTGCACTCGAGACCGCGGCTCGCGCGCCCGAACGCGTCAGCCACCTGGTACTGGTCGGCGTCGCGTTCCCGATGAAGGTCTCGCCGGTGCTGCTGGAGGCCTCGCAGAACAACCCGGAAAAGGCCATCGCGCTGGTCAACACCTTCTCGCACAGCACGCTGGCGCCGCCACCGTCGAGCCTGGGCCCCGGCACCTGGCTGTACGGCGGCTCGCGCGCGTTGATGCGCCGGGTGCTGGCCAGCAACCCGCGCGTGAACGTCTTCCACACCGGCTTCAAGGCCTGCGACGGTTATGCCGGCGGCGATGCGGCCATGGCCAAGGTGACGGCGCCCACCTTGTTCGTGCTGGGCCGGTACGACCAGATGACGCCACCGAAGGCGGCGCAGTCGCTGGTGGCTGCGGCGCGGCAGGGCACGGTGGTGACGGTGCCTGGCGGGCACGCGATGATGCTCGAGGCGCCGGATGCGGTGCTGGCGGCGGTACAGGGATTCCTGCAGCCATGACCGGGCCGGTCGTCGCCACGTCGCCGATGACGGCCACACGGGCGCGGCAGATCGCGGACGACTTCGACCTGCGCGCCTTGCCAGCCGATTTCTACGCCAACCCGTACCCGGTCTACGACCTGCTGCGCGCGACGCAACCGGTGCGTGCCATGCCCGACGGCAGCTGGTTCCTGACCCGGTACCAGGACCTCGTCGCGGTCTATCGCGACGCCCGCTTGTTCAGCTCGGACAAGAAGATCGAGTTCGCACCCAAGTACCTGCACGCGCCGTGGCGCGACGATGCGCCCCCACCGGCGACCGCTCCGCTGTTCGACCACCACACGACCAGCCTGGTGTTCAACGATCCGCCGCTGCACACGCGCGTGCGCAAGCTGATCATGGGTGCCTTGACGCGGCGTGCCATCCGGGAGATGGAAGCCGGCCTGGTCGCATTGGTAGACCAATTGCTCGACGGCATCGAGGCCAGGGGCCAAGGCGACCTGATCGAGGACTTCGCCAGCGCGATCCCGGTCGAGGTCATCGGCAACCTGCTCGGCGTGCCGCATGCCGACCGCGGCCCGCTGCGTGGCTGGTCGCTGGCCATCCTGGGCGCGCTCGAACCGGCATTGACGCCGCAGCAGGAGGCGCTGGGCAACCGCAGCGTGACCGAGTTCCTGCAGTATCTGGAGCAACTGGTCGCCGAACGCCGGCGCAAGCCGGGCGACCCGCAACATGACGTGTTGACGCGGCTGATCCAGGGCGAATCCGAAGAGGCCGACGGCGGTCGCCTGTCGGAGCAGGAGTTGCTGCACAACTGCATCTTCATCCTCAATGCGGGGCACGAAACCACGACCAACCTGATCGGCAATGCCCTGGTGGCGCTGGCGGAACGGCCCGACGCCCGGGCCGACCTGCTGCGGCGCATCGCACATTACCGCAACGACCCGGCCGGGCTGGAACCGCACCTGGACAGCGCGGTGGACGAGTTCCTGCGCTTCGAGTCCTCCAACCAGCTGGGCAACCGCCGCGCCACCGCCGCCTGTACGGTCGGCGGCGTCGACCTGCCTGCCGGCGCGCTGGTGACCCTGTGTATCGGCGCGGCCAACCGCGACCCCGCCCAGTTCGAGCAACCGGACCGGCTCGACCTGTGGCGGCGCGACAACCGGCACCTGGCGTTCGGCTTCGGCATCCACCAGTGCGCCGGACTGAGCCTGGCGCGGCTCGAAGGCCGCATCGCGATCGGTCGATTCCTGGCGCGGTTCCCCGACTACCGCCTCGCCGCGACGCCAGTGCGTGGAGGTCGGGCGCGGTTCCGGGGCTTTCTGCGGGCTCCGTTCGCGATCCGCTGAGACCGCTTTTTTGCCAGCGATGACTTCCGGGATGCATGAACCCGGCATGTCGCCCGGCTATCTAGAATCCCGATCTCACAGTGCAGGAGAAGAACAATGCAAGCCCTCACGCGCAGGATTCTGTTCGTCCTCGTTTTCAGTCTGCCGGCCTTGTCCGGGCAGGTGGTTGCGCAGTCGCCTGCGCCTGCACCGGCGCAGCCGGTCATCCTGACCATCGATGGCGCGATTGCTGTGCGCAACGGCGAAACCGGCGCCCGGTTCGATGCAGCAATGCTCGACGCGCTGCCGATCCACAGCTTCCGGACCTGGACGCCCTGGTTCAAGCAGGCCGTGACTTTCAGCGGACCGCGGTTGCAGGACGTGCTCGAAGCGGTCGCGGCCAAGGGCAAGACCCTGCACATGGTCGCGCTCAACGACTACGCGGTCGATGTCCCGTTCGACGACGCGGCCGGCTTCGGCCCGCTGCTGGCACGGCGCATCGATGGCAAGGTGATCGGCGTGCGCGAGAAAGGCCCCTTGTTCCTGGTCTACCCCTTCGACGACCGGCCCGAGACGCGCAACGAAGTTTTCTACGCCCGCTCGATCTGGCAGCTCACGCGCATCACCGTGCGATAAGCGCGGCGGCGACCGTCCGATGAACCTTCGCCGCCGGCAGATCAACCGCGTACTGGCTGTGCTGGGCGCGCTCGCCCTGCTGCTGATGGCCGGCATGATGACGCTGCAGATCGTGCAGTTGCAGGCCATCGAGGAAACCGTCAGCGACGGTCGCACGATGGGGGAATGGGATGTGTTCCAGCTGCAGGTCGAACACCTCAAGCTGGGATCGGCCATCGACGCGGCACTGCTCGATCGCGGCCAGGGGGAGGCGATGGCCCGGCTGCTGCTGCGCTACGGCATCTTTGCCAGCCGCTACGACAACGTGCGCGACGGCCTGAGCCAGCGCCTGATCGGCGAACTGCCCAGCTACCAGGCGATGCTGGCCGAACTCGGGCAGTTCACCGCCGTCGCCGACCGCTTTTTCGGCTCGGCAGACGAACTGCCGGCATTCGACGAGGCTGGCCTGGTCGCGCTCCGTGCCGAACTCGACCGCGTCTCGGCTCCGATCCAGCAGGTGCTGCTGGGCAGCCACCATGCGCGCCACCGGATCAACGTGCGGTACCTGGACGCTGTGCGAACCCAGGTGAAGACGGCCTGGGCGATGTGCCTGGCCTTGCTGCTGGTGGCATCGGCGTTCGCCGTGCTGGCGGTGCGCCAGATGCGACTGGCCGTGCAACGCAGCGACGACCTCGAACGTCTGCACGCCGAGGTCAGCCACCGTGCCGCGCACGACGCATTGACCGGCCTGATCAACCGCGACGAGTTCGAACGCGTGCTGAACCAGACCCTGGTGTCGGCACCCGACAAGCGCCAGCGCCATGCCGTGTTGTTCATCGACCTCGACCGCTTCAAGATCGTCAACGACACTTGCGGCCACAGTGGCGGCGATCAGCTGCTGCGCGAAGTCGCGGAGCTGATCCGGCGCATCGTGCGCACCAGCGACGTCGTCGCGCGCATCGGTGGCGACGAGTTCGCCGTCATCCTGACGCGCTGCGACCAGGTCAGCGCCCGCCAGTTGGCCGAGCACATCTGCCTGGTCATCGACGACTATCGCTTTGCGCAGTCCGGCCAGACTTTCCACATCGGCGCCAGCATCGGACTGGTGATGCTGGGCGAACACTGGAGCTCGGTCACCGCGGTGATGCAGGCGGCAGACTCGGCGTGTTACATCGCCAAGGAGTCCGGTCGCAACCGGGTCTACCTGTATGTGGATTCCGACCTCGGCGTGCAGACGCAGCGCGGCATCACGAACTGGGTGCAACGGCTGCACAATGCACTCGACGAGAATCGCATGCGGCTGTACTGGCAACGCATCGTGCCCATCTGTGCACACGACGACGGCAAGCTGCGTGGCGAGGTGCTGTTGCGCATGGTCGAGGATGGACAGATCGTCGAACCCGGTGCGTTCCTGCCGGTGGCGGAGCGTTATGCGCTGGCCACGCGCATCGACCGCTGGGTCGTGGGCGCGGTGTTCGACTGGTTGTCGCGCCATGGGCACCGCTTGTCGAACATCGACGCCTTGTCGATCAACCTGTCCGGACAGTCGGTCAGCGATACCGATTTCCAGCAGTTCCTGCTCGAGCGCCTGCAGGCGATTGCGTTCGACCGCCGCAAGTTGTACTTCGAAGTGACCGAGACCTCGGCCATCACCAAGCTGCAGCAATCGATCGCCTTCTTCGATCGGCTGCATGCACTCGGCGCCAGCGTGTCACTGGACGATTTCGGCAGCGGCATGTCCTCGTTCACCTACCTCAAGAGCCTGCCGGTCGACGTGCTCAAGATCGACGGGCAGTTCATGCGCCAGCTCGAGGGCGACTCCTACGACCAGGCCGCGGTGCGTGCGATCTGCGACGTGGCGCAGGCCACCGGCAAGAAGACCGTCGCCGAAGGCATCGAAACCGAGTCGGTGGCAACCATGTTGCGCAGCTTCGGCGTGCAATACGGCCAGGGGTTCCTGTGGCACGCACCGGCCCCGATGGACACGCTGCTGCAGATGCCCTGCGCGTCGCCGCTCGACACGCCAGGCACCCAACACACGCCCGGTTGACACCCGCGCTCGTGTCGGCGCCGCGACCGCGCGCGGCGCGCCTGCCATTGCTGCCGGGATTGACGCATGTTAAGGTCAACCGCCTGCAATGAACGGTCGCCAGATCAGGCGCTGACCAGCGGCCCGTGCGCCGTCATTCGCATCGACATGAAACCCAGCTACAGGAGAGCATGCAAAAATGGCTGCGCCCAAAGACCCGATGGTGCCCGACGGTGACGTCAATCCCATCAATACCGATTACAAGATTGGACAGGACAACATCGTCCTGAACGTGGGGCCGTTCGGCCTGGACATCCACAACCGGGTGTTCGCCGTCTCGGGCCTGACCATCGTCGCCTTCGTGCTGCTGACCTTGATGTTCCAGACCCAGGTCGAGCCGATGTTCGGTGATCTGCGCGGCTGGCTCACATCCAACCTCGACTGGTTCTTCATCAGTGCCGGCAACATCTTTGTGCTGGTCTGCCTCGGCCTGGCCATCTCGCCGCTGGGCAAGGTGCGCCTGGGCGGCACGCTGGCCAAGCCCGACTATGGTTACCTGGGCTGGTTCTCGATGTTGTTCGCCGCCGGCATGGGCATCGGCCTGATGTTCTACGGCGTGTCCGAACCGCTGTCGCATTTCGGCAGTTCCATGGGTGGGACCACGGTCGAGAACGG
>CAXBDR010000233.1:0-7541 GCA_963974265.1 uncultured Rhodoferax sp.
CACGCCGAAGCGGCCGTTCCTGGCCTGGGAAACCATCAAGTCCGACGACCTCAAGCTGACGCTGGAGCCCAACGCCGTCGACATCGGCGAGGTGTTGCTCGAGCGGCCGGTCGGGCGGCTGATCATTGCCGAGGACCTGAGCCTGAACATCACCGACGTGTTGAAGCAACGTGATGGCGCCGCCGACGGCGATGGCAAGCAGGAGCCGGCCGCGGCCGATGGCGAACCGGCCGCCGACCCGTTCCCGGTCACGGTGGCCCGGGTCAAGGTCAACGACGGCCAGCTGGAGTTTGCCGACCTGAGCCTGCGCCCGCAGTTCGGCACCCGCATGCACCAGCTCAAGGGCGTCATCACCGGCCTGGGCACCGACGCCAACCGCAGCGCGCAGGTGCAGCTCGACGCGCGGGTCGACAAGTTCGGCTCGGCGCGCATCCGCGGGCAGATCAGCGTGTTGCAGCCGGAGCGACTCACCGACATCGCAATGGCGTTCCGCAACCTGGACATGAGCGCCATGTCGCCGTATGTCGTCAAGTTCGCCGGATACGAGATCGCGTCGGGCCGCCTGACGCTGGACCTGCAATACAAGGTGCGCGACGGCCGGTTGCAGGGCGAGAACAAGGTCGTGCTGACCAAGGCCGAACTGGGCCGGAAGGTCGAGAGCCCCGGCGCGCTGGACCTGCCGCTCGACCTGGCGCTGGCCATCCTGAAGGACTCCAACGGCGTCATCGACATCGGCGTGCCGGTGCGCGGCGACCTCAATGACCCGCAGTTCGACTACGGCGCGGTGATCGCCAAGGCCATCGGCAACCTGATCGGCGGCATCGTCACCGCCCCGTTCCGGGCACTGGCCGGCATGTTCGGCGGCGGCGACAAGCCCATCGACACGATTGCGTTCGAGCCCGGCATGGCCACGCTGGCGCCGCCCGAGCAGCAGAAGATCGAGACCGTCGCCCAGGCGCTCAGGGAACGGCCCCAGTTGTTGCTCCAGGTCGCACCGGTGGTGGCGCCCGAGCAGGACAGGCCGGTGTTGCAGTCCCTGGTCGTGCGCACCGAGATTGCACGCCGCATGGGGCTGGAGCTGGCCCCGGGCGAGGACCCGGGCCCGATCGACGCCGCCAATCCGCGCGTGCCGGCGGCCGTGGAGGCGGCGTTCGGCGCGCGGTATGCGCCCTCGGTGTTCGATGCGCTCAGGCAGCGGGCGCTGGAGGCTGCTCGTCCGTCGACGGCGCCAGCGGCAGGTGGGGCCGCGGATGCGAGTGCCGTGGCGGCGCCGGCCGCGGCTGCCGCGCCGGCTACGCCAGCGGCATCGGCGAAACCCGCGGCGGCAACCGGCGGGGCGCCTTCGGCCGCCGCTGCAGCGCTGCCACCGCCGGCGTTCTACCAGGGACTGATCACACGCATGATCTCCGAGCAGGCCGTCACCGACGACATGCTGGCCGAACTGGGGGCGCGTCGCGCCGAGGCCGTGGTCCAGGCCGTCACCGGGCCGGACGCCGGAGTTCCCACCGAGCGGGTGCGTACGGTAGAGTTGCGCACGGTCACGGATGCCACGCAGAGCGTGGTACCGTTGAAGCTGGAACTCGACGTTGTGAAATGACCCAAACACCTCCTGGCTCGCTGATGGACCGGATCGAGGCGCTGGTCTGGGCACCAGGCGAGGACAGCAGCGCGCGCGCCGGCGTGTTGCGCCTGGTGCGCACCATCCTCATTCTCGGCCGCGACCTGGCCTTCGGGCAGCTGACGCTGCGCGCGATGAGCCTGGTCTACACCACGCTGTTGTCTATCGTGCCCTTGCTGGCCCTGAGTTTCTCCGTGCTCAAGGCCTTCGGCGTCACGAACCAGGTGCGGCCCATGCTGCTGAACCTGCTCGAGCCGCTGGGCGAGAAGGGCGCCGAAGTGGCGCTGCGCATCACCGGATTCATCGAGAACATGAACGTCGGCGTACTCGGCGCGGTCGGCCTGGTGTTGCTGCTGTATACGTCGATCTCGCTGATCCAGAAGATCGAGGAGTCCCTCAATTACATCTGGCACGCGCCGCGGCCCCGCCCGCTGGCGGAACGGTTCACGCGGTATCTGACGGTGCTGATGGTCGGTCCGATCCTGGTGTTCTCGGCGCTCGGCGTCACCGCGACGGTGATGAACATCGAGATGGTGCGCGGCCTGATGGCGGTCGACGTGCTGGGCCAGGTGGTGCAGGCCTTCAGCCGCCTGGTGCCCTACCTGCTCATCATCGCGGCCTTCACCTTCATCTACCTGTTCATGCCCAACACCCGCGTGCGCCTGTGGCCGGCGCTGGTTGGCGGCATCGTGGGCGGCATTGCGTGGCAGACGGCGGGCTGGGTGTTCGCGGTGTTCATCGCCGGCTCGAACAACTATGCGGCGGTCTACGCCAGCTTCGCCATCCTGATCCTGTTCATGATCTGGCTCTACCTGAGCTGGCTGGTGCTGCTGTTCGGCGCCAGCGTGGCGTTCTACGTGCAGCATCCCGAATACCTGTACCTGCGCGGCGGCGAGCCGCGGCTGAGCAATCGAACGCGCGAGCAGCTGGCCCTGTCGGCCATGGAACTGGTGGCGCGGCGCTTCATGCATGGTGAGGCGGCGCCCACGCAACAGGTCTTCACGCAGGAGTTGCAGGTGCCTGGTCACGTGCTGATGGTGGTGCTCGATGCGCTCGAGCGCAGGCACCTTGTCGTGGCGTCGGCCGACGACCCGCCGAGTTACCTGCCGGCGCGCGACCCGGGCCGCATCCTGGTGGCCGACGTGCTCGATACGGTGCGCGCGGCCGGCGAAGACGGCTTTCTCTCGCCACTGGTGCTGCCGACACGCCCCGCCGTGGCCGGCCTGGTCGCGCAGCTGCAGCAGGCGAGTGCCGATGCGCTGGCCCACACGAGCCTGCGCGATCTGGTGCGCCAGGGCGACGACATGCCCATCGTGCCGATGCCGCCGGAGCCGGTGTGGGTGGAGCCCGTTCCCGAGAGCTGAACCCGGCCGCGCGCGGGCGCGCGCCGTGCGTTCACAGGGTCTCAGGGCGCCGTGCGCCGGTACGAACGCACGAGCTTGCTTTCGACCCAGTCGGCCGTGGCCGCATTCATGGCCTGGAAATGGGCCGAGCGCATGTGTGCGTCGATCGCCGCCTGGTCGTCATACAGCTCGTACAGGAAAAACAGCTGCGGGTCGTCCGGGTCGCGGCAGACGTCGAACTGCCGGCAGCCGGGTTCCTGTTCGCGTGAGGCGCGCGCGTTCTCGGTGATGGCCGCATCGAACGCGGTCACGTGTTCCGGCTTGATGCGGAATTCGACGATCAGGGCTAACACGGTGCGGGACTCCTGGTACGAAGTGGATGAATCAGTCGAGCTGCAGCCTGGCCTTCTGGGCCAGCGCGGCGAAACGCGTGATCTCGCCGGCGATCTGCTGGCGCAGCTGCTCGGGTGTGTTGCCGATGGGCTCGGCACCCATCAGCGCAAGCTGCTGGCGCATCTCGGGCGTGGCCAGCATCGTCGCGACTTCGGCATAGGTCTTCTGGATGATCTCGCCCGGCGTGCCGGCCGGTGCCAGCAGGCCGAACCAGGAAGACACGTCGAAACCCTTGAGGCCGGCCTCGTCCAGCGTCGGCACGTCGGCCAGTGCGGACGAACGTTTGCCGGTGGTCACGGCCAGCGCGCGGATCTTGCCGGACTTGATGTGCGGCAGGCAGGACGCGACGGTGTCGAACATGATCTGGATCTGGCCGCCGATCAGGTCCACCAGCGCCGGCGAACTGCCCTTGTACGGCACGTGCAGCAGTTCCACGCCGGCCATGTCGGCGAACTGCTCGCCGATCAGGTGGTGGGCCGTGCCCTGGCCGGTGCTGCCGTAGCTGAGCTTGCCCGGCTGCGCCTTGGCCATGGCGATCAGTTCGGCCACGGTCTTCACCGGCAGGCTGGCCGGCACGATGACCACGTTGGGCACCACCGCCACCACGGAGATCGGCGCCAGGTCGCGCTGGAATTCGTAGCTGCGCTTGGTGTAGATGGCCTGCGCGATCGAATGGTGCACCGCGCCCATCAGCAAGGTGTAGCCGTCGGCCGGCGACTTGGCCACGAAGTCCGCGCCCAGCCGCAGGCCGGCGCCCGGCTTGTTGTCGACGACGACGCTCTGGCCCCAGGCGTCCTGCAGGCGTTGCCCGACCAGGCGCGCCAGCTGATCGGTGCTGCCGCCGGGGGGCGAGGGCACGACGATCTTGATCGGCTTGGCCGGATAGGCGCCGGACTGGGCCCACAGCGGGCTGGTGGCCAGGCTCAGCATGGTGGCCGACACCAGGCGGCGGCGCGTGAACGTGTGTTGCATTGAAGTGAATTTCATGGTGAAAGAGTGGCTGGGGTCAAAAGGGTGGCTGGGCTCAGCGGAGCAGCCATACCGGGAACATCGCAACCGCCTGCACGTAGGTGATGAGCATCAGGACGACGACGGATGCCAGGAACAGCGGCATCAGCGCACGCGAGATGGCGCCCATGCCCACTTGGCCGATCTTGGCCGCCACGAACAGCGTGCCTCCGACGGGCGGCGTATACAGGCCAATGGCCAGATTGCAGGTCATCACCAGGCCCAGGTGCACGGGGTCTATGCCGTACACCTGCGCCAGCGGAACGAACAGCGGCGCGGTCAGCACCAGCGCGGGCAGCGGCTCCAGAAAGATGCCCAGGGTCAGCAGAAAGACGTTGATCAGCAGGAAGAATGTCCAGCGGTTGTCGGCCACGGACTGCACCCATTGCGTCATCACCATGGGCACCTGCTCCACCGTGATGACCCAGGCCAGCGCCGCCGTGGCCCCCACCACCGCCATGACCACCGCGCTGGTCAGAAAGGCGCTGTAGAGCAGGCTCGGCAGGTCGCGCCAGCCGATCGATCGGTACCACAGCATCGCCACCAGCAGTCCGTACACCACCGCCACGACGGCCGACTCCGTGGGTGTGAAGAAGCCGCTCCAGATGCCACCGAGGATGATCGCCGGCATCAGCAGTGCCGGAAAGGCGCCCTTGAAGGAGGCCCAGATTTCGGCACCGGAGGCGCGCTTGCCACCGCGATCACAGCCCGTCCTGATGCCGTACCACACGCACACCAGCATCAACGCTGCGCCGAAGAGAAATGCCGGCACGATGCCCGAGAGGAACAGGTCGCGCACGGACACGCCGGCGATGTAGCCGAATACCAGCAGGGGAATCGACGGCGGCATGATGATGGCCAGCGTGCCGGCCGCCGCGACCAGTGCCGACGCAAATGCCGCTGAATATCCTTGCCGGGTCAAGGCAGGGATCATCACGGTGCCGATTGCTGCGGCCCCTGCGATGGCCGATCCGGACACGCCGCCAAACAGCAGGCAGGACGCGACCGTCACGATACCCAGGCCGCCGGGCAGCGCGCCGAACAGGCTGCGGGCGAACTGGATGATGCGTTCGCCCACGCCACCGCGCGAGAAAAGCTCTCCAGCCACGATGAACAGCGGGACGGCAATGAGAATGAAGGGCTCGACACCGCCGATATAGGTCAGGAAGATGGTCTCGAGCGGATGGCTGAGGTCAAAGGACCAGATCGTCAGCACCGTGGTGGCCAGGATGGACCACACGACGGGCAGGCCCGCCAACGCCAGACCAAAGAAGACCAGGAGTATGAAAATCAGAACCATGGGAGACGCGCTTCAGGCGGTGTTGACGCCACTGATGGCATAACGGCGTTGTCGGGGCATGCCTCGGCCGATCTGGACCAGATCCCAGGCGACGAAGACCAGCGCGATGGCGGACGAAACCGGCAAGGAAAGGTACTGGACCGCCAGGGGCCAGCCGGTGACCGTCATCTCGCTCCGCCAGCCCGCGTCGGCAGCCACGCCGCCTTTCCACACCAGCAGCGACAGCAGGCCCGCCACCATGCACTGGATCAGGCCATCGGCGAACAACCGCGGCCGCGGTTCTGGCACCAGGTCGATCAGCTCGGTCACTGCCATGTGCGCATTGCGCTGCACGGCAGCGGCCACCCCGAGGAAGGTGGTCCACACCATCACCAGTTCGCCGAATTCGGTGGTCCAGGCGATGTCCTTGTCGAAGCTGTGCAGCACCACGTTGCTGAACACCACCACCACCAGTGCTGCACCCAGCAAGACGATGGCGGTGTCGACGAAGGCACCCAGCCATCGCAAGGGCGCGGGCGCGGCGGGCCCCGGGGGTAGCAGGCGCATGCTCTTCTCGGACCTTATTTGACGCTCTTGCGGACCATCTCCGCGTCCTTGAGAAAGGCGTCGACGTCGGCGCCGTATTTCTCGCGCGCCTTGGCGTAGACCGGCTGCACCGCGGAGCGGAACGCGTCCACGTTCGGCTTGGCGTTGATCTTGGCGCCCTTGGATGCCATCTCCTTGAGCTGGTTGGCGTCGTTGCCCGAGATCATCTCGCGCGAGAACTGCGCCGAGATCTGGGCCGCTTCCATCACCGCCTTCTGGTCGGCGGGTGCGAGTTTCTGCCAAGTCTTCTCGGAAATGGTCAGCGGAATCGGGCTGTAGACGTGGTTGGTCAGCGTGACGTTGGGCGCCACTTCGTAGAACTTGTTCGAGAAGATGGTGTCGACCGGGTTCTCCTGGCCCTGCACGGCGCCTTGCTGGATCGCCAGGTAGACCTCGGGCAGCGGCATGATCTGGATGTTGAAACCCATGGACTCCAGCGTCCAGCGCATCATTTCGTTGGGGAAGGTACGCAGCTTCTTGCCCTTGGCGTCGTCGGGCGAGTTCAGCGCGTCCTTGGTCGTCATGCTGCGGAAGCCGGCCTCCCAGGTCGACAGGAAACGAAAGCCCTTGGCCGGGGCCTTGTCGAACTGTTCCTTGAGCCACTTGCTCTCGTCGTAGAGCTTCCAGCCCTGCTGGTAGTTTTCGACCAGGAACGGCATCATGGTCAGGTTCAGGCTGGGCACGTGCGGCGCGTACGAGCCGGTCGACGACACCGTGAAGTCGATGCCGCCCAGCGCGAGTTGTTCGATGTTCTTCGGATCGTTGCCGAGCTGGCTGCAGCAATACACGTTGACCTTGTAGCGGCCCTGGGTCAGCTCCTCGACCTTCTTGGCGAACACCTGGGCGGCGGCCTGGCGCGCGCCCGCCTGCTGGTCGGTGTGGCTGAACTTGAGCACGGTCTGCGCGGCGGCGGGCAGTGCGAGCGCCATGGTGGCCACGGCGGTGGCGGTGAGCACGAAACGTTTGATCATGTTGCTGTCTCCTTCAGGGTGTGAAACCCGTAGTGGTTTCTCGGTGGTGGTGGGGATCGAACTGCGCCATCGCGACCCGGCGCCCGGTATGGTGAGAGTGGTAGATGGCCGCCTGCACGCGCAGGTTGGCCAGGTAGTCCTGGGCGCTGTTCTCGAGCGCGGCGCCATGTTGCAGGTGGGCCAGCACATGGGACTGCAGCGCGGTGCAGGCGCCGCCGAAGACACCCGGTGCGTCGTGCGGGTAGACATGTTCGACCTCGGGCCCGTGGTCCGGCTTCCACCACAGCGTGGCGTCGCCGTCCAGGCGCATCACGCCGTTTTCG
>CAXBDR010000234.1:0-7531 GCA_963974265.1 uncultured Rhodoferax sp.
AGCACCGCAGGGTAGTCGCAGGCGCGTTCAGCGCCCGACCGCCCCACCAGGAGCCTGTACCCGGACCCGCCTGCCGCGATGCGTGCGAGTACCAACCATCAGGCGGACCAGGTGCGAGCCCCGCCGTTCACATGCCGGCGTAGTTCGGCCCGCCCCCGCCTTCGGGCGTGACCCATACGATGTTCTGCGTCGGGTCCTTGATGTCGCAGGTCTTGCAATGCACGCAGTTCTGCGCATTGATCTGCAGGCGGTCCTTGTTGTCGTCGTCCTTGACGAACTCGTAGACGCCGGCCGGGCAATAACGCGCTTCCGGCCCGGCATATTTGGCGAGGTTGATGCCTACCGGAACCGAAGCGTCCTTGAGCGTCAGGTGCGCCGGCTGCTGCTCTTCGTGGTTGGTGTTGCTGATGAACACGCTGGAGAGCCGGTCGAAGGTCAGCTTGCCGTCGGGCTTCGGGTACACGATGGGTTTGCAATCGGCCGCCGGCTTGAGGTAGACATGGTCCGGCTTGTCCCGGCGCAGTGTCCAGGGCACATTGCCGCGCAACACGAATTGCTCGATGCCGTTCATCACCGTGGCCACGTTCAGGCCCTTCTTGAACCAGGTCTTGAAGTTGCGCGCTTTGTGCAACTCCGCATGCAGCCAGCTCTTCTCGAAGGCTTCCGGATAGGCGGTGAGTTCGTCGTGCTGGCGCCCGGCGCCGATGGCGTCGAATGCAGCCTGCGCCGCCAGCATGCCGGTCTTGATGGCGGCGTGGCTGCCCTTGATGCGGCTGACGTTCAGGTAGCCCGCATCGCAGCCGACCAGCGCGCCGCCGGGGAACACGGTCTTGGGCAGGCTGAGCAGGCCGCCGGCGGTGATGGCACGGGCGCCGTAGGCGATGCGCTTGCCCGGCTTGATGCCCTTGGCCTCGTCGCCCTCGAGGTAGTAGCGGATGTTCGGGTGCGTCTTCCAGCGCTGGAACTCCTCGAACGGGCTCAGGTAGGGATTGCTGTAGTCCAGGCCGGTGATGAAACCCAGCGCGACCTTGTTGTCGTCGAAGTGGTACAGGAAGGCTCCCCCATAGGTGTCGCTGTCCATCGGCCAGCCGGCGGTGTGCAGCACGAAGCCGGGCTCGTGGCGTTGCGGGTCGATCTCCCACAACTCCTTGACACCGATGCCGTAGGTCTGCGGGTCGCTGTCGGCGTCGAGCTTGAAGCGCGCAATCAGCTGTTTGCCCAAGTGACCGCGGGCACCTTCGGCAAACACCGTGTATTTGGCATGCAGTTCCATGCCGAGCTGGAAGTTGTCGCCCGGATTGCCGTCCTTGCCGACACCCATGTTGCCGGTGGCCACACCCTTGACCGAGCCGTCGTCGTTGTACAGCACCTCGGCGGCCGGGAAGCCGGGGAAGATCTCGACGCCCAGCGCTTCGGCCTGCTCGGCCATCCAGCGCGTGACCGATCCCAGGCTGACGATGTAGTTGCCGTGGTTCTGCAGGCATTCGGGCAGCAGGAAATTGGGTGTGCGGAACGACGACGTCTCGCCCAGGAACACCATCGCGTCGTCGGTGACGGGTTGGTTCAGTGGCGCACCGCGCTCCTTCCAGTCGGGAATAAGCTCGGTCAGCGCTTTCGGGTCCATGATCGCGCCCGACAGGATGTGCGCGCCGGGCTCCGAGCCTTTTTCCAGTACCACCACCGAAAGCTCCTTCTCGGCCTTTGCGGCCAGTTGCTTGAGGTGGATCGCGGTGGCCAATCCGGCGGGGCCGCCGCCGACGACGACCACGTCGTACTCCATGGCTTCGCGCGGGCCGTGTTGCTCGATGATTTCTTCAGGTGTCATGGTCTGTGCCTTCTTGGATCTCGGACGTGGTGTCGCTTTGGAGTCGCGATTTTAGGCGGCTGTGGCAGGGGCGACGCCATAATGATTCGATGAACCTGACTACTGGAGACTGAGCCATGGCTTACAGCATCGATCTCTCGGGCCGCGTGGCCTTCATCACCGGGGCTTCCGGCGGCCTGGGCGCGCAGTTTGCGCGGACATTGTCCGGTGCGGGCGCCGCCGTTGTCCTGGCGAGCCGGCGTGTCGAGAAACTCAAGGAACTGCGCTCGCAGATCGAAGCCGGTGGCGGCGATGCCCATGTGGTCGCGCTCGACGTGACCGACCACGATTCGATCAAGGCTGCGGTCGCGCACGCCGAGACCGAAGTCGGCTCCATCGACATCCTGGTCAACAACTCGGGCGTCAGCACCACGCAGCGTCTGCAGGACGTATCCGAAGAGGACTACGACTTCGTGTTCGACACCAACGTCAAGGGCGCCTTCTTCGTCGCGCAAGAGGTCGGCAAGCGCATGCTGGCGCGGGCCCAGGGCTCCGCGCCGGGTACGTTTCTCGGCGGGCGCATCGTCAACATCGCGTCCATGGCGGGCTTGCGCGTGTTGCCGAAGATCGGCGTGTATTGCATGAGCAAGGCCGCCGTGGTCCAGATGACGCGGGCCATGGCGCTGGAGTGGGGCCGGTTCGGCATCAATGTCAACGCCATCTGCCCGGGCTATATCGATACCGAGATCAACCACCACCACTGGGACACGGAGCAGGGCCGCAAGCTGATCCAGATGCTGCCGCGCAAGCGCGTCGGCCAGCCACAGGACCTCGATGCGCTGCTGGTGACCTTGTGCTCCAAGGAGAGTCATTTCGTCAACGGCGCGGTGATCGCCGCCGACGACGGATTTGCCGTATGAGACTGACGCTTCCCGAGCGCAAGAAGCGGGTGTTCGAGAGCACGATCGCGATCCGCTGGGGCGACATGGATGCGATGGGGCACCTGAACAACACCACGTATTTCCGCTACATGGAGATATGCCGCATCGACTGGATGGCGTCGGTGAACCACGTGCCCAGCGATGCCGACGAAGGCATCGTCATCGTCAATGCGTTCTGCAACTTCTACCGCCAGCTGACCTATCCCGGCGACGTGCGGCTGACGATGTACGCCAGCGACCCCGCGCGCACCACCTTCGAGACCTGGGTCACGATGGAACGCACGGACGAACCCGGCGTCATCTGCGCCGAAGGTGGCGCCACGACCATCTGGGTCGACATCCCGAACCAGAAGGCCAAGACCTTGCCGGACTGGCTGCGCACGCTCGTCAGCTGAGCCGGGCCGCAACGCGTTGTCGGGTGCTCCCTCGCGGCGGCTGGCGAAGCCAGGGACGGGGGCGCCTATTTCTGCCGCGGTACCCGCCCGAGCAGGTAGAACTCGGGATTGGGCATCATGCCGCTCATGTTGGCGATGCGATTGGACAGGCCGAAAAATGCGGTGATGGCGCCGATGTCCCAGATGTCCTCGTCGTTCAGGCCGTGCGCGTGCAGCGCATCGAAGTCGGCATCGTCGAGCTCATCCGCGTGCTGGCAGACCTTCATGGCGAAGTCGAGGATGGCGCGCTGGCGCGGCGAGATGTCGGCCTTGCGGTAGTTCACCGCCACCTGGTCGGCCACCAGCGGCTTCTTCTCGTAGATGCGCAGGATGGCACCGTGCGCGACCACGCAATACAGGCAGTTGTTGGCCGCGCTGGTCGTGGTGACGATCATCTCGCGCTCGCCCTTGGTCAGGTTCGATTCCTCGCGCAACATCAGCGCGTCGTGGTAGGCGAAAAAGGCGCGCCATTCGGCGGGCCGCCGCGCCAGGCCCAGGAAGACGTTCGGGATGAAGCCGGATTTCTCCTGCACTTCCAGGATGCGGGTGCGGATGTCCTCGGGCAGGTCCTTGAGTTCGGGGGCGGGGTAACGTTGGGTCATGGTGGCTCCTTGAATGCTTTGCCCAGCTTACCAGCGGGTACCGAACTGCTGCTGCAGGTCCTGCAACTGCGCCGGGCTCAGCGGGGGGGGCAGGGGTTGGCGCAGGGCCACCAGCCGCGCGGTTTCTTCCAGTTCCTCGAGCGTGGCCATGGCCGCGGCCGGCGAGCCATGCCAGACGTTGGGCCCGAGGCGCTCGAGCATGACGGCGCGCAACTCGATGCCGTTGGCGGCGTAACGACCGATCGTCTCGGTCACGGCCGCGGCGGCCCGGGCGTCGCCGGGAAAGTGATAGGGAATCACCGGCACCCGCCCGACCTTCATCACGTAATACGGCGTGATCGGCGGCAGCAACTCGGCCTCGTGCGGCCCCAGCGTCAGTGCCACGCAGTGCGTGCTGTGGGTATGCAGCACGCAACGTGGCGGCTGCGCAAAGCCGCCGGTGGCCCGGTAGATGCGGGTGTGCAGCGCCATCGTCTTGCTCGCCTTGTCGCCGCCGCTCTGGCGTCCCTCCCGGTCGAGCCGGGCCAGCCGGGCCGGGTCCAGGAAACCCAGGCAGGCATCGGTGGGCGTGATCAGGAATCCGTCGTCGAGCCGCACGCTGATGTTGCCGGCGCTGGCATGCACGTAGCCGCGTTCGAACAGGCTTTTTCCGATGCGGCAGATTTCGTCGCGGGCGAAGGTTTCGTTCATGGTCGCAAGAGGGAGTGCGTGGAGGTGTTCAGCCGCCCATCAGCTTGTGGACCAGGTCGGCGGTCGTGGACGCCGCGTATTTTCGCATCAGGCGGGCCCGGTAGATCTCCACCGTGCGGTGGCTGATGTCCAGCACGCGGCCGATCTGCTTGCTGGTCAGGCCGTCCATCAGGCTGGCCGCGACCTCGCGTTCGCGCGCCGTCAGCTCCGCCTTGACCGGTCGGCGCGAGGACAGGTCCATGAAGGTCCAGATACCGGCCGCGTGCGGGTCGTTGCGGTCCATGGCGCGCCCGGTCACATGGCACCAGAAGGTCTCGCCGTTGCCGCGTTTCATGACCCTGTCGTCCGCATAGTGGCCGCTGGTGTTGAGGATGGGGGCGATCCGCACCCCGGTGCGTTCGTATTCCTGCTGGCTCGGGTACAGCACCTGGAAGGTCTGGCCGATCAGCAATTCGCGCGACAGGCCGAACATCTCGCACAGGCGCGCATTGCAGTCCACGATGCTGCGATGGCGCGACAACACCAGGCCGATCGGCGACAGCTCGAAGGCCAGCCGGTAGTCGATGTCGGTCGCGGCGCGGCCGTGCTGGGGTGTGGTGTGCACAGGTACGAAATACTACGTATGGTGATACGTAGTATCGTTCAGGTCTCACTATCAGGAGACGCTTGTGAACAAGATCTATCCCTCCGCCGCCCAGGCGCTCGAAGGCATTGTCCAGGATGGACAGTTGATGGCCGTGGGAGGCTTCGGCCTGTGCGGCATCCCCGAAGCATTGATCGACGCCTTGCGCGACAGCGGCGTCAAGGACCTGACGGTCATATCCAACAATGCCGGTGTCGATGGTTTCGGCCTGGGCAAGCTGCTCGAGACGCGCCAGATCAAGCGCATGATCTCCAGCTACGTGGGCGAGAACAAGGAATTCGAGCGCCAGTACCTGGCCGGTGAACTCGAACTGGAGTTCACGCCGCAAGGCACGCTGGCCGAGAAGCTGCGCGCCGGCGGCGCCGGCATTCCGGCCTTCTTCACCAAGACCGGTGTCGGCACGATGGTGGCCGAGGGCAAGGAGCTGCGCGAGTTCGACGGCGAGACCTACGTGATGGAGCGGTCACTGGTTCCCGATGTCGCCCTGGTCAAGGCACACCGCGCCGACAAGTCGGGCAACCTGCAGTTTCGCTACACCGCGCGCAACTTCAATCCGGCCGCGGCCATGGCCGGCAAGATCACCATCGTCGAGGTCGAGGAGATCGTCGAGACCGGCGCCATCGAACCGGACCAGGTGCACCTGCCGGGCATCTATGCCCACCGCATCGTGCTCAATGCCAACCCGGAGAAGCGCATCGAGAAGCGCACGATCCGCGAGAAGGCTGCCGCCTGACCGCACCGAACGACATCATAGGAGATAAGAAATGGGTTGGACTCAAGATCAGATGGCGGCACGCGCCGCCAGGGAACTGCAAGACGGTTTTTACGTGAACCTGGGCATCGGCATCCCCACGCTGGTGGCCAACTTCGTGCCGGACGACATGGAGGTGTGGTTGCAGTCGGAAAACGGCATGCTGGGCATCGGTCCGTTCCCGACCGAGGACGAGGTCGACGCCGACCTGATCAACGCCGGCAAGCAGACCGTGACCACGATGGCGGGTTCGTCGATCTTCGGCAGCCACGACAGTTTCGCGATGATCCGCGGCGGCAAGATCAACCTGTCCATCCTCGGCGCGATGCAGGTCAGCGAGAAGGGCGACCTGGCGAACTGGATGATCCCGGGCAAGATGGTCAAGGGCATGGGCGGCGCGATGGACCTGGTGGCCGGCGTCAAGCGCGTCATCGTCCTGATGGAACACGTGGCGCGCAAGAAAGACGGCGGCTACGACCTGAAGATCCTGCCGCAGTGCACCTTGCCGTTGACCGGCGTCGGCGTCGTGAACCGCATCATCACCGACATGGCGGTGATGGACGTCACGCCCGAAGGCCTCAAGCTGGTCGAACTGGCGCCCGATGTCACGCGCGAGCAGGTGCAGGAGCGCACCGGCGTCACGCTGATCTGACACGCGCAGGCGTCACCGGAACGTCGCCAGCGGCCGCCTTGCGCGGCCGCTGGCGCGTCAGGCGCATGGTTTCCCGGCGCACCACGCTGCGCAACCACTGGAATGCCGGCTCGGCATGGTGGCGTTCATGCCAGTATTGCTTGATCTCGAATTCGCCCAGTTCCACCGGCGGCGGGAACAGCTTGATGTCGATCAGCCGGCTGAAGGCCAGGCCCAGGTCTTCCGGTATCGTGACCAGCAGGTCGGAGCTGGCGATCATGAACGGCAGGGCCGCGAAACGCGGGACCCGCAGCGTCACGTCGCGCGTGAGGTTCATCCGGGCCAGGGTCTCGTCGACCACGCTGTGGGGCGAGCCGCTGGTCGCATACATGCCGTGCTTGGCGCGCAGGTATTGCTCGATCGACAGGCTGTCGCCGATCTCCGGATGACCGGAGCGCACCGCGCACACGTATGAGGTCTTGCGCAAGGTCTGCTGGCGGGCCCAGTTCGGCATGCCCAGGAAGTAGCCGATGGCCAGGTCGATCTCGCCGTTGTCCAGTGCCTCGACCACCTCGTCCGGCCGCAGGTCGATGATGCTGATCTTGGCGTTGGGCGCCTGCTCGCTCACGTGCTTGAGCACCTGCGGCATCACCACCAGCATGCCGACGTCGTTGATGTAGATCCGGTAGTGCACGGTCGTCGTGAGGCGCGAGAAGACGGCGACCTGGCCCATGTCGCGCAACAGGTCCAGCGCGCGGGTGATGTGGCTGGCCATGGCGTCGGCATGGGGCGTCGGCCGCATGCCGTGCGAGGTCCGCACGAACAGCGGATTGTCGAAATGACCGCGCAGGCGCTTGAGGGCGGCACTGATGGCCGGTTGCGTCAGGCCGAGTTCGACCGCCGCCGCCGACAGGTTGTGGTGCCGGTGGATGGCGTCGAAGGTCTTGAGCAGATTCAGGTCCAGCTTGTCGATTTCCACCCCGGTCTCCTGGTTCACGCATCGTGGCCGTTGGGCCGACTCTGATATTCATGGCG
>CAXBDR010000235.1:0-7474 GCA_963974265.1 uncultured Rhodoferax sp.
CATTCACGTCGGCCTGGCCATTCCCAGCCTGCGCGACCCGCGCGTGGCCAATGCCTTGCAACGCCAGTTGTCCCTGCACGACCACGCACGTTTCGCCATTCACGTCTATTCGCCGACACCGCAGCCCGATCCGGCGGTGACGAGCCGGATCGCGCAGGACTGTGCCGGCGCGCTCGAGATCGCCCACATGAGCGATGACGAGGCCGTGAGCCGCATCCGCCTGGACGAGCTCGACATCTTCGTCGACATGGCGTTCAACTCGCCCTGGTGCCGGCCCGAGATCCCCGAGCGCCGAGTCGCACCGATCCAGATCCGCCAGACCACCTGGCACCGGCATCATCCGAGCCGTCCGTGCGAATACAACATGTCCGATCGCGTGGTCCACCCCGACGAGCTGGACATGGACGAATACGGCGCCGTGGTGCGCCTTCCGCATACCTGTTGGCTGGCCCTGAACGACGACGCGCCGGCCACTCCAGGGCCGGATCGCGCCGAGGCCGGGCTGCCGCCGGAGGCCCTGGTGTTGTGCGCCTTGCTGCCGGCCCTGATGGTCGATCCGCACAGCTTCGGCATCTGGATGAAGATGCTCACCGCGCTGCCAAAGGCGGTGTTGTGGCTGCCGGGCTACGCGGCGCCCGCGCGGCAGAACCTGCAGCGGGCCGCCACCCAGGCCGGCATCGACCCAACGCGCCTGGTGTTCCAGCAACGGGCCTCTCGCGCGCAGACCCTGGCCCGCCTGCCGCTGGCGGATCTGTTCGTCGACACGGTGCGCTTCAACGCCAACCAGGGACTGGTGGATGCGCTGCGCATGGGCGTGCCCGCGGTGACGTGTGCCGGGCAGAGCATGGCGTCGCGACTGGGCGCCAGCATCGTGCTGGCGGCGGGCCTGCCCGATGGCGTGACGCGCAACCCGGCCGGTTTCGTCGATACCGTGGTCCGTCTCGGACGCGATGCGGCGGCACTGCGCGCCATGCGCGCGCATCTGGCCAGCCATGGCGCCACGGCACCGCTGTTCGATGCGCAGGCGCGCCTGCGGGAGTGGGAGGCGGCCTGGGAAATCATGGCGCAGCGCCATGCGGACGGGCTGCCGCCTGCTGCCTTCGACGTGCCAGCCCAGCCGGCCACGCCGGTGCAAGCCGCCGTCAGCGCTTGACCAGGTCCCGGATCTGCTGCAGCGCAGCCGGGTCTTCCATCGTCGTCAGATCCCCCGGATCACGCCCCTCGCAGACCGCGACAATGGCGCGGCGCAGCAATTTGCCGCTGCGGGTCTTGGGCAACATGCTGACGAACTGCACGCGCGACGGCCGCGCCACGGCCCCCAGGTCCTTGTCGACCTGCTTCATGATCTCGCCCTCCATGCGCAGGCGGGCGGCATCGTCGGCCAGCACCGAAGCGTCCTTGACGATGGCAAAAGCCATCGCGGCCTGCCCCTTGAGCGGGTCGGCCACCCCCACCACGGCGACCTCGGAGATATTCGGGTGGGCGGCAATGCTTTCCTCGATCTCGCGCGTACCCAGCCTGTGGCCGGCGACATTGATCACGTCGTCGGTGCGGCCGAGGATGAAGAAATATCCGTCCTCGTCGCGAATGCCCCAGTCGAAGGTGCTGTAGATCAGCTTGCCCGGAATGCTCTTCCAGTAGGTGTCGACGAAACGCTGGTCGTCGCGCCAGACCGTCTGCATGCAGCCCGGAGGCAGCGGACCTTCGATGGCCACGACACCCTTCTTGCCCGCTCCCTGGAGTTCCTCGCCGGTGTTCTCGTCGATCAGCTTGACGTCGTAGCCGTAGATGGCCTTGCCCGGGCTGCCGAACTTGCTGGGCGCCTGCTCGATGCCATTAGCCAATCCGAGAATCGGCCAGCCGGTCTCGGTCTGCCAGTAGTTGTCGATGATGGGTTTGCCCAGGCTCGACGAGATCCATTGCGCTGTCGGTTCGTCCAGCGGTTCACCGGCCAGGAACAAGGCGCGCAGCGACGACAGGTCGTATTTGGTCAGCAATGCGGGATCCTGCTTCTTCAGCACCCGGATCGCGGTGGGTGCGCTGAACATCACCGTGACCTTGTATTTCTCGACCAGGCTCCACCAGACGCCACCGTCGGGACGTGTCGGCAAGCCTTCGTACATGATGGTGGCCATGCCGGCAATCAGGGGCCCGTAGATGATGTAGCTGTGGCCGACCACCCAGCCGATGTCGCTGGTGGCGAAGTAGGTTTCGCCGGCCTTGCCGCAGAAGATGTGCTTCATGCTGGCCGCCAGCGCCACCGCGTAGCCACCGGTGTCGCGCTGCACGCCCTTGGGTTTTCCGGTGGTGCCACTGGTGTACAGCGTGTAGCTCGGATGTTCGGCTGGCAACCATTCGCACGGCACCGTCGCGTCCATGTGCCGCTCGCGCAACGGCCCCCACAGATGGTCGCGGCCAGGCTCGAGTGCCATCTCCGACAACTGCCGGTCGACCAGCAGCACCGCGTCCGGCTTGTGGCTGGACAGCCGGATCGCCTCGTCGAGCAGCGGCTTGTACGCCACCACCTTGCCGCCGCGCGAGCCGGCATCGGCACTGATCACCAGCATGGGCGATGCATCCTCGATGCGCGAAGCCAGCGCGCCCGAGGCGAAGCCGCCGAACACGACGCAATGGATGGCGCCGATCCGCGCGCAGGCCAGCATGGCAAAGGCCGCCTCGGCCACCATCGGCATGTAGATCAGTACCCGATCCCCCTTGGTCACGCCCAGCTCTTGCATGGCCGCTGCCATGCGTTGCACCTCCCTGTGCAACTCGGCAAAGCTGTAGACCTGCTCCAGACCGGTCTCGGTGGACACGGCAATCAGCGCCGGATCTGCCGCCCGCTGTGCGAGATGGCGGTCCACCGCGTTGTGGCACAGGTTGGTGGAACCGCCCACGAACCAGCGCGCAAACGGGGGACGGCTGTAGTCGCATACCTGCGTGGCGGGCGTGTGCCAATCCACCAGCGCGGCCTGCTCGGCCCAGAAGGCCTCCTTGTCCTGGATGGATCGGCGGTAGAAATCGGCATACGAGGCCATGGCAATTGCTCCTTGCTTGTAATCTGGATCGACTGTCCCATTGTGACGATGCAACTTGCACCTGCCTGACGTACCGCGCCCAGGCGCCGGGCAGCGTTGGCGCTACGATCGGTGGCATGGTATTGGCACCAACATCCGGCACTCCCGCGGCCTGGCGGTTCTCGCCGCAATGGCAGGTGCTGCCCGGCATGGCCTGCGGATCGCGGCAACCGGTGATGCTGGGGCTGTGCGAGGTCATGTGCGGCCACTGGAATCACGGCCCGTGGGAACGCGCGATGGCCGAACACTTTTCCCAGCCACCGGCTGGCGCTGGCGACGGGCAGGGCGACGCGCCGGCCCTGGTACGACGTCTGCTGGCCTGGTCGCTGGCGGTACAACGGCGCGCCAAGGTCCCGGTATTCGGAACCCCCATCCTGTGGCGCGATGGGCAGGCCGAAGCGGGACAACGGGTCCGTTTCGCGCTGCCGTATGCCAGCGTCGATGCCGGCAGGATGGCACTGGACTGGGTGGCGCAGAGCGCACGGCAAGCGCTGCACGGACAGTCGCCCTCGTCCGCGGCCGTCGACGATCTGATGCGCGCGCTGCGGCCGTTCCAGGCGCCCGGATTCAACACCATCCGTTTCCTGGAGGCCGCCCATGCGCTCGACCTGCCCTGGCGCGGCGTCGTGCCCGGGGTGATCGCCTATGGCCAGGGCCATGCCTGCCGCTGGCTCGAGAGCAGCTACACCGATCGCACGCCGGTCGTGGGCACGCGGCTGGCACGCGACAAGTTCCGTACCGCCCAGGTGCTGCGCCAGCTGGGGTTTCCCGCCCCGGTCCATGCGCGGGCCGCGAACCCGCAGATGGCGGTGCAGCTGGCGCAGCAGATCGGTTATCCGGTCGTGGTCAAGCCCGCGGACCGTGACCAGGGCCAGGGCGTCTCGGCCGATTTGCGCGACGATGCCGCGGTACTGACGGCGTTCGCGGTGGCGGCTCGATGCTCGGACCATATCCTGGTGGAGAAACATGCCGAGGGCAACGACTACCGTCTGACCGTGCTCAACGGGCGCCTGATCAAGACCATTGTGCGCCAGGCCGCCGGAGTCGTCGGCGATGGTCGACACACGATTTCCGAGTTGGTGGAGCACCAGCGCCAGGATCCGGCGCACCTGCGCGCGGGAGAGCTGCGTGGCCACGCGCCCCTCGAGGTCGACACCGAGGCCGTGGAGTTGCTGGCCCAACGGGGAATGACACCACAGACCGTGCCCGCCAGTGGCGACTTCGTCGCCTTGCGCCGACGGGCCAACGTATCGGCCGGTGGCACACCGGCCCTGGTGCAAGGCTTCATCCATCCGGACAATCGCCGGCTCGCGGAACGGGCGGCGCTGGCACTGCAACTCGACCTGGCTGGCGTCGACCTGATCATGGCCGACATTGGCCAATCCTGGCTGGAGACCGGCGCCTTGATCTGCGAGGTCAATGGACAACCGCAACTGGGCTCGAGCACGACACCCGGCATCTACCGGCAGGTGTTGCACGAATTGCTGCCTGGTCCCTGGCGTATTCCCGTCGTGCTGATGCTCGCAAACAGGGCGAAGGCGGCACGCCAACTCCACGCGCGACTCGCGGGCCGGGTGCCTCCGTGGGGCCTGGCCTGCGCCGACGGCGTCTGGGAGGACGGGGAGCAGCTGGCTCCCGCATCCGCCGGCGGGTTTGTCGCCGCGCGTATCCTGGCGGGCAGCCGCAGCATCGGCGGCGCCATCGTCGTGATGACACCGGCAGAGCTGCTGCGCGACGGCCTGCCCTTCGACCGCCTGCGACTGCTGGTCGTCGCTGCCGACCACGCCGGCCCTGATCAGCCGCCAGCGCCGATACCGTCGGCGTTGTGGCCACGGGTACTGGCGCATGTCGATGGCGCGCTCGCGTGTACGTCGAGCCACATGCACACCCTGCCGACTGCAATGCTGGAGCAGTGCGCCTTGCCGCTGCACGCCGTCGACGAGGACGACGACATGCGGCTCGCCGATCAACTGTGGCCCGTGCTCGCCGGCCTGCTCGAGCCGTCGGACCCAGCCGCCGGCGACCCGCGGACATGAACACGGGATACACGGCGCCGCATCCGGGCCCGGTCGAACCGCTGGCGCAATCCGCGGCGCTGGCGCGTGCATGGGCCGCCGAACTTTGCGTGCACGATGCCGGCGGCACCTGCTGCGATGCGTATCACGGCTTCTGGCAGACGATGCGGCTGCTGCGCCTGGGCGCGACGCTGGGCGGCCATCCGGCACATTACCTCGAGGCCATTGCGGCCTGGGCGGCACAGCCGCATCTCCATGGCGGCGTGCGCCGGGTGCTCATCTCCGGCTGCGCCGACTATTCGATGCTGGCGCACCTGTGGCATGCCGGTACAGCCGTGGGTGTCGACCTGCACGTCACCGTGCTCGACATCTGCCCGACGCCGCTGCGGCTGAACACCTGGTATGCCGAGCGCCAGGGTCGACCGGTGCACACCGTGTGCACGGACGTGCTGGCGCACCGGCCAGCCCTGGGCTACGACCTCATCGTCACCAGCAGCTTCCTCGGTTTTTTCAGGCCCGCGGTGCGTCCGGACTTGTTCCAGGCCTATCACCAGCTGTTGCGCGACGGCGGGCAACTGGTCTTCTCGAACCGTTTGCGTGCGGCGCCCGAAGCTGTGCCGGTCGGGTTCTCACCGCAACAGGCCGGGCTGTTCGCCGACATGGCGGCCCAGCTCAGCGCCCACCTGCCGTCGCCGGCCGAACTGGATGCCGGCCGCGCGCGCAGCATGGCTCTCGCGTTTGCCCGCCATACCCGCAATTACCCGCTGGCCTCGGAACAGACCATCACCGATCTGGCCGCCGGCGCCGGCCTGTCGATCCGCCAATGCAGCGTCGTGCAATCGGCGGCCATGCGCCCGGCCGTCAGCGGACCGACCCTGGGCGACGGTTCCCGCTATCTGTTCGTCGTGCTGCAGCGCTGACGGACACGCTGCAACAGGACGGCGTCGATACCGACGCCTGCCGTCGTCAACCCGGCGGCAGCAGCCGGATCAGCCGGCCATTGGACGAGTCGGTCAACACGTACAGCAGGCCGTCCGGGCCTTGGCGCACGTCGCGGACACGCTCGCCGAGCTCGGTCAGCAGGCGGTGTTCACGCACGATGCGAGCGCTGTCACCATCACCGCGCCATTCGATACGCACCAGATGCCGTCCCGCGAGCGCACCGACGAACACGTTGCCTTTCCACGCGGACCCGTAGCGGTCGCTGGTCAGGAAAGCCATGCCCGAAGGCGCGATCGACGGCACCCAGTAGTGGATCGGCTGCTCCATGCCGTCCTTGCGGCTGATGCCCTCGCCGATCTGTCCGCCACCGTAGTTCACGCCATAGGTGATGACGGGCCAGCCGTAGTTGCGCCCGGGCGAGGGGATATTGATTTCGTCGCCGCCTTGCGGGCCGTGTTCGTGCACCCACAAACGGCCGTCGGGTGCCAGCGCCGCCCCCTGCAGGTTGCGATGGCCGTAACTCCAGATCTCCGGCAGGCCCCGGCCGTTGCCGGCAAAGGGGTTGTCCCCGGGTACGCCGCCCTGCTTGTCGATACGCACGACCTTTCCATGGTGGTTGTCCAGCGTCTGCGCATCGGCCATGCGGCGGAACCGGTCACCCAGGGTCAGGAACAGTCGGCCATCGGCCTTGCCATCGGTGCGGCTCTCGACGATGCGGCAGCCGAAATGCGCACTGCTGGCGTACTTGGGCTGCTGGCTGAAGATCACCTGTACATCCTCGAGCCTATCCATGGCGGCGGACAGGCGCGCGCGCGCCAGCGCCGTGCTGTTGCCGCTGCCGCGCTCGGCCGCCTGCGCGAAGCAGAAGAAGATGGTTCGGTTGCGGGCGAAATCGCTGTCGACGATCACGTCGAGCAGACCACCCTGCCCTTGCGCCACGACTTCGGGCAGGCCCGACACCGGCGGGCCCACCTTGCCGTCGCCATCGATGACCCGCAACCGCCCGGGGCGTTCGGTCACCAGCATCCGGCCGTCGGGCAGGAAGGCCAGTGCCCAGGGGTGGGACAGTCCGCTGGCGACCAACTGCGGCCGCACGTCCTGGGCTTGCGCCTGCAGCGGCAAGACCAGCACGGCCGCGCAGCAGCACATCCACCACCCGACCAGCGATGCCAGCCGTTTCATCTCAGTTGCTCCACGGCGCCAAGCGCCACCCGAGGGGAATGAAAGGTCCAGAGCGGCCGTCGCGCACGGCCGCTCCGAAGCGCCGGGCCGCCCCCCAGTGGGGGGTTTGGCCGGTTTACACGCAGTGAAACCGGAAAGACGGCGGGCATCATTCATCTCAGTTGCTCCACGACGCAAAGCGCCACCCGCGGGGCATGAAAGGTCCAGGGGCCGCCGCGCACGGCCGCTCCGAAGCGGCCGGCCCGCCCCCCAGTGGGG
>CAXBDR010000236.1:0-7435 GCA_963974265.1 uncultured Rhodoferax sp.
CCCCCAGTGGGGGGTTCGGCCGGTCGACACGAAGTGCGACCGGACAGACAGGGGGGTGTCTTTTTCTTCAGTTGCACCACGGCGCCAAGCGCCACCCGCAGCGCATGAAACGTCAAGCGGCCGCCGAGCAGGCCAGCCCAGGCCCCCACGGAACTGGCTCTGCCAGGCCGTAGGGGGCGCCCCCCAGTGGGGGGTTCGGCCGGTCGACACGAAGTGCGACCGGACAGACAGGGGGGTGTCTTTTTCTTCAGTTGCACCACGGCGCCAAGCGCCACCCGCAGCGCATGAAACGTCAAGCGGCCGCCGAGCAGGCCAGCCCAGGCCCCCACGGAACTGGCTCTGCCAGGCCGTAGGGGGCGCCCCCCAGTGGGGGGTTCGGCCGGTCGACACGAAGTGCGACCGGACAGACAGGGGGCGTCTTATATGGCGACCAGCTCGCGCACTCCGTCGGCCTGCATGTCCGCGCCCGCGCCGCGGGCGATGAACTGGCCGCGCTGCATCACGAGGTAGTCGTCCGCGAGTTCCTCGGCAAAGTCGTAGTACTGCTCGACCAGCAGGATGGCCATGGTGCCGCGATCGGCCAGCATGCGGATGACCCGGCCGATGTCCTTGATGATGCTGGGCTGGATACCCTCGGTCGGTTCGTCGAGGATGAGCAGCTTGGGCCTGGCCGCCAGTGCGCGGGCAATTGCCAGCTGCTGCTGCTGCCCGCCGGAGAGGTCGCCGCCGCGGCGCTGCAGCATCTGCTTGAGCACCGGAAACAGCTCGTACAGCTCCGGGTCGATCGGCGTCGAGGCGCTCTTGTAGGCCAGCCCCATGCGCAGGTTCTCCTCGACCGTCAGCCGCGCGAAGATCTCGCGCCCCTGCGGTACGAAGCCGATGCCGGCCCTGGCCCGTGCAAACGGCGTCTTGCCGTGAATGTCCTGGCCGTCGAAGCGGATGCTGCCGCTGCGGATCGGCACCAGGCCCATCAGCGACTTGAGCAAGGTGGTCTTGCCCACGCCGTTGCGCCCGAGCAGCGCCGTGACCTTGCCCAGGTGGGCCTGCAGGCTGACGCCACGCAGGATGTGGGAGCCGCCGTAATACTGGTTGACGTCCCGCACGTCCAGCACCAGGGGCGCGTCGCTGGCACGAGGCGGCTCGGGGGCGGTCAGCACCGCGTTCATGTCATCGGCCAAGATACACCTCGATCACCCTTTCATCGGCCTGGACCTCGTCCAGCGTCCCCTGGGCGAGCACGGAGCCGTCGCACAACACGGTAACGATCTCCGAGATCGTGCGGATGAAGCTCATGTCGTGCTCGACCACCATCAAGGAATGCTTGCCCTTGAGCGTGAGGAACAACTCGGCCGTGCGTTCGGTTTCCTCGTCGGTCATGCCGGCCACCGGCTCGTCGAGCAGCAGCAGCTTGGGTTCCTGCACCAGCAACATGCCGATCTCCAGCCACTGCTTCTGGCCATGGCTCAGGTTGCCGGCGAGCCGGTTCACGTCGTCGGCCAGGTGGATGGTGTGCAGCAGTTCGGCCAGGTGATCGGACTGCGCGGAATCGAGCCGGAACAGCATCGAGGCGCGCACGCCCTTGTCGGTCTTGAGCGCCAGCTCCAGGTTCTCGAACACCGTCAGCTGTTCGAACACCGTGGGTTTCTGGAACTTGCGTCCGATGCCGAGCTGGGCGATCTGCGGCTCCTTGTAGCGCAGCAGGTCGATCGTGCTGCCGAAAAACACCGTGCCGGCATCCGGGCGCGTCTTGCCGGTGATGATGTCCATCATCGTCGTCTTGCCGGCGCCATTGGGGCCGATGATGCAGCGCAACTCGCCGGGCGCGATGTCGAGCGACAGCTTGTTGATCGCCTTGAAGCCATCGAAGCTGACGCTGACATCCTCGAGATACAGGATGCGGCCATGGGTGACGTCGACCTCGCCGTCGGGCATCGCGATGCGCGAGAAGCCGGCCTGGCGTCCACCCGATTCGGTCTTGCCGACGGCCTGCACCACGGCCAGCCGCTCGCGCCGCTGTGCGCCTTCTTCCAGCAGGTCGGGCGTCATGAGCCACCCCGCTTCCAGCGCCGTGCCAGGCCCACGATGCCGTGGGGCAGGAACAGCGTCACGGCGATGAACAAGGCACCGAGGAAATACAGCCAGAACTCCGGGTAGGCCACGGTGAGCCAGCTCTTGGCGCCATTGACGACGAAGGCGCCGACGATGGGCCCGATCAGGCTGGCGCGCCCGCCGACCGCCGCCCAGATGGCGATCTCGATCGAGTTGGCCGGGCTCATCTCGCTCGGGTTGATGATGCCGACCTGGGGCACGTACAAGGCGCCGGCGACGCCACACATCATCGCCGAGATGGTCCAGATCGCCAGCTTGTAGCCAACCGGCGAATAACCGCAGAACATCACCCGCGACTCGCCGTCGCGGATGGCCTGCAACACGCGCCCGAACTTGGCCCGTACCAGCGCCCGCGCCAGCAGGAAGAAGCCGAGCAAGGTGCAGCCGGTCAGCACGAACAGGAACATGCGCATGCCCGGCGTGGCGATCGCGATGCCCAGGATGCGCTTGAAATCGGTGAAGCCGTTGTTGCCGCCGAACCCGGTCTCGTTGCGAAAGAACAGCAGCATGGCCGCGAAGGTCATGGCCTGCGTGATGATCGAGAAATACACGCCCTTGATGCGCGAGCGGAACGCGAAGTAACCGAACACGAAGGCCACCAGCCCCGGCACCAGCACCACCAGCAGCACGGTGGCGATGAAGCTGTCGCTCAGCGCCCAGTGCCAGGGCATTTCCTTCCAGTCCAGGAACACCATGAAGTCCGGCAGGTCGCTCTTGTAGTTGCCCTCGCGGCCGATCTGGCGCATCAGGTACATGCCCATCACGTAGCCGCCGAGCGCGAAGAACAGGCCGTGGCCCAGGCTCAGGATGCCGGTGTAGCCCCAGATCAGGTCCATGGCCAGCGCCAGGATGGCGTAACACATGATCTTGCCCAGCAGCGCCACCGCATAGTCGCTCAGGTGCAGCGGGCTGCCTTCGGGCACGACCAGGTTGAGCAGCGGCGCCAGCACGCACACCAGCAGGGCCGCGATGACGAACGCACTCCAGCCGGCGCGGCTGAGCAACGGGCTGCGCCCGGGCAACGCGACGGCAACACGCGGCGCGGACACGGCGGGGGCCAGGATTCCTTCTTCGGTCTTCATCGTCATGCCTCCGCGCTGCGCCCCTTCATCGCGAAGATGCCTTGCGGCCGCTTCTGGATGAAGACGATGATGAACACCAGCACCGCGATCTTGGCCAGCACCGCGCCTGCCCAGCCTTCGAGGAACTTGCCCAGCAAGCCCAGGCCGAGCGCCGCGTATACCGTGCCCGCGAGCTGGCCGACGCCGCCGAGCACGACGACGAGAAAGGCGTCGACGATGTAGCTCTGTCCCAGGTCCGGCCCCACGTTGCCGATCTGGCTCAGCGCACAACCGGCCAGGCCGGCAATGCCCGAGCCCAGTGCAAAGGCGTAGGTGTCGACCCGTGCCGTGTTCACGCCCATGCACGAGGCGATGGGCCGGTTCTGCGTGACACCACGCACGAACAGGCCGAGCCGGGTGCGCGCGATCAGCCAGGCCACGCCGAGCAAGACGGCAAATGCGAAACCGATGATGACGAGCCGGTTGAACGGCAGGCTCAGGTTGCCCATGACCTGTACACCGCCACTCATCCAGACCGGATTCTCGACCGTGACGTTCTGGGCACCGAACACCGTGCGCGCCAGCTGCATCAGCATCAGGCTGATGCCCCAGGTCGCCAGCAGGGTTTCCAGCGGGCGGCCATACAGGTGGCGGATGACACCGCGCTCGAGCGCGGCGCCCATCAGCGCCGCAGCCAAAAAGGAAGCCGGAACCGCGGCCAGCAGGTACCAGTCGAAACCGCCCGGCAGATGTTTCTGGAACAGGCCTTGCACGACGTAGGTGGCATACGCCCCGACCATCATCAGTTCGCCATGCGCCATATTGATGACGCCCATCAGTCCATAGGTGATGGCCAGGCCGAGCGCCACCAGCAGCAGGATGGAGCCCAGGCTCACGCCGCTGAACATCGCACCGAGCCGGTTGCCCCAGGCCAGCCGTTCGTCGACCTTGACCAGGCTGGCCTGCAGCGCCGCCTTGACCTGGGCATCGTCTTCCACGCGCAGCCGCTCGAGCAGCACGGTCTTGGTATTTCGGTTGCGGCCGTCGGCCATCATGCGGGCCGCCTCCAGGCGCCGGGCCACGTCCGGGCTGCCGAGCAGGATGGCGGCCTGCACCATCTCCAGCTGTTCACGCAAGCCGTCGTCGGTCTCCGCCGCCAGCGCCTTCTGCACCAGCGGCAACTTGCTCTCGTCGGTTTCGGCCAGCAGGGTCGCGACGGCGGAGGCGCGCACCTTCACGTCCCGGGAAAACAGCTTGATCGCGGCCAGCGCGGTGTCGATCTCGCCGCGCAGCCGGTTGTTGACCATCGCATCCTCGGCATCTGCCGGCAGGTCTGCGTCGGCACCGGTGACCGCGTCGATGGCCTTGTCGCCCCGCACGATGAACACCCGGTCACCGGAGAGTTTCACTGCGTCTTCGCCCAGCGCCTGCAGGAAGGCGGCCGTGCGGTCGTCGGCCTGGTCCAGCGCCTGGTTCATCGCGGCGATCCGGTCGTCGGTGTCGCCGGCGGCAATGGCGCGCGCCTGTTCGGCCGTCAGGGCCTGGGCGGCACCACTGGCCATCAGCAGCACCAGCGTCAGCCAGCGCAACATGCGTGCGGTCATGAATCTGCCATTCGTCAAGGGTTGTCGTCGAACGCGCGATGCACCGTCCGTGGCGCATCGCGCGATACCTGCGATCGATCAGCCGGACGGCGCCAGGCGCCATCCGGAACGCCGCTGGCCGCCAGCATTGCGGCGGCCATCGGCTGCGGCCTTATTTCTTGGCCACTTCCATCTTCGCCGGCTCGTCGGGCTTCTTGTCGTTGCCTTCGATGAACGGGCTCCACGGCTTGGCCTTGACCGGGCCCGGCGTCTTCCACACCACGCTGAACTGGCCGTCGGCCTTGATTTCGCCGATGAACACCGACTTGTGCAGGTGGTGGTTCTTCTCGTCCATCTTGGACGTAATGCCCGACGGTGCGGTGAAGGTCTGGCCGGCCATGGCGGCGATGACCTTGTCGACATCGGTGGACTTGGCCTTCTCGACCGCCTGCTTCCACATGTTGATGCCGATGTAGGTGGCCTCCATCGGGTCGTTGGTCAGCGGCTTGTCCTTGTGGCCGGCAATGTTCTTGGCCTTGGCGTAGTCGCTCCACTTCTTGATGAAGGCGTCGTTGGTCGGGTTCTTGATCGACATGAAATAGTTCCATGCGGCCATGTGTCCGACCAGCGGCTTGGTGTCCACGCCGCGCAGCTCTTCTTCACCCACCGAGAACGCCACCACCGGCACGTCCTTGGCCTTGAGGCCGGCGTTGCCGAGTTCCTTGTAGAACGGCACGTTGGCGTCGCCGTTGATGGTCGAGACCACGGCGGTCTTGCCACCGGCGGAGAACTTCTTGATGTCGGCGACGATGGTCTGGTAATCGCTGTGGCCGAACGGCGTGTATTTCTCGTCGATGTCCGACTCCTTCACGCCCTTGCTCTTGAGGTAGGCGCGCAGGATCTTGTTGGTCGTGCGTGGATACACGTAGTCGGTGCCCAGCAGCACCCAGCGCTTGGCGGCACCGCCGTCCTTGCTCATCAGGTAGTCGACCGCCGGAATCGCCTGCTGGTTGGGCGCGGCGCCGGTGTAGAACACGTTCTTGGACAGTTCCTCGCCTTCGTACTGCACCGGGTAGAACAACAGGCCGTTCATCTCCTCGACCACCGGCAGCACCGACTTGCGCGAGACCGAGGTCCAGCAGCCGAAGATCACCGAGACCTTGTCCTGGCCGAGCAGCTGCTTGGTCTTCTCGGCGAACAGCGGCCAGTTCGATGCCGGGTCGACGACGACGGGCTCGAGCTTCTTGCCCAGCACGCCGCCCTTGGCGTTGATCTCGTCGATGGCCATCAACACGGTGTCCTTGAGAACGGTCTCGGAGATGGCCATGGTGCCGGACAGGCTGTGCAGGATGCCAACCTTGATGGTGTCGCCCGACTGGGCATGGGCTGGCACGACGGACAGGCCGGCCAGGGCGACGGCAGCGGTGAGTGCCTTGAGTGTGAAACGACGTTGCATGTGGGCTGCTCCGGTTGATGGGGTCTGCAAAAAAGCGGTAGTTGCCACACCAACCTCGATGCGGGGATCGGATCTGATGCGGACGTTTGGATGCTAGGGATATCCCGTAGTCCGTGAAATACGCCGCATGGCGTATGCGAGCCCCGCGGGTGCCGGTCGGAATCAGCCTTCGAAGTTGGGATGCAACTGGCGGATGCGGCTCATGGCCATGCCGGCGGCCGCGGTGCGGGTCTCCACGCCCAGCTTGGCGTAGACCCGCTCCAGGTGCTTCTTGACGGTGGCCGGGCTCGACCCCACGATGTCGCCGATGTCGCGGTTGATCTTGCCCTTGATGACCCAGTACAACACCTCGGCCTCCTTGGCCGTGAGCTTGAAGGCCAGGCTGATGGACTCGACGACGGCCGCCTCCGACACCTCCTGCATCACGATCAGCCAGTCGTCGTCACCGGTCTGGCGATTCAGTCGCAAGGTCAGGCGCCGCGGTCCCCGTTCGGCGCTGAGCCGGGGCGGTTCGATCTGGGCCTCGGCGTCCTTCAGGTGCCGGCGCAACCAGTCCACCACCGGCTGCGGCGCCTGGGGTGCGCTGGTGCCGTAATACTGCAGCAGCAGGTCGCGGGCCAGCGGCGTCTGCCACATCAGCCGTCCGTCGCTGGCGCGCACCGTAATGCTGGCATAACCGAAGGCATCAAGTGCATTGCGGGCCTGGCGGGCCTGGCGCGCGCCCTGCATGTGCACGTGCATCCGGGCCAGCACCTCCTTGGGCTTGATCGGCTTGGTGACATAGTCGACGCCACCGGCGTCCAGCGCGGCCACCAGATGTTCGGTCTCCGTCAGGCCGGTCATGAAGATGATCGGGATATGCGCGGTCGACGGATCGGCCTTGAGCCGCTTGGCCACCTCGAAGCCGTCCATGCCGGGCATCATGGCGTCGAGCAGCACGATATCGGGCATGGCCTGGGCGGCGCGCCGCAGCGCAGATACGCCGTCGGTGGCCACCAGCACGGTGTAGCCGGACTCGTCCAGCGCGTCGTGCAGTACTGCCAGGTTGTCGGGCACGTCGTCGACGATCAGCACCACATCGTTGTTGGCGCGATCCAGGGTCCGGTCCAGCGAATGGGTGTTCATGGTGCTGTCGTGGTCGGCTCGTCCAGCACCGGCGCGAGCAGGCGGCCGATGGCCTCGAACTGGAATTGGCGGGCCAGCGCGCGCAGTTGCGTGACCAGATC
>CAXBDR010000237.1:0-7388 GCA_963974265.1 uncultured Rhodoferax sp.
CGCGGCGTCGAGCGCCAGTTCGGCGGACTCGCCGGCATCGAACAGACCGGCATACAGTGCCGCGTCCGCATGCATGGACACCGAACCTTCGGCGCCATCCTTCGACGCCACCAGGCGCAGGCGGCCACGCTTGTCGGCATCGGCAAACGACTTCTGCGCATAACCCGGCGCAACCCCGGCCTCGTCCGGTTCAATCCATATCTGCAGGAAATGCGTGGTGTCGTTCGGCGCATGGTTGAACTCGCTATGCTGCACGCCCGTGCCCGCGCTCATGCGCTGCACGTCGCCCGGCGGGATCGCCTTGACGTTGCCCAACGTGTCCTTGTGCGCCAGCGATCCGCTGAGCACGTAGCTGATGATCTCCATGTCGCGGTGGCCATGGGTACCGAATCCCGTGCCCGGCGCGATCCGGTCCTCGTTGATCACGCGCAGGTTGCCCCAGCCCATGTAGCGGGCATCATGGTAACCCGCGAACGAAAAACTGTGACGCGACTGCAACCAGCCGTGGTCGGCCAGGCCCCGATCTTCCGATTTGCGCAGTTCCAGCATGATGTTCCCCTTTTTTGATCACACGACGGGTGATACGACAGGACGAATTGTGCGGCGCATCGGTCTTGCATCGATTCTTGCCGATTGATGGCATCATTCAAAAATACTGAACAAACGAGCCACCGATGCCGGAAACCCGCGACGTGTTGACCCCCGACAGCCTGGCCATGCTGCAGACCATCGCGCGTACCGGCAGTTTCGCCGCCGCCGCGCGCGCCATGGGACTGGTCCCCAGCGCCCTGACCTACCGCGTGCGCCTGATCGAGGAAACACTCGACGTCTTGCTGTTCGACCGGCGCAGCCGCAATGCGCGCCCCACACCGGCCGGCCAGGAACTGATGCGCGAAGGCGGGCGCTTGCTGGACGAGATCGAGGCCATGGCCAACCGGGTCAAACGGGTCGCCACCGGCTGGGAGACGCAGTTCACCATCGCCGTGGACGGCGTCATCGCCAAGCCGACCATGATGGAACTGTGCGATGCCTTCCTCGCACTGGCGCCACCGACCCGGTTGCGGCTGCGCGACGAAATCCTGTCCGGCGCGATCGAGGCGGTCATCGCCGGGCAGGCCGACCTGGCCATCGGCACGCCCGAGCCTGCCAACAACCGCGACGTGCATGGCAAGGTGCTGGGCGACATGGCCTTCGTGTTCGCCGTGGCGCCGCACCACCCGATCGCCAGCGCGCCCGAACCCCTGTCCGACGACATGTTGCGCGAGCACCGGGTCGTGGCCGTGGCCGATTCCCGCCAGCGCGGCACCGGCATGACGGTGGGGCTGCTCGGCGGCCAGGACGTGTTCACCGTGCCGACCATGCTGGCCAAGCTGGACGCCCATCTGCGCGGCATGGGCATCGGCTTCCTGCCCGAACCGATGGCCCGCCCCTACATCGAAACCGGCCGACTGGTGGCCAAGACCACCGAACGGGGCATTCGTACCGGCCGGCTGCATTACGCCTGGCGCAGCACCGCACCGGCTCCACCGGGGCGGGCCATGCAGTGGTGGCTGGCGCAACTGGACAAGGCCACCACGCGCCGCGCCCTGCTCGACCGGCATGCCAGCGCATGAACACCGTCGAGGCCGCCATGCGGGCGTGTACAGTGCAGGCAACAACCCCGGAGAACCCACCATGACCCAGTCCCGCCACATCGCCGTCATCGGTGCCGGCATTGCAGGCCTGGCCTGTGCGCGCACCCTGGCGCAGGCCGGACACGCGGTGACCGTGTTCGAGAAAAGCTGGCGGCCCGGTGGCCGCATGGCTACCCGGGCCAGCCCGTTCGGCGGCTTCGACCACGGCGCGCAATATTTCACCGTGCGCGACGACCGCTTCGCGCTGGCGCTGCAGACCGTGCCCGGCCTGTGCAAGCCCTGGAGCGCCAACACCGTGCGGGTGCTCGATCCGCTGGGCCGCACGGTTGCAGCCGGCCTTCCGGCACGCGAGTCCCACTGGGTGGCAACCCCGGGCATGAACGACCTGCCGATACAGTGGGCCCGGCCGCTGAGCGCCAGCGGCGCGATTCGCAGCCAGACCCGGGTCACCCGGATCGAACGCGCGGGCCGTTCGGCCAGGCCATGGAAGCTGCATACGGTCGGACCGGACGTGGACGGGCAACACGAACGCCAGACCTTCACCGGCTTTCATGCCGTGGTGCTGGCCATTCCCGCGTGGCAGGCGCGCGAACTGCTGCAGAACTCCGAATGTGCGCCGGCCTGGAGCAGCCGGATCGAGGCGGTGCAGGTCGCCCCGTGCTGGACACTGATGTTGGCCTTCCCCCAAGCCATGCAACCGGGCCTGAACGCGCTCGGTCCGCAGTGGAACGCGGCACGCAGCACGCACCACCGCATCGCCTGGCTGGCGCGTGAGTCGTCCAAGCCGGGCCGCGCACCGGTGGAACGCTGGACGGTGCAGGCCAGTGCCGAATGGTCGCTCGAACACCTGCAGGACGATCCAGCCCGGGTGCAAGCCAAGCTGCAGCGTGCATTCTCCGAGGTCACTGGCATCCGGGCCGAGCCGGCCCATGTCGACGTGCACCGCTGGTTGTTCGCCAAGACCTTGCAGCCGCTGGGCCAGAGCCACCTGTGGGATGGCGACGCGGGCTTGGGGGTCTGCGGCGACTGGTGCATCGGACACCGGGTCGAGGACGCGTTCGTGTCCGGCCTGGAGCTCGCGCTGGCCGCGGCCTGACGCCACGCAGGGGTTGCGGGGGTGCGTGCCGGTTCAGGCTACATCGGCCGTTTCGCCCCGTCGCCAACCGGCCCCTTGCATGCCGGCTCGCTGGTCGCGGCGCTGGCCAGCTGGCTCGATGCTCGGGCCTGGAACCAGGGTGTCGGCGGCCGCTGGCTGGTGCGCATCGAAGACATCGACACGCCCCGCTGCATCGCCGGCGCGGCCGAGACCATGCTGCGCCAGCTGGCCGACTGCGCCCTGCTGCCCGACGAGCCACCGCAATGGCAGTCGAATCGCCTGCAGCGATATGCCCGGGCGCGCGACCGGTTGATCGTCGACGGCCTGGCCTATCCCTGCGGCTGCTCGCGCAAGGACATCGACCAGGTCTTGCTGGCGCAAGGCATCGTGCGCCAACGCCATCAGGAACGTGTCTATCCGGGCACCTGCCGCAACGGACTGCACGGCAGGACCGCCGTCGCCTGGCGCCTGCGCACCGACATCGTGCCCGATGCGGCCCACGCGCCGCGACCGGACCTGTCGGTCCGCGGTGCCCTGGTGCAATGGTACGACCGTCGGCTGGGGCCCCAGCGCCAGGACGTGGCCACGGCCGTCGGCGACTTCGTGCTGCAACGCGCCGACGGCCCGTTCGCCTACCAGCTGGCCGTGGTCGTGGACGACGCCGAGCAAGGGATCAGCCATGTCGTGCGGGGCGCCGACCTGGTCGACAACACCGCACGCCAGATCGTGCTGCAACGGCTGCTGCACCTGCCCACGCCGCATTACCTGCACACGCCGCTGGTGCTGGCAGCCGACGGCCAGAAACTGTCGAAGCAAAACGGTGCGGCCGCCATTGATACCCGCAGGCCGCTGACCGCGCTGAACCAGGCCGCTGGCACGCTGGGGCTGCCGGGCCATGCCGGCCCGCTGTCCGACGCACTGGCGGCCTGGGTCGGGGCGTGGCGCGATCTCTACAATCCAGGCCCGTGACCGCATCTTCCGACTCCCCCAGCACATCCGACCCGACCCGCGGATCCGCACCCGCCGACGTCGCCCATCCCAAGGCGATACGCAGCTTCGTGCGTCGCGCCGGACGCACCACCGTCGGCCAGACGCGTGCCTTGCACGAGCTCGGGCCGCGCTTCCTGGTGCCGTATGCCGAAGGGCTCGGGACGCTGGCCGCCATCTATCCGCAGCTAGCCGTGGGCGGCGACACGCCGGCAACGCGGCCGCTGGTGCTGGAAATCGGCTTCGGCATGGGCGAGGCCAGCGCAAAGATTGCCGCGACGCTGCCCGGCACCGACTTCCTGTGCTGCGAAGTGCATGAACCGGGCGTCGGCGCCCTGCTCAAGCGCATCGGCGAACAGGGCCTGACCAACATCCGCATCCTGGCCCACGACGCGGTCGAGGTGCTGGATCACATGCTGCCGCCGTGGGATGCCGCCCAACCCCATCGCGGCCTGGACGGCGTGCACATATTTTTTCCCGACCCCTGGCACAAGAAGCGCCACCACAAGCGCCGCCTGATCCAGGGCCCGCTGATCCACCGGCTGGCAGAGCGCCTCAAGCCCGGCGGCTACCTGCATTGCGCCACCGACTGGCAGCCGTATGCGCAGCAGATCCTGCAGGTCCTGTCGGCCGAGGAACGGCTGGTCAACCGGCAACGCGACGACCACCCGGAGCTTGAGGGTTACGCGCCGCGACCCGCCTACCGGCCCTTGACCAAGTTCGAACAACGCGGCGTGCGGCTCGGCCACGGGGTGTGGGACATCGTGTTCCACCGCGTCTGACCGGCGAGCGGCACCGGCGCCGACCCCCATGCTGTACAGCGCCGCACACCGACGCCTGGTTGGCGACAACAGGCCGCCGACGATCGACGGTGTCGGTCCGAGCCACGTGGGACTTCCCGCAGGCCGGTGGGCCACCTACCTGGACTTCCTGGCCGAACGATTTCCCGACCAGCCCCGCGCCGAGTGGGAGCGCCGCATGCGCGCGGGCAAGGTGCTGGACGACGCCGGACAGGCGATGGACGAATCCCGGCCCTACCGTGGCCAGGGACGGCTGTATTACTACCGCGACTGCCCGGCCGAACCGGTGCACCCGGTCGACGTGCCCGTGTTGTACCGCGACGAGCACCTGCTGGTGGTCGACAAGCCCCACCGGATGCCGGTCGTGCCCTCGGGGCAGTATCTGCAGCAGTCGCTGCTGGTGCGACTCAGGCGTGCCATGGGCCTGGACAGCCTGGTGCCGATCCACCGCATCGACCGCGACACCGCCGGCCTGGTGATGTTCTCGCTGCAACCCCACACGCGCGACGCCTATTGCGCCCTGTTTCGCGAACACCGGATCCACAAGACCTATGAGGCGGTGGCGCCATGGCGCGCGGAGCTGGCACTGCCGCTGACCCGGCGCAGCCGTATCGTGCGGGGCGCGCATTTCCTGCAGCAGTGTGAACGACCGGGCACGCCCAATGCCGAGACCCGGATCGAATGGCTGCGGCGCATCGACGCGCTGGCGCTGTACCGGCTGCGTCCATTGACCGGCCAGCGTCACCAATTAAGGGTGCACATGGCGGCATTGGGCGCGGCCATCGCAGGGGACGGCATCTATCCGGTCCTGACGCCCGAGAACCACGCGGCGCCCGAGATGCCACTGCAGCTGCTGGCCCGATCGATCGCCTTCACCGATCCGCTCGACGGCAAGCCGCGGGAATTCAGCAGCCAGCGCACGCTGGCACTGACCCTGCCCGGCGCCAAGTCCTGAGAACCTGCCGGCCCTGCCGTGCAACGCTCAGTGCCTGTGCACGAGGCTGCCCACCACGCTGACCAGCGCAATGCCGACGGCCAGCCAGAGAATCTGAGCCGCTGTCTCGCGCGCGCTGAGCCGGATCTGCAACTGGGGAATCAGGTCCGCCAACGCCACGTAGATGAAGCTGCTGCTGGCCACGACCAGGAAATACGGCAGCAGTTCGACCAGGGGTTCGACCAGCAGGTAACCGACCAGGCCGCCCAGCGCGGTGACCGAGCCAGCCAGTGTGACCTTGGCCAGCGCTGCCTTGCGATCGCCCGAACCGGCGCGCAGCACCATCAGGTCTCCCATGTGATGCGGCACCTCGTGCGCCAGCACGGCCACCGCCGCGATCAGGCCCAGGCGCATGTCGGCAAGAAAGGCCGACGCGATCAAGATGCCGTCACCGAAACAATGCACCGAATCGCCCGCCAGCACGGCCCAGCTGCCGGGGCTTGCGGTTCCGCTCGCACCGTGCCCATGGCCGGCATGGGCATGGCCGGCATGGGCATGACCGTCCGCCTGGCCATCGGTGCCGTGGTGGTGTTCGTGCCCGTGGTGCCACAACTCGGCCTTGTCCAGCAGGAAGAAGAAGACCAGGCCGATCAGCAGCACCATGAACAACAAGTGGGGTTCGATGCGGCTCTCGAAGGCCTCGGGCAGCAGATGCATGAAGGCCGTGGACAGCAAGGCCCCCGCGGCCAGGCTCAGCATGTGCTGCGTATACCGCGCCAGCACACCGAAACTCAACAGGGCCGCCAGCCATACGCTGCCGATGCCGGCGGTCAGCGTACCTAGCAGGATTGCGCCCAGGATCATGAAAAACGCTCTATGTCGGGTGGGGCCGGATCGTCCCGGCCGGCAAGCCTTGCGCCAGCGTGGCGGCCGGGCATCGATCGCGTGTGCACGATGTCGCATTTCGCGGCACCGCGACAACAACGGCAGCCGGAAGTGTCGCAGATTTCCCGCCGGTGTCTGGCGGGGCGGCCATTAAATGTCTACCATGGGACGTCGACAACTGCACAAGACCACGGCCCGCCTCCCCGAGCATTGCCGCCCCATCACCTCGACATGCCCACGACTCCCGTGGCGAGCGCCCGCACCGAATCTGCGGCGCGGCGCACCGACCTTGCCGTACTGGCGCTGGCCGGCGGCACCTGCGCCAGCGCCGCCTGGTGGGTTGCGAGCGCGATGGGCGGCGCCGTCGCAGCCGGCCCGCTGGTGGTGGTCCTCGTCCTGCTGCCGGTGGTCGCCTGCATCGTGGTCCTGCTGCGCCGCGAACGCGTCTTGCGCCAAGCCCAGGCGGCGCTGGCACGCAGCGCGGCGCAGGCGCTGGCGGCCGAACAGGCGCTCAAGGTCATGACGCGCGAGCGCGACCAGCTGGCGCGCGCGCAACACATGGCCAGCGCCGCGCACGAAAAGCTGGCCCGCCAATCGGCCACCGACGGCCTGACCGGCATCATGAACCGACGCCGCTTCGACGAGATCCTGCAGGTGGAGTGGCTGCGTGCGGCCCGCGCCCACACCAACATGAGCCTGCTGATCGTCGACATCGACCACTTCAAGCGCTTCAACGACCATTACGGCCATGTCGCCGGCGACGAGTGCCTGCGCCGCGTGGCCCATGTGCTGCAGAACTGCGTGCGGCGGGCGGGCGAACTGGTGGCCCGGTACGGTGGCGAGGAGTTCGTCGTGTTGCTACCGGGGGCGGCGATGGCCCAGGCCGAGGAACTGGCGCAACGCTGCCTCGATGCCATCGCCGCCGAGGCCCTGCCCCATGCGTCTTCGCCCACGGCCAAACACGTCACGTTCAGCATCGGCATCGCACATGCCGTGCCCGACCCGGCGGATGACCCGACCACCCTGGTCAACGCGGCCGATGCCGCGATGTA
>CAXBDR010000238.1:0-7373 GCA_963974265.1 uncultured Rhodoferax sp.
GATTCGCCAGCAGCCCGTCGGACCAGCCGCCGCAACCGACCAGCGGCAGCAGCGGCCGCTTGTGCAGCCAGGCCAGGCAGACCTCCGAGATCGTGCCGGCGCGCCCGCCGATGACGATGCAGGCATCTCCCGCCAGGGCCATCATCAGGTTGCGCGCGTCACCCATGCCGCAGGGAATGACCACGGTCGCCGGCCAGTCCGGGTCGGGCATGGTGTCGGTGGGCAGGATGCTCACGACCAGTCCGCCGGCAGATTGCGCACGTTGCGCCGCGAAACGTGTCGCCGGGCTGCCGCAGCCGCTGACGACGGTGATGCCGAGACCGGCCAGCCGCTCCCCTGCCTGGCCGGCCCGTTCGTAGGCATCGGAACCGGGTTCGGCGCTGCCGAGCACGCAGACCTGGCGGCGGCGTGATGCGAAGGTCATCTCCAATTTCTCCTCGTCAAAGGCCGCCTGCACGATAGCTGACAGTCACAAACCCGCGCTCCGTCACGCCGCGCACAGCCATCACATTGTCGCTTGTGCATGGTCAAGGCGATGGTCAGGCTCAAGATTCGCGCGCACCGAACTGCTCCTGCAAGGCCGAGCGCGTGTACACCCGCACATCCACGGCAAGTGCCAGCCTGGAGAGAGTCTCCCGGATCCGGGCCTTGACATCCGATGCGTTGTCGCGGCCACCATAAACCGTGACCACGAGAAGACGAGCCTGGTCACCGCTCATCTGCACCGTAACGCTTGCGAGCTTGGCCACCGATGCCCGAAGCCGCTCAAGATCGACTGACTGGTCATAAACCTTGACCTCCACCACATGCAAGCGGCCATGCTTCACAAAGGCTGCATCGAAAAGCGCGCCGTTGGGCCCTTGTACCTGCCGCATGACGGGGGTGTCGAACTCGGCCTGCACGGCCCGCAGGGCAAGATCCTCGGCTTGAAGGTAGTTCGCCACCATGTTCGCGTCAACGGCATTGGGTGACGGAGCGAGCGCGACACTCGCCCGGACGTCTTCCAATTCCTCGGTCGTCTTCTTGCGCTGCTGCTCGGGCGACATCGGCCTGAGCTCCGGCATCTCGAGCGGCCCGACCCTGATGGCATTGCCCGCCTCGACACGACGCTGTATCGATTCGAGAATATTGTCGATCGGACGCCGGAACCACACCAGCAAGGCCACGATAAGGGTGATCCACGCCAGGGTCTGGGTCAGCGGTGCGAAAGGTGCCAAGGCGCTCAAGAGTTGCATGGCGCGATTGTGAAGGCAAATTTGCGGCCCTGCGCAACGGGTTCGCAACCTGCGGACAACGCTGCCCAGGCACGCCACTTCAACACCCTAGAATCACCGTTTGAGCCAATCCACGACGCCGACCATGAAACAACTGCGCATGTTGTATGTGGAGGACAACGACGAACTCCGCGAGACCTTCCAGGAAATGCTGGAAGGCGAACAGCGCGAGGTGGTGGCCTGCGCCACCGCGGAGGAGGCGCTGGTGCTGTGGGACGCCAGCCATTTCGATGTGCTGGTGAGCGACATCAGCCTGCCCGGCATGTCCGGCACCGACCTGGCCCGCCGCATCATCGCCAAGGATCCCGAGCGCTGGGTCGTGTTGTGTTCGGGGTACCAGCATGGCGACGCGTTGCGCACGCTGGGGCCGCGGGTACGGGAGTTGTCCAAGCCGTTCGAGCTGGACGAACTCGACCGCCTGATGGACGAGATCGGCATGTCGCACAACACCGAGACATGACGCTGCGATTCATGCAAGGCGGGGGCGCCATGGGCGCGATGCTGCGCGAGCACCCCTGGGAGCAGTCGCCACTGGGTCCGCCATCGCGCTGGCCGTCGCAGCTCAAGACCCTGGTCGGCGTCATGCTCAACGCGCCGCAACCGATGTTCGCGGTCTGGGGGACGCAGCAGCGGATGTTCTACAACGACGCCTATGCCGAGATCCTGGGCGGCCACCATCCGGCGCTGGACCAGCCCTTCCTGGACGTCTGGAGCGAGATCCGCAGCGACCTGGATCCGATCATGACGCGCGCCTATGCCGGCGAGCCGATCTACATGGACGACATCGAGCTGATGATGCGGCGCCACGGCCATGTCGAGGAAACCCACTTCTCGTTCTTCTATGCCCCGGTGCGCGGCGACGACGGCGACGTGCAGGGTGTCTTCTGCGCCTGCACCGAGATCACGCAGGAGGTGAAGGCCAAACGCGAACGCGCGGCCGAACTCGACCGCCTGCGCGAGATGTTCACGTCGTCGCCGAGTTTCGTCGCGGTGCTGCGCGGGCCGGAGCATCGTTTCGAGCTCACCAACCCGGCCTACCTGCGGCTCGTCGCGCAACGCAACGTGATCGGCATGCCGGTACGCGCGGCCTTGCCGGAGCTCGAGGGGCAGGGGTTCTTCGAGCTGCTCGACACCGTATACCGGACCGGCGAAACCCATCACGGCCGTGCCGCACGGGCGATCCTGGTCTCCGAACCCGGTGCCGAACCCGAGGAACGCATACTGGATTTCATCTACCAGCCGATGCGTGGTGCCGACGGACGGGTCACCGGAATTTTTGTCGAAGGCGTGGACGTCACCAGCGTCGTCACCCAGGCCGAAGTGCTGCGCGAGAGCGAAGAGAAGTTCCGGTCCTTCGCGCAGCTCGCGCCCAACCATATGTGGACCTCGCCCGCCAACGGGCAACTGGACTGGTTCAACGAACAGACGCTGCGCTACAGCGGCATGGACATGGCCGCATTGTGCGGCGCCGGCTGGGCCACGCTGGTGCACCCCGACGACCTCGCGCGTGCAAAGTCGACATGGGCCGCCGCGCTGCGCAGCGGCACGAACTACGAGGTGGAATTCCGGATCCGCCGTGCCGACGGTGTCTACCGCTGGCACCTGATCCGTGCCTTGCCGGTGCGCAACGATCGTGGCGACATCGTGCGCTGGGTCGGCACCAACACCGACATCGAGGACCAGCGCGCCGACCGCGACAAGCTGCGCGCGATCAACGCCACGCTCGAGCGGCGCGTGGACGAGCGCACACGCGAACGCGAGCGCATGTGGACCAACGCGCCCGACCTGATGGCCATGATCGACGACCAGGGGTTCTTCCTCGACGTCAACCCGGCCTGGACGTGTGCGCTGGGCTGGGAAAGGGAGCAGGTGGTGGGCCTGCGCATCGACGCCATGATCCATCCGCAGGACCATGCCAGGGCCGAGGACGCGCTGGCACGCGCCACGGTGGGCGTGTTGCCCACCTTCGAATGCCGCGTGCGGCATGCCGACGGCAGCCATCGCATCATGGCCTGGACGGCGGCGCCCGATGGCAAGACGATCTTTGCGTTCGGGCGCGACATCACCGCCGACCGCGAACGCTCGGACGCTCTGGCCAAGGCCGAGGAGCAGCTGCGCCAGGCGCAGAAAATGGAAGCCATCGGCAAACTCACCGGCGGCATCGCGCACGACTTCAACAACATGCTGGCCAGCATCTATGGTTCGATCCAGCTGATGCAGCGCAAGCTCGCGTCCGGCAAGCAGGATGGTTTCGAGAAGCTGCTCGACCGCGCCTCCGCCAGCTCGCAGCGCGCCGCCGCCTTGACGCAGCGCCTGCTCGCCTTTGCCCGACGCCAGGCGCTGGAGACACGCCGGGTCGATGTGTGCGCGCTGATCGACTCGCTGGAAGACATGATGACGCGCACGCTGGGGCCCCGCATCAGCCTGCAGGTGCGCCATCCCGAAGACGCATGGCCGGCCAGGATCGACAGCGGCCAGCTCGAGAGCTCGCTGCTCAACCTGGTGATCAATGCGCGCGACGCCATGCCCGATGGCGGCGAGCTCGGCATCGAGGTCGCCAATTGCCAGGTCGACGACGCCTATGCCGCCACCCAGGTCGAACTGGCGCCGGGCGAATACGTGGCCGTGAGCGTGCGCGACACCGGCGTGGGCATGTCCGAATCCGTCTTCACACGTGCGTTCGAACCGTTCTACACCACCAAGCCCATCGGCCAGGGGACCGGCCTGGGCCTGTCGATGGTGTACGGCTTCGTCAAGCAGGCCGGCGGCCATGCGCGCATCCAGAGCGAGCCGGGCCGGGGGACCACCGTGACGCTGTACCTGCCGCGCGACCTCTCGAACGGCGAGGATGAACCGGCGCCACCACGCGTGGCGGTCGAAGGCGCACAGGCGGGCGAGAGCATCCTGGTGGTGGAGGACGAACCCAGCGTGCGCGAGATCATCGTCGCAGTCCTGGCCGAACTGGGCTACGCCTATGCCGAAGCCGGCGATGCCGAATCGGCGCTGGTGCTGCTCGACGGCCCGCGCCATTTCGACCTGCTGGTATCGGACGTCGGCCTGCCGGGCCTCAACGGCCGCCAGCTCGCGGAGATCGCCATGGGCAAGCGCCCGGAACTGAAGGTGTTGTTCGTGACCGGTTATGCCGAACAGGCGGTCGTGCAAAGCCGCTTCCTCAGCAACAACATGCAGATGATCACCAAGCCCTTCGTCGTCGACGAACTGGCACAGCGCATCCGGGCGATTCTGCGCAACTAGGCTGCATGGCATGACCTCCGGTCGGGCCGGCGGTCGGCAGTTGTGCCCTCGGGTCCCATCATGGTTGCGGGTTGCAGGAGTAGTCTGCGATACGGACGCGTGTCGGCGCGGGACGTGCGTGGGTTCGTGCTGCGGATGCCGTACCTCACGATCGGATGCCTTGCCGCGGGCCGGCTTGCAACATACGATGTGTATGAACCAGTTGAAACATACACACATGCGCACAAACATCGTCATCGACGACGAATTCATGAACGAGGCATTGCGGGCCACCGGGTTGAAGACCAAGCGAGAGGCCGTTGAACTCGGCCTGCAGACATTGCTTCGCCTGTGCCGGCAGGCCGAAAGCAGTGGCCAGCGTCCTCGAAGGCAACGGTGCCACGAACTTCGAGCTCGCAGACCGTGGTGTCGGCGTTGTTCCGGCTGCAAATGGCTACCACCCCCGTCGATCGCGATCGATGACCCAGTCCTCGAATTCTCCCAGTCTGACGCAGGACGGCATCCGAGGGGCGGGCTAGGACGGGCACGGGATCAAGGATTCGCCGTGTACCAATGGCATACAAGGTCAACCTTCGGGCTCCTCACGCTTGCGGGGCGATGGATCGACGATTCAATGACCAACCGGGTACACCCCACATCGTTTGACGCCGATAACTCTTCCGGCAGTTGCTTGCCTGCCACTCGCAGCGACTGGCGCACCGATGACGCAGATTGCATACGGGTACGGGACATATGCACGACCCCACCACAGATGCCGGCTATACGACTGGAGGCGATTCCCCAACAGCCAGAAATATCGGTCAGTTTCGTGCCCTTGAGCGGGAGTCCCAATACGAGGGGTCAGCCGCCACCCTCAGACCGCACCCATAAAGCGACTGCCGAAGCTTTGGAGTTCATGCGCCCGGACATCGCGTGACGTGGCAACTTCACTCGCGTTCTGAAATCAGCTTGCCTACCGCGTTGTCGACAACCAGAGGGGTTTCAAAGTACCGAATGCTTGGCTCGCTCCCATATGAAGCCAGCAACCGTTGCCGCCACGCTTCGCCGTGCGCTTGTTGCGCAGACGCCTTGTTCTTCCAGAGGTAGAAGGCTCCCGCCTGTCCTGCTTGCGGGTCATAGATGAACGTCTTGCGTATCAGATCAGGTTCAGTCTGCCACCTTGGAGCAATTTCGTTCATGCCTGCGACGACTTCGTCGCGTGTGATGCCGGATGGCAGATCGAAAAGTACGTATTCGGTGATCATCGCTTCGCGAGCGAGATTGGGGCGCTGCGCTCATAGCGCTTTGCGTTCCAGTACACCTGAAGCTCCGCTTCTTCCATTGGACCGGAAAACGAGTAGTCGTTGGGGAACTCAACGACGATACGAATACGATCGGTAGACTTCGGAGCGAGCGTTTGAGATAGCGGTGTCTTGACGTGAAGTCGGCCGCTTCCGCTTGGGTACCAAGCGTACGCTTGGAAGCGACCAACCGGAGTGTTCGCAGTAGCTCCGTCGGTCCCAACTTGGACTACGTAGGTCCCGGAGATCTCCTGAACATTTGCAAGCGCTCCACCCTTTCGAGGATCGAACACAATGCGCAACTCTGTTGCATTGACGGGTTCGTCTGAGGGATTTCGTAGCGTAATGTCAAAGACATACCTGTACTTCAAGGGACTTGCAGCGTCTTCGGCAAGGTCAAGCGCCGGTGGCGGCACGGCAGTCGCTTGAACCAGCATAAATCCAGCAACGGAAGCAGAACTCTTTTTGGCAGGGGGTAAGACTTCGCGAACATCATCAATCACAAGCTTGGCCTGACTACTATACAGAGCCGCACCAATGAGCGCGGCTACCGTCAGCACCAAGATAACAAACGCTGCGAAGAAGTATCTCTGTCGCTTCGCGCGGAGCCACTGCTCGGCGGAGATGCTTGGGGGAAGAACCTCGTTTAGTTCTAATTGAATGAGCTTGGTGCGCTCTCCCTCTGGAACGTCACGCAATCGCGCCAACAGGAGCTTAAGTCGCTGAGATCGCTGCACTGCATAGACCCAAGCAGCAATCGTTACGGCATAACCTAGGAACGCCAAGGGGCTAGACGCGATTATGGGCAGCGCGTCGAGAGCTTTCCAGAGAAACTCCATGATCACTCCTTTCAAGACGCCGCGGGACCACTCGGTTGGGTATGACGCCTAACGAAGCTGCCCAAAAACCCCGTTTTCGCCGACAAGGCGCCGCTTCAACGCGCCCGGCAATGTCAGGATGGTCATCGTCGCTTCGGCTGAGGTCATGGGGCGTTTCACGTCGCCATTGTGCCCGTGATTCGACCTTTGATGGCCTTCCTTGGCGCCCCTTGCTCCGCTTACCGCATCCACCCGCTGTTGGCCAGCTTCTCGATGTTGTGCAGACAGTTCCACCGGCAGCAGCAGGCTGTGGCGTTCCTGGGGTTTGTAGCGTGGCATCGGTCCGGCCTCCACACAATCGAACGAGTTCAATTACTCGCATCGTTGTGATACCGATTGACCGGGCAAGTTTCAGTCGGGCGGCATTATTTGACAGCCTCAGCGATCGCGTTCAGCGGCGGGCGGCTTGCAGCACGTTCGCTGCAACGCATGGTGGGCGTTATCCTCTCTTATCCTGGGACTTAGAGTTCTACAAAAGTGAAAATAGCCAGACGAATCCTCTGACGACCCCGAACACTGTTCCGAGGGCACCGATTGCCGTGATAACGACTCCAAAAACGGGATGGCGAGCCACCCAGTCCCGGGCTCGCTCAATTGCGTTTCTCGATAGTGCCGGGCTTGCCTTTAAACCTCCTAGGGATGGTCTGCACAACGCCCGCCAGAGTGAGCGTTGACGCGCAAAGATT
>CAXBDR010000239.1:0-7313 GCA_963974265.1 uncultured Rhodoferax sp.
GAGCAACTTTCCGGCGTCAACGCCGGTGTCAAAATGCACAGACTGCGGGCAATAGGCACAGTCCTCCGGACAACCACCGGTCTTGATCGACAGGAGCGTCGACAACTGCACCTCGTTGGCGTCGAAATGTGCGCGGTGCACCTGCTGCGCCCGGAAAATCAATTCGTTAAATGGCAATTCGAACAAGGCCACCACGTCGGCCAGGGGCCATCGCGGTGCCGTGTACCCGGCGGGCTCGGCTGGCTGCGCTCGGCGCAGCAACTGCACCGTTTTGGAGGGGATTTCCATCAGCGTCGTGTCGGGCCGACCGCGCTCAGGCGCCCGGCCGAATGTGGGCGGTCGACTCGTCTTCTACCCGTTGCCAGATTTCGATCGCCATTGGCTGCCTGCTTTCCTCCAGAATATGGCCAACCAAACCGATCGCGCGCGCAAACACGCCGATCCCGCGTACGATGTTCCATGGCAGACCCAGTTCGCAGCAGATCGCGCCAATGGCGCCGGTGGCATTGACCGGCAGCATCTTGCCCGACAGTCGCTCCGCCTCGGCGCAGATCAGTTGTTCGAGGCGGATGTAGTCGCCGGAGAAGCCGTTCTCCCTGGCGATCTCGAACAGCCGCGGTGCGCGCGGGTCCACCGGCTTGTGCAGGGGATGCCCCAGGCCGGGCACGATCTGCCCACGCGCGCGAAAGCCGGCCACCGTGTCACGCGCGATGCGCTCAAGGTCCGCTCCCTGGGTTCCCGGTGCAAGCGCCTCGTACAACATCTTGGCCGTGCCCTCGGTCGAACCGACGAACACGGTTCCCAGGCCGCACAAGCCGGCAGCGACCGCCGCTTGCAACGATTCGGGAGCGCCGGCATAAGTCAGCCGCGCTGCCAACGCACTCGGTGTGATGCCGTGCTCGACCAATGTCACCGAGATCGCGTTGAAGACGATGGACTCCTGGGGCGACGGCATGCGACCGACGATCTGCATGAACGCCATATCGCCCAGGTTGATGTTGCCCAGCAGTTCGTTCGGCAGGCTCTTGCCATGCACCTCGATGCGGTCGTGTGTACTCCATGCAATGTCGGAGCGGATCGGTTTGGTCTTGCGGGTCATGAGTTGTCCTTTTAAAAATCGGTGTTCAGCGCATGACGTCGGCAGTGCGCAATATTGCCAGGGCCCGTTCGTTCAACGGCCGGTCGATCATCTGGCCATCCACCGACACGGCGGCACCATTGGCCCCGGCGAATGCATCCCGGACCCGGCGAGCCCAGGCAATCTGCATGGAAGTCGGCGCGAAGGCGGCCAGCACGTGCGCGACCTGCTTGGGGTGGATGCACATCTTGGCGCCAAAGCCCAGGCGCCGCGCGCGCTCGGCATCGGCGTGCAGACGCACGGCATCGTCGATCGTTGTGCTGACCCCATCCACCGGTGCAACCAGGCCGGCCAAGCGCGACGCCAGCACCAACTGCGACCGGAAGTACAGCAGTTCGTGTTCAGGTCCGGCGGGGTCGCAGTCGATCGCCAGGTCGAGTGCCAGATCGACGCTGCCAAAGGCCAGTCTCACCACGCCCGGTACGCGGGCGATGGCGCCTACCCCGTCAACGCCACGTGCTGATTCGATAATGGGCAACACGTCCCTGAATGTCGTCTCGACCACCTCGCAGACTGCATCGATTCCCTCCGCCTTGGGCAGCATCACGACGGCCACACCGGGGTGGCGACACAACTCCAGGTCGTCGGCAAACCACGGGGTACCTGGCGGATTGATGCGGACCACCAGCGGCGCCGCTTCGTCCAGGGCGTTGGCCAGCGCGTCGCGCGCGCGAGACTTGGCATCCGGCGCGACCGCGTCCTCCAGATCGACTATGACTGCGTCTGCGCCCGAGGCGCGCGCCTTGGCATACCGCTCGGGCCGATCGCCGGGGACGAAGAGGTAGGCGCGGGGCACCATTGCGGCCGCAAATGCACCACTCATGTCGAGAGCCAACGCCCGATGCGTGGCGCATCCGCGACCGACCAGGTGCGCGCGATCAGTGCGTCCATGTCGGCCGGCGTGGCCGCCTGGCCATACTTCGCAAGCCGACGTGCCTTGTCCTCGAGCTCGGGCCTGCTGAGCGTGTTACCAGGGTCGCCCTTGGGTTCGTCAACACGTGCCTGCAATCTGCGGCCGTCGTGCGTGAGAACGCTGACCTTGCCAATCCAGCGCTGCGGATAGGCTTGATCCACCTCGGGATCAAACTGCATCGTCACTTTCTCGCGCAGCGCGGCCACGTGTGGGGCAAGATAGTGGCGGTCGAATTCGTCCAGGCCGGCGTAGCCATATTCGGCAACCAGCGCCAGTACCGTACCCATCGAAAACTTGGCCTGGTGCACTGTCTCGGGCACGACCACAAGGCCCAGCACATCGATGGCACCCTGATGCACCTGAGCTGTGACGGCAGCAATATCGTCAGCCTTCAGCCGGTACTCGCGCATCAGTTTCAGCAAGGCATCGGCACTGGGATGGGTGTGCCGGCACGATGCATGGAATTTGAATGACGTCTCGGCCGTGGCCCAGCGCTCACCCAATCCAGCGATCAGGCGTGCCGGGTCAGCGTCACTGGACATGCCCGCACCCATGCCCTGGGCGCCTTCGAGGATTTGACGTGCGCCGGTGAGGCCGCCTTGCGCCATGTAAGCCGATGCCAGACCGGACGAGGCCGCGTGGGCGCAGTGCAGCTGCTTGGAGTCGGCAGCGTCGCGCAGGAACTCCCACAATCCGCCGGCTTGCGTACCGGCGCTGCCGACAGCGTGCAGCATCTGCGCCGGATCGAGCCCCAGCAGGCGACCGGCGGCTGCGGCTGCGGCCACCGTGCCGGCGGTGGCGGTGGTGTGGAAGATGCGGTAATGCGAACGGCCCAGGAACTCACCGACACGAATACCGACCTCGTAGCCCGCGACCACGGCGGTCAGAAACTCGCGTCCACTGGCACCAACCGCCTGCGCCACCGCCAAGGCCGATGGGAAGACGACGGCGGCCGGGTGGAACACCGATCCGTTGTGCACATCGTCCTGCTCGACCGCATGCGACGCGGCGGCATTGACCATGGCGGCGAAATGCGGCGAACTCATGCGACGCGAGATCAGCACCTCGGAGCCGCCATCGCCCGGTCCCATGCTGCGCGCGTAGGCCTCGATGGCTCGCACCGCGCGCGCGCCCTTGCCCGCCAGCACCGACCCGGTCCAGTCCAGGAAAAGGTCTTCGGTGCGCCGGAGCACCGGCACCGGAATGGCGTCGAACCGCAGCCTGGCGGCAAAGGCGGCCAACGTCGCGCTGGGAGTGTCTTGCGTATCCATCAATCCTGGTCTTTCGTATGGGTGTTCGTGGTCAGACCGCGCATTCGGAATGCAGCCGCAGTATGTCGTCGCTGCTGTAGCCCAACTCGGCCAGAATGCGGTCGGTGTGTTCGCCCAGCGCGGGAACAGGACCCATGGGTGGAGGCTCGGCACCCGACAGGTGGTGCGGGGGAAACAACGCCGGAACCGGCCCGCCCGGCGTGCCGATCTCGGCCCACCGCTTCCGGGCCCGCAGTTGTGGGTGCTGCCACAAGTCGGACATCTCGTTGAGCTGCCCATTGGCAATCTGCGCCGCCTCCAGGCGCTCGACCAGTTGCGCCGCTGTCAGCGTGGCGCACACGGCCTCGATGATGACGCGCAAAATCTCGCGCTGTTCCAGCCGTTTGGCGTTGCCTTTGTATTCATCGCCGAGCGCGGGTTGCATCAGAACCTTGTCGCAGAACACTTTCCACTCGCGGTCATGCTGCACAGCGAGCACCACCTGCTTGCCATCGCCACAGGTGAACGGACCGTACGGGTAGATTGCGGCATGGGAGGCACCGGCTCGCGCAGGAGACGGCTGGCCGTCGAGCGTGTAATACAACGGAAAACCCATCCACTCGGACATGGCCTCGAGCATCGAAATCTCCAGCCGCTGGCCACAGCCCGTGCGTCCGCGCTCCAGCAGCGCGGCCAACACGGCGCTGTATGCGTACATGCCGGCCGCAATGTCGGCAATGGACAGACCCGCCTTGGATGGATGCTCGGACGTTCCGGTCACCGAGACAAAGCCCGATTCGCTCTGGATCAACAAGTCATAGGCCTTCTTCTCCGTATAAGGGCCACCCTCCCCATAACCGGAGATGTCGCACACGACGATGCGCGGATTCGAGGGCGCCAGGCTGGCATGGTCCAGCCCCATGCGCGCAGTGGCACCGGGTGCCAGGTTCTGCACCAACACGTCGGCACGGTCCACCAGCTTTTGCAGGACCGCGCGCGCGCTCGGATTCTTCAGGTCCAGCGTCAGGCTTTCCTTGCTCCGGTTGCACCAGACGAAGTGCGACGCAGAGCCATGTACGCGGGTGTCATATGCCCGCGCGAAGTCGCCTTCGCCAGGACGTTCCACCTTGATCACGCGCGCACCCAGATCGGCCAGTTGTCGCGTACAAAAAGGCGCAGCAATGGCATGTTCGAGCGTGACAACCAGCATGCCCTGCAGTGGACGCATGGAAATTCCTCTAGAAAGACCGCGGCAGACCAAGCACGTGCTCGGCAACATAGGACAAGATAAGGTTCGTCGAGACCGGCGCCACCTGGTAGAGCCGGGTTTCACGAAACTTGCGCTCGATGTCGTATTCGCAGGCAAAGCCAAACCCGCCGTGGGTCTGAATGGCTGTATTGGCGGCTTCCCACGAGGCCTTGGCGGCCAGGTACTTTGCCATGTTGGCCTGCGCGCCGCAGGCCTCCTGGGCGTCGAAAAGATCGCAGGCCTGCCATCGCATCAGGTCTGCGGCGGCGATCTCGATGTGGTTTTCCGCGATTGGAAACTGAACACCCTGGTTCTGCCCGATCGGCCGGTCGAATACGCGGCGGTCACGCGCATAAGCGGCACTGCGCTCAACGAACCAACGACCGTCTCCGATGCACTCGGCGGCGATCAACGTGCGCTCGGCGTTCAACCCGTCAAGGATGTACCTGAATCCCATGCCTTCCTCGCCGATCAGGTTTTCGGCCGGTATCTCCAGGTTGTCGAAGAAAAGCTCATTGGTCTCATGGTTGACCATGTTGCGGATCGGCGTCACCATCAGGCCCTTGCCGATCGCGGCATGCAAGTCCACGATGAAGATCGACATCCCGTCGGACTTGCGCTTGACCTCATTCAACGGCGTCGTGCGCGCCAACAGAATCATCAGGTCCGAGTGCTGAACGCGGGAAATCCATACCTTCTGCCCGCTGACGACGTAGCGATCGCCCTTGCGCAGGGCGACGGTCTTGAGCCGCGTCGTGTCGGTGCCGGTGGTGGGCTCGGTAACGGCCATCGACTGCAGGCGCAGTTCCCCCGCCGCGATGCCAGGCAGGTAACGGCGCTTTTGCTCTTGTGAGCCATGGCGCAACAGCGTGCCCATGTTGTACATCTGTCCGTGGCAGGCTCCCGCGTTGCCACCACAACGATTCACCTCCTCCATCACCACGGAAGCCTCTCCCAGGCCGAGGCCGGCTCCTCCATATTCCTGCGGGATCATCACCGCCAACCAGCCCGCCTTGGTCAGCGCATCGACAAACTCCACCGGGTAGTCACGCGCCTCGTCGATGCGGCGGAAATAGGCGTCAGGAAAACGCTTGCACAGGTCGCGCAGTGCAAAGCGCAGTTCCGGGTGGCGTTCGTGGGCATCGGACATGGGGAGTCATCAAAATCAAAGAATATTATTCTAACAAACGGTCGTTAGCTCAACGCCGCGACACGCGCGCAAGAGCGAAGCCTCCACCGCTACAACGCAGACACAAACTCGGGAACGGCAACAAAAAGATCCGCGACCAATCCGTAGTCGGCAACCTGGAATATCGGCGCCTCTGCGTCCTTGTTGATGGCGACTATCACCTTGCTGTCCTTCATGCCGGCCAGGTGCTGGATCGCGCCGGAGATGCCTACTGCCACATACAGCTGCGGCGCGACGATCTTGCCGGTCTGGCCGACCTGGTAGTCGTTGGGAGCATAACCGGCATCAACCGCGGCTCGCGACGCACCCAGCGCGGCGCCGAGCTTGTCGGCCAGCGGCTCGAGCACGGCGTGAAACTTTTCAGCCGCGCCCAGCCCACGACCACCCGACACGATGATGGACGCCGCTGTCAACTCGGGACGCTCTAACTTGACAAGCTCGCGTCCGATCAGTTTGCTTAGGCCCAGATCACCGGCCGCTGCGATCCGCTCGATCGGAGCACTTGCGCCGCCGCTGGGCACCGGGTCGAACGCGGTGGTCCGGATGCTGAGCACCTTGATCGCGTCGTTCGATTTCACACGCGCAATTGCATTGCCGGCGTAAAACGGACGCTGGAACGTGTCGGGCGATTCGATCCCGATGACGTCGGAGAGTTGCGAGCTGTCAAGCAAGGCCCCCACCCGCGGCAGCACGTTCTTGCCAAAGGGCGTGGCCGGCGCCAGCACATGGCTGCAGCCCGGGTCGGCACGCACCTGCTCGACCACGAGCGCGGCCAGGTTCTCGGCCATCTGAGCTCCATAGTGCTCGGCATCAGCATGCAGCACCTTGCCGACACCGGCGGCGCCAGCAGCGGCCCCAGCCGCCGCTGCACAGTCGGAACCCGCCACCAGCACGTGAATCGCCCCACCCAATCGGACAGCCGCCGCGATGGTGTTCAGCGTCGAGGCCTTGAGATCTGCGTTGTCGTGTTCCGCAATGATCAGGGTTGTCATGCAAGTACCTTCGCTTCTTCCTTAAGTCGTTTCACCAGATCGGCGCAATCGGTCACCATGATGCCGGCCTTTCGTGTCGGGGGCTCGCTGACAAGCGCCGTGACGTTGCGCGGCATGATGTCCAGGCCCAGATCGATCGCCTTGATCACATCGATCGGCTTTTTCTTTGCCTTCATGATGTTGGGCAAAGTGATGAAGCGCGGCTCGTTCAGGCGCAGATCGGTCGTGATGACCACAGGCAGCTTGATCTCAAGCGTTTCCAGACCACCGTCGATTTCTCGCGTAACCGTGGCCACTCCGTCCACGACCACGACCTTGGACGCATATGTAGCTTGCCCCCAGCCCATCAGCGCACCGAACATCTGCCCGGTTTGTCCGGCGTCATCGTCGATCGCCTGCTTGCCGAAGATGGCGATCTGCACACCCTCCTTCTCGGCCACATGCCGCATCAGCTTGGCCACCGCGAGCGGCTCCAGACCGGATTCGGCTTCGACCAGCACGCCACGGTCGGCACCAATCGCCATGGCGCTGCGCAGCGTCTCCTGGCAAGCCGTGGGGCCACACGACACCACAATGATCTCG
>CAXBDR010000240.1:0-7307 GCA_963974265.1 uncultured Rhodoferax sp.
AGAATCTTTGCGCGTCAACGCTCACTCTGGCGGGCGTTGTGCAGACCATCCCTAACCCTTCTACGGAGCCGACTCGCATGGTTGAACGGCTTGCTGCCTTACATTCGGGCTGTTTGTGCAGCGGTTGCTGCTGCCCATGATGGCTGTTCGCGGCTAAGGTTCCCATCTCCCCGGTGTACCAAAAGTACAGTCCATATATCGGATTCTCCCCAGTCCGGTTTGACCTTCATCCCATCACTGCGCTTTTTGCAAACTCTCCTTCAAGACGGTTTCCGTCGGCCTTCCCGGCCATGTCTGTCGACTCCAGGTTCTATTGCAGAAGCCGGGACCAACATGGAGCCTGACGCTGCGTTCGCGCAACACGGCTGCGCCGGGTCACGGACCCGACCCTGAACCTCATCCCCGCTGTGTAGGAGCCCGCCTTGTTCTCACATGTCTTTGTCAGCGTCGGTGATTTTGACCGCGCCCTCGCGTTCTACGAACCGTTGATGGCATCGCTGGGCATCGAGGTCCGTTTCTGCGAGCGAAGCCGTCCCTGGGCGGGCTGGCAGTCCAGCCCGGGTCCCCGGCCGCTTTTCCTCATCGGCAAACCGTATGATCGACTCGCGGCCTCACCCGGAAATGGCAACATGGTGGCGTTCCTGGCGCAGACCCGAGCCATCGTGGATCAGGCGTTTCGTGTCGCCCTGGCTCACGGTGGCGTATCGGAAGGGCCACCGGGTGTGAGGCCCGAATACCACGAGAACTACTACGGAGCCTATTTCCGGGATCCCGATGCAAACAAGCTGTGTGTCGTCTGTCACGCTGGGCCATTCTGAACCGGCCGCCATCTGGCACATGACGCCCAGGACTTCCGGCGATCCGACGCCCGGCGCGCTGCGGATGATGTCAAATGCCAGGCCGCGGATTGACACGGCATGGGAGGCCGTCGCGCATGAACCAGGATGAACTCAAGGCCGTTTTCGACCAACAGGCGCCCGGCTACGAACGGCAGCAGCAACGGTTGGCACCGGTACACGACGGCCTGTATTTTCAGCTGCAATGGATCTTGTCCGGGTTGCCGCGATCGGCCCGCATCCTGTGCGTCGGGCTGGGAGCCGGCGCGGAGCTGTCCTATCTGGCCGGCAGGTTTCCGGGCTGGAGCTTCACCGCTGTCGAACCCTCCGGGGCCATGCTGAGCGCGTGCCGTCGAAGAGCCGAGACCGAGGGGTTTGCGTTGCGCTGCATGTTTCACGAGGGTTACCTGGAGTCGCTGCCGGATGCCGAACCCCATGACGCCGCGACCTGTTTCATGGTTTCGCAGTTCATGCTCGATCCCGAAGTGCGTTCGCGGTTCTTTCATGCCATCGCCATGCGGTTGCGAACCGACGGCATCCTGGTCAGCGCGGACCTGGCCTCGGAAGTCGGCTCCATCGAGTACCAGGCCCTGCTCACGACGTGGGTGACGATGCTGCACGCGGCAGACGTGCCGCCGGGCGCCCTTGAAAAGACACATGCCGCCTGGACAAAGGATGTCGCCATGCTGCCGCCCGGCGAGGTCAAGGCCATCATCGAGCGTGGCGGTTTCGATACGCCTGTTCAGTTCTATCAGGCCGGATTCGTCCATGCCTGGTTTGCCCGGCGGTCGGTGCAACAAGATGCCGGCTGACCGATCCATGCCGCGGGAGTCGCATGGCGCATGGCGCAAGGGGGACGACGTGCGCCCGCGCGAACGGCTGCATGTGCTGCGCGAGACGCTTCAGGCGTCGGCGCCGATGGGGCCGCAACGGCCGAATGCCGGTTTGCCGCCGATCGCGCGGCCCGGTGGTCTTGTGCATGGAGGATGATCGCCGATGCGCCCGTTTTTCCTGACCGTCACGCTGCTGACGCTGAGCAATGTCTTCATGACCTTTGCCTGGTACGCGCACCTGAAGGAACTGAGCCACAAACCCTGGGTGATCGCCGCGCTGCTGAGCTGGGGCATCGCCTTGTTCGAATACATGCTCCAGGTGCCGGCCAACCGCATCGGGTACACCGTCATGTCGGTGGCCCAGCTCAAGATCCTGCAGGAAGTCATCACCTTGTCCGTCTTCGTCCCTTTTGCCGTGCTCTACCTCAAGGAGCCGCTGAAGCTGGACTATCTGTGGGCCGGCCTGTGCATGCTGGCCGCGGTCTATTTCATCTTCCGAAGTCGCTGGAGTGGCGGCTGAGGCCGAGGTCCGGCCAAAGGTGCATCCATGCCGTTGATTGCCGTTACGCGTCTGCGCATCCGTTCGCCCTGGTACTTGCCTGCTTTTCAGTGGCATGCGTTTCGCGCGGCCCGCCAGGCGCGCACCGCGCCCGGCCACCTGGACATGGCATTGTTCAACGATGCGCACTGGGCGTTCTGGACCTGTACCGCCTGGACGGATCTGGAGGCGATGCGCACCTACCTGGCGGCCGAGCCGCATCGCAGTGCCATGCGCAAGCTCGCGCACTACTGCGACGAGGCCAGCGTCGTCCATTGGACGCAGGATTCCCCCGAGTTGCCGAGCTGGGGGGCCGCGCATGCGCGGATGCAGCAAGAGGGGCGCCCGTCCCGGGTGCATCACCCGTCACCGGACCATGTCGCCTTTCGGATCGCCGTGCCACGGCAATCCGACTGTCCGAAGCCGGGGCCTTGATGCACGTTCATCCAACGCGCCGGACCGGCGTGCCAGCGCCGCAGCTCCACGTGCGCTCGCGCGGCCGCTCGCCGATGCCGCTATTCTTCGCTGTCGGCAAACCGATCCGGCGCAAGGAAACGTCTTGATCCCTACCGCAGCACTCGTCGGAGTCGTGGCCCTGTGCGCCTTGCTGGTCTTTTTCTGGAGACGCAACGGGATCGGCTCGGGCCGCGGCTACGGCAATCGTGTTGCCGCGCATATCGGCATTCCGAAAAGCCTGTTTCATTCGTTGATGGCGCATGGCGCGCCCGGTTCGTACCGGCAGTTGCTGGCGTCGCTCGAGAAGGCCGAGCTGACGCTGGACCAGGCCGGTGCGGAGCTGGCACCCACGCTGGCCAAGGGCGTCGAACGCATGGAGGCCCATTTCGGCCCGCAGGAGACGCTCGAGGCAGTCAAGCCGGTGGTCGCCCGGCTGGTCTCCATGGGCAGTTCATCGGTCTGACGTGCCGGCACGCGCGCTGCGTGCGCCCGTACCCGGCAGGGCCGCATTTCGCGGCACAATCGTGCCATGCATGTCGCCATCCTGACCTTCCAGGGTTTCAACGAGCTGGACTCGCTGGTCGCGCTGGGCATTCTCAACCGCATCAAGAAGCCGCACTGGCGGGTCAGCCTGTGTTGTCCGGAGCCGGCGGTCACGTCGATGAACGGGGTCGTCGTGCATGCGCAGTCGCGCCTGGAGGAGGCCGCCACGGCCGATGCCGTCATCGTGGGCAGCGGCATCAAGACCCGCGAGGTTGTCGCGGACGCGTCGCTGATGGCTTCGCTGCGGCTCGATCCCGCCCGCCAACTCATCGCCGCCCAGTGCTCCGGCACCCTGGTGCTGGCGAAACTCGGCCTGCTCGGCGCCGTGCCGGCATGTACCGATCTCACCACCAGGCCGTGGGTGCAGGAGGCCGGTGTCGAGGTGTTGAACCAGCCCTTTGTTGCCGCGGGCAACGTGGCCACGGCCGGCGGTTGCATGGCCTCGCCCTACCTGGCCGCCTGGATCATCGCGCGCCTCGAAGGCGAACCGGCGGCGCGCGCGGCCCTGCATTACGTCGCGCCGGTCGGCGAGAAAGATGTCTACGTGGACCTGGCGATGCGGAACATCGCGCCGTATCTGCCGTCGTCGCCGGACCTGGCGCAGGCCGACGCGACCGGTGATGCCCGCCCCCTGCATGCCGCTGTGTCCAACGTCGGCGGTTGAGGCGTCCCATCGAATTCCCGCTCGCGCAGCGCTAGCCATCCGACCGTCGCATGTCGATCCGTCCCGAAGCCCCGGCCGATGTCGCCGCGATTGCCGAGCTGGTCCGCCGGGCATTCGACGGCCATCCACACAGCGACGGCAGCGAACCGGGCATCGTCGACGGCCTGCGGGCCGACCGGGCGTTGTCGGTTGCGCTGGTTGCGGAAGTGGACCGCCGTGTCGGCGGCTATGTAGCGACCTCGCCGGTGCGGATCGCCGGCCGTGCATCGTCGTGGCATGGCCTGGGTCCGGTCGCGGTCGAGCCGGCCCTGCAACGACGCGGCCTGGGCGGTGCGCTCGTGCAGGCGGCCCTGGCACAGCTGCGCGCAGCTGGCGCCGGCGGCTGCGTCGTGCTCGGTGAGCCGGCCTATTACGGCCGATTCGGCTTTGCGCCGCTGCCCGGGCTGGTGTATCCCGGGCCACCGGCGGAGTATTTCATGGCACTCGCATTCGGCGATACCGTCGTCCAGGGCGAGGTCTCCTACCATGCGGCGTTCGGCGGTGCGCGCTGATGGTGCCGATGGGTTCTTGCGGAGCGTGACGGTGACCGCAGAGATGCCGTACATGTCGGCCATCCAGCCCTGCCCGGACCTGCACATCCGCCGCTATCGGCCTGCGGACGCCCAGGCCTTGTTCGCGGTGTTCCATTCGGCCGTCCATGTCACGGCCCGCCACGACTACCGCGCCGACCAGTTGCATGCCTGGGCCCCGAAGGACATGGATCCGGTGGCATGGGCCGAACACATGGAGCGGATCAAGCCTTTCGTCGCGCAGATCGGGCAGATGCCCGTCGGTTACGCGGACGTCCAGCCCAACGGCTGCATCGATCATTTCTTCGTGTCCGGACTGCATGCGCGCAGGGGCATCGGCCGCGCGCTGATGCAGGCGATCGAGACCGAGGCGATGCGCCTGGGCATCGGCGAACTGTGGTCGCATGTCAGCCGGACCGCGCAACCGTTCTTCGAGCAGGCCGGATTTGCCGTGGTCGAACAGCGTTCGCCGGTGCGACGGGGCGTGGTGATCCCGAACGCGCTGATGCGCAGGCCCATGGTTGCATCGACGCCCGGCGACCGGTGCACGGCACGGGGCGGCGATCCCTGATGGCCGTTCGCAACCGGGCCGCGGCCCGGTCCGGCCGGTACCGTGCCGCGGCGCCGGCAACCATCCACCCATCACAGGAGCACCCATGCTGGTCACCACCACCCCCTCCATCGAAGGCAAACGCATCAGCCGTTATTGCGGCGTCATCTCCGGCGAGGCCATCATGGGCGCCAATCTGTTCAAGGACCTGTTCGCCGGCATCCGCGACCTGGTCGGCGGGCGTTCCGCCACCTATGAACGGGAACTGCAACGCGCACGCGAGATCGCGCTCAAGGAACTGCAGGAGCGCGCCGTCGACCTGGGCGCCAATGCGGTGGTCGGCGTCGACCTGGACTACGAAGTGCTGGGCGAGAAAAACGGCATGTTGATGGTCTCGGCCAGCGGGACGGCCGTGGTCGTGGAGTGACGCCGCGCAGGCGTCCACCCGTGGCACAGCCATGGCTGCGCCACATGAATGAACCCCTCCCTTGGCGCCTCGACCGGCTGCACCGCCTGGACACTGGTGCTGCTGGCTGTCGTGTCCGGCCGGTCGGACGTCACCGATCCGCCGGCCTTCGCCGCGTCATGATGCGGCCGGCTTCCCGTTCAGCTGCTCGCGCGTTCGCGCTTCCTGTTCGCGCAGTTCGGGCGTGAAGGCCTCGCCGAAATCGTCCGCCTCGAAGATCGGTCGGATCTCGATCTCCGACTCGCCCGGCATCGGATTGGGGCAGCGCCGGACCCAGTCGATCGCCTCCTGCAGCGAGGCGCATCGCCAGATCCAGAAGCCGGCGACCAGCTCCTGGGTTTCGGCGAACGGGCCGTCGATCACGCTGCGGCTGGCACCCGAAAAACGCACGCGCGCTCCCTTGGCGCTGGGGTGCAGGCCTTCGCCGGCGAGCATGACGCCCGCATTGACGAGTTCCTCGTTGAACCGGCCCATGTCGGCGAGCAGTTGTTCGCTGGGCATGATGCCGGCTTCGCTGTTGGCGTCGGCCTTGATCAGAATCATGAATCGCATACAGGTCTCCTGGAGTATCCGTTGCAGTTGGGCTGTGTACATGCCCGACGATCCAGGGGGTGCGGGATCGACATGCGCCGGAACGCCCGGCGGCACCAGGCAGGTGGCGGATGCACGCCCGGGTCGGGCTTGCGCCACAATGGTCGCTCCTGCTGCATCGAGGCCTGAGCCATGACGACGCCTGTCGTTTTGCCCCTGGAGGGGGGATGTGATTGTCGCCGGGTCCGTTACCGGATGACCGAAACACCCCTGTTCGTGCATTGTTGCCACTGCCGCTGGTGCCAGCGCGAAAGCGGCGCCGCGTTCGCGGTCAATGCCATGATCGAGGCCGATCGGGTCGAGTCGACGGCGGACGAGCCGGAGATCGTGGACACACCGTCGGCCAGCGGCGCCGGGCAGAAGATCGCGCGTTGCCCGCAATGCCGCATCGCGGTCTGGAGCAACTACTCCGGCGCCGGGCCGCTCGTGCGTTTCGTGCGTGTGGGTACGCTGGATGCTCCGGATCGGTTGCCGCCGGATGTCCACATCTTCACGTCGACCCGGTTGCCGTGGGTGCGGTTGCCCGAGGGCGTGCCGGCGTTCGCGGAGTATTACGATTGGAAGCAGCTGTGGCCGGCCGCAAGCCAGCAGCGCCGGAGCCGCCTGGCGCCCCTGATCGACGCGTATCGGGCCACGCTGGGATCGTCACCCGCGTGACGCATTCCGAACGTGCGGGCGCATGCGATGTAGCCGGCCAATCATTCTTCCGCCTTCGACCAGGCGGACCGACACGTGCGCGCAGCACGCAGGAAGGGGACAAGGACATGCAGGACGTATCCGTGGTGCAGAAGATGCTCGAACCCTTGTTTCCGGGCCTGATGGGGGTTCGACTGACCGAACTCGCGCCGGATCTGGTACGGGCCGAGATGGAGGTACGGCCCGACCTGTGCACCGCCGGCGGCATCCTGCATGGCGGCGCATACATGGCCTTTGCCGACACGCTGGGCGCGGTCGGCACGGTCATCAACCTTGCCGCGGGCAAGCGCACGACCACAACCGACTCCAGCACCAAGTTCATGGCCGGCGCCAGGCAGGGGACCGTGGTCACCGGGGAGAGCACGGCGCTGCACAAGGGCCGCACCACCATGGTGTGGCAGACGCTGGTGCGCAATGCCGAAGGCCGGCTGTGCGCCGTCGTGACCCAGACGCAGCTGGTGATGGACACGGCCACGTGACAACGAGCGCTGCCGGTCGTCGCGCTCCACGGGCGTGACTGTCGCACGATCGGCACGAAATGCGTGGCTGCATCACTGACGCGGGT
>CAXBDR010000241.1:0-7294 GCA_963974265.1 uncultured Rhodoferax sp.
GCCTGCACAACCTGACGGACTGGCGTGCCAAGCCGGCGGTTCCGTTTGCGGGCAAGCTCAAGATCATCGATTTCCCGCTGAGCAACTGCGTGAACTCCGGTATCCGGCGCATTGCGGTGCTGACCCAGTACAAGTCCCAGAGTCTGATCCGTCATATCGAGCGGGGCTGGAGCTTCCTGTCGCCCAGCCTGGGCGAGTTCATCGACATCGCGCCTGCGCAGCAGCAACTTGGCGAGAACTGGTATGCGGGCACGGCCGACGCGGTGTACCAGAACCTGCAGCTGCTGAAGGATTCCGGCGCCCGGCATGTGCTGATCCTGGCCGGCGACCATGTCTACAAGATGAATTACGCCGCCATGCTGGCGGACCATGTCCGTGAAGGGGCGGATGCCACCGTGGCCTGCATCGAGGTCCCGGTGGAGCAGGCCCATCATTTCGGCATCATCACGGTCGACGCGCAGGCGCGCGTGCTGGACTTCGTCGAGAAGCCGGCGCAGGCGCAGCCGATGGCGGACGCGCCCGGCCTGGTGCTGGCCAGCATGGGCATCTATGCGTTCGACATCGATTTCCTGTGCGAGCAACTCACGCGCGACGCCGTCGATCCGGGCTCGAGCCATGATTTCGGCAAGGATCTGTTGCCCCGGCTGGTGGCCGGCCACCGGGTGCTCGCGCACCGGTTTGCCGACAGTTGCGTGAACATGGTCGGCGAGCGACCGTACTGGCGCGACGTCGGCACGGTCGACGCGTACTGGGAGGCCAACATGGACCTGACGACGGTGGTACCCGAGCTCAACCTGTATGACGATCACTGGCCCATCATCAGCCTGCAGCCGCAGCTGCCGCCGGCCAAGTTCGTGTTCGACGACGACAGCCGGCGCGGTGTCGCCATGGCGTCGCTGGTGTCCAGTGGCTGCATCGTCAGCGGCGCCACGGTGCGCCGCTCGATCCTGTTCGCCAAGGTGCGTGTGGCCGAGCACACCCTGATCGAGGACTCGCTGGTACTGCCGGATGTGGTCATCGGTCGGCATGTGATCCTGCGCAAGGTGGTGGTGGACAAGCGCTGCGTACTGCCGGACGGTTTTCGCGCCGGCGTGGACGTGCAGCAGGACCGGGCCCGTTTTCATGTGACTGACGGTGGCGTCACGCTGATCACGCCGGCGATGCTGGCGGCACTGGGTGATGGCCCGGTGCCGGGTGCCGACGAGGAATCCGGCTTCGGTGCGCTGGCGCCGTGACGTGCGCGGCAGCCGCCACCGGAGCCGGGGCGGCTCAGATCGCCAGGCGCATCGGTCGCGCAAACACCGAGTTGGCTGCCACCACCACCATGCGCTCGCGCACGCCGACTCCCTTGGCCGTGGGCAGCCGCGGCGGTGTCGCAGGTTGGGCCGGCACCAGGTGCTTGCTCGGGGCGATGGCATCGTCCAGCGAGGTTTCTTCCAGCTGGCGCAGCATCTGCGCCTCGAGTTCGACCGCCCATTCCGCTCCGATGCTCTGGCCGCCGCGCGGGCGGTTGGCAAACGAGCGATGGCCGTTGCCACCGGCATCGCCGCCGTCGTCGGCTGCGCTGACGATGTCGGCCAATGAGATCGACGCCGCTTCGCGTGCCAGCGTGTAACCGCCACCGGGGCCGCGCAGGCCGGTGACCAGGCCGCTGCGGCGCAGGCGGCCGAACAGCAGGTCGAGGTAGGACGGCGACACCTGTTGCCGCGCGCTGATCGCGGACAAGGGCACCGGCCCCTGGCCCTGGTGCAAGGCAAGGTCCATCATGGCGACGACCGCGAGGCGGCATTTCGGGGGTATGAACATGGGGGTTCCAGTAGCGGTGGAGAGGGTGGATCGGTGCTGTCGGCCGCTGTGACTCATCGGGCCGGGCTCGTGCGGGTGGTCGCACCGTCGGACGGGGACAGCCCTTCGGCGGGGAGCTGCAGCGCGTGGCTCAGGGCCGGCCGCTGGCGGCCGAATCGGTTGCGTTCGAGTTGCTTGGCCACGGCGCGGGACGCCCGGTCGCTGGCACGGTCGATCACGGAGTACAGGTCCGGCCCGCAGTCGCGGATCACGACCTGGGGCGCGTCCACCAGCGTGACCTGCAGGCGGCAGAACTTGTCGGGACCGCCGCGCGGGCCGTTTTCGTCGCCCAGTCGTACCACGACGCGTGAGATCCGGTCGGCATGCCGCGTCAGGCCGAAGCCCAGGCGACGGCGGGTATGGCTGGTCAATGCCGCGGTGTCGGGAAAGTCGAGACTCTGGATGTCGAACTGCATGGCTCCTCCTTCAGTGATACGCACGATGGCGATGGGGGGAGTCTGGCCCGCGCGATTACTCTTGTAAATTCGAATTATTTGTCCTTATGATTCGATAAAACCTGATTGAAACCAGCGCGCACCTGTTGCGGGACGGAGGCACCGGATGAACTACAAGCATCTCCACTACTTCATGCAGGTGGCCAAGACCGGCAGCGTGCTGGGCGCCAGCGAGCGGCTGCACGTGACGCCGCAGACCATCAGCGGGCAGATCCAGCTGCTCGAGGATCAACTGGGCAGTCCGCTGTTCAGCAAGAGCGGCCGCGGGCTGGTGCTGACCGAGGCCGGCCGGCTGGCGCTGGGTTATGCCGAAGACATCTTTTCACTGGGCGCCGAGCTCGAGCAGGCGGTGCGTGAGCATCCGAACAACCGACCGGCGCTGGAGTTCCGCATCGGCGTGGCGGACGCCTTGCCCAAGCCCATCGCATATCGGCTGGTGGAGCCGGCGACGCGGCTGGAGGAACCGGTACGGCTCGTGTGCCGGGAATGGAAGCTCGACAACCTGCTGGCCGAACTGGCGTTGCACCGGCTCGACCTCGTGTTGTCGGATGCGCCGATCCCGCCGTCGGTCAGCGTCAAGGCCTTCAGCCACCAGTTGGGCTCGTCCGGCCTGACCTTCTTCGCAGCGCCGGCAATGGCCGATCGCTACCGGGCCGACTTCCCGGGCAATCTGGAGGGCACCCCGATGCTGATGCCGGCCCAGGATTCGGCCACCGGCCAGAAGCTGCAATCGTGGTTCCAGGCGCGGGCCCTGCATCCGCACATCGTCGGCGAGTTCGATGACAGTGCGCTGGCGATGGAGTTCGGCCGCCGCGGCCTGGGCCTGTTCGTCGCACCGACGGTACTCGCAGACGACATAGCCCACCAGTTCGGCGTGGCCGCGATCGGACCGGCCGACGGCATCACGGTGGAATATTTCGCGATTTCGGTCGAGCGCCGCATCACCCATCCCTGCGTGGTGGCGATCACCCGTTCGGCGCGCCAGGCCTTGTTTGCCGGCACGGTGTCCGGCGGCCGGCGCCGACGCCCTGCGGCGGCTTGATCGGGTGTCGGTCAGCCCGCGCGCGCATGCAGGGCGCGCGCCAGCATGGCGCCGGCGAGCGCCACCGCCGCATCGGCCTCGTCGATGACCTTGCCCATGGTGATGAAGCCGTGGATCTGGCGTTCGAAGCAGACGTGGTGGCACCGCACGCCCGAGTCGCTCAGGCGCTGGCTGTACATCAGACCCTCGTCGCTCAAGGGGTCGTAGCCGGCCGTGATGACCAGCGCTTCGGGCAGGTCGGCCAGACGGTCGCACAGCAACGGCGAGGCGCGCCAGTCGGTGTCGTGCACCGGGTCGTCGATGTAGTGGTCATGGAACCAGGCAATGGTGTCGCTGGTCAGCAGGTAGCCCTGTCCGTTGCCGGTGTGGGAAGGCGCCAGTCGGCGCATGTCGGTGGCGGGGTAGATCAGCAGCTGGAAACGCAGCGGCAGTTCGCCGCTGTCGCGCGCGGCGATCGCGACGACGGCCGCAAGATTGCCGCCGGCGCTGTCGCCCCCGACGGCCATGCGCGACGCATCGAGCCCGAGCCGGGCCGCGTGGTCCCGGCACCACCGGGTTGCCGCCAGGCAGTCGTCGACCGCACAGGGGAAACGATGCTCGGGCCCCATGCGGTAGTCGACCGCGAGTACCGCGCATCCGGATGCGTTGGCCAATTGCCGGCACAGGCTGTCATGGGTGTCCAGGTCGCCGATGACCCAGCCGCCGCCATGGAAATACACCAGCACCGGCAGCGGCGTGCCTGCAGCAGGCGAGCCCTGCGGCCGCACCAGGCGCAATGCGATCGGGCCATGCGGGCCATCGGCGAACAGGTCTTCGGTCGATGCCACCGGGGGCGGATCGGGCTGGGTGAAGCCACGACGGTCGCGGTAGGCTGCGCGTGCTTCCTGCGGCGTCAGGGTATGGGTCGGCGGTACGGCGCGTTCGACCATCAGGTCGAGCAGGGCGCGGGCCTGGGGATGCAGCATGGCGGTCGGCAGTTCAGGTTGGAGCCCGGTGGCAGCACCGGCGATCCTGCCAGTGTAGCGAAGCGCAGCCAGCGGCAAACCAGCGGCGAACCGGCGATTGTGGCTATGCTATCGGCCCATGAAGCTCTACAACTACTTTCGTTCGTCCGCCTCGTTCCGGGTGCGTATCGCGCTGGCGCTCAAGCAACTGCCCTACGAATACGTGCCGGTCCACCTGGCCCGCGGCGACCACAGGTTGCCGGCCTACGCCGCCATTGCGGCCGATGGACTGGTGCCGGTGCTGGAGGTCGGCGCCCTGCGTCTGTCGCAGTCGATGGCCATCATCGAATATCTCGACGAAACCCATCCGCAGGTGCGCCTGGTGCCGGCCGATCCGGTCGATCGTGCCCGTGTGCGCGGGCTGGCGCAGAGCATCGCCTGCGAGATCCACCCGCTGAACAACCTGCGCGTGCTCAAGTACCTGGTGCGCGACCTCAAGGCCGACGAAGCGGCCAAGACCGCCTGGTACCGCCACTGGGTGCGCGAAGGCCTGGTGGCGTTCGAGCGCCAGCTGGAGCCGTTGCCGACCAGTACCTATTGTTTCGGCGACACCCCGACGCTGGCGGACTGCTGCCTGGTGCCGCAGATCTTCAACGGCCAACGCTTCGATTGCGATTTCTCCGGGCTGCCGCGCACCATGGCGGCGTTCGACGCCTGCATGGCGCTGCCGGCGTTCCAGGCGGCCCAGCCGTCCGCCTGCCCGGATTTCGAGGCATGACAGCGGCGCGCGGCCAACCGGCGGACGCGGCGTGAGCCGGGGAGACTGGCATCCGGACTGGATCGTGCCGCAATGGCCGGTCCCCGATTCGGTGCATGCGGTATTCACGACGCGCCACGGGGGGGTGTCGCAGGCGCCGTTCGACACGCTCAACCTGGGCCGCCCCAGCGATGACGATGCGCAGTCCGTACAGCACAACCGGGCTCGCCTGCATGCGGCGCTTGGGGTCGAGCCGAACTATCTCAGCCAGGTCCACGGTTGCCGGTCGGTCGAACTGTCGGGACCGTCAGAGGCCGGCGCCATCGAGGCCGATGCCTGCTGCACCCGAACCGCCGGCGTGGTCTGCACGATACGGGTGGCCGACTGTCTGCCGGTGTTGTTCGCCCATGCCGGCGGCCGGGTGGTGGCCGCGGCCCACGCAGGCTGGCGCGGGTTGGCCGAGGGCGTGCTGGAGGAGAACTTCGGCCAGTTCCGGACGCTGGTGACGGAGCCATCCGCGACGGCCTCGTCCGGCGCGATGGTGGCCGCGGACACCTTGGTCTGGCTCGGACCCTGCATCGGGCCGGACGCGTTCGAGGTCGGGCCAGAGGTGCGTGCCGCGTTCCGGGCGCGGGACGCAGCCGCCGACGCGTCGTTTCGGCCCGGCAAGCCAGGCAAGTGGTTCGCCGATCTGGCCGGCCTGGCACGCATGCGCCTGCGCGCACTGGGCATCAGCCGGATCTACGGCAACGATTCGAGTCCGGCCTGGTGCACCGTGGGTGATCCGTCACGGTTCTTTTCGCACCGGCGCGACAGCATCGCCCTGGGCGGCAGCGGGCGCATGGCTGCCTGCATCTGGTTCGACTGACTCGGCCGCCTCGCGTGCCCGCAAGGCCTTGCGCCGCGCAGGGGTGCGCAGCAGGTACATGAGCAGCGAGACCGGACCGACGCCGTACAGGATGAACGTGACGATGGCGCCCAGCACGGTGCCCTGGGAACTGGTGGCCTCCGCCACGGCCATCATCAGGGTTACATACAGCCAGGCAATGAGGACTAGATACATGTCGGGGCAAGTCTAGCGCGTATGTCAGTTTGACGAAGGACGCGTCTGCGATACTCTTGCCGTACCGCCAGGGTATTGCTGGAGACACGATGAATCAGGAAAAGACGGACCTTTGGAGCCAATCGGCAGAACAGCTGCAACAGCAGATGACCAGCGGCTGGACCGGCGCCATGCAGGCCTTGCAAAACCTCATGCCTCCCATGCAGGCCGGAATGCCGACCTTGCCCGACGGTGCGGCGCCCACGCTGCAGTTTTCGGCCTCCAAGCTGCAACAGTTGCAGCAGCAGTATCTGCAGGAAGTGAGCCAGTTGTGGAGCCAGACGCTCGAGGGCAAGCCCCAGGTACACGACAAGCGCTTCGCCGATTCGGCCTGGAGCGGCAACCCGATGGCGGCCCTGACGGCGGCCAACTACCTGCTCAATTCGCGTGCATTGATCGGGCTGGCCGACGCGGTGGAGGCCGACGAGAAGACGCGGGCCCGGGTGCGATTCGCCGTCGAGCAATGGCTGGCAGCGGCCGCGCCGAGCAATTTCCTGGCACTCAATGCCGAGGCCCAGCGCAAGGCGATCGAAACGCAGGGTGAAAGTATTGCCAAGGGCATGCAGAACCTGCTGCACGACATCCGGCAAGGCCACGTGTCGATGACCGACGAGAGCCTGTTCGAAGTCGGCAAGAACGTCGCCACGACCGAAGGCGCCGTGGTGTACGAGAACGAGTTGTTCCAGTTGCTGGAATACAAGCCGCTGACGGCCAAGGTGTACGAGAAGCCCTTGCTGCTGATCCCGCCGTGCATCAACAAGTATTACATCCTGGACCTGCAGCCCGAGAACTCGCTGGTGCGATATGCCGTCGAACAGGGCCATCGCACCTTCGTCGTGAGCTGGCGCAATCCGGACGCTTCGCTGGCCAAGACGTCCTGGGACGACTACATCGAGAACGCGGCGATCAAGGCGATCGGCGTGGTGCAGGAGATCAGCCGCTCCAAGACCATCAATGCGCTGGGGTTTTGCGTCGGCGGCACCATCCTGTGCACGGCGCTGGCAGTGCTGGCCCAACGCGGCGAGAAGCCGGTGGCCAGCGCGACCTTCCTGACGACCCTGCTCGACTTCACCGACACCGGCATTCTCGATGTCTTCATCGACGAGTCGTTTGTCAAGTACCGCGAACTGGAGATGGGGCAGGGCGGCC
>CAXBDR010000242.1:0-7285 GCA_963974265.1 uncultured Rhodoferax sp.
GCGGCAACACCGCGCTGCCGGTGGACGACAACACCGTGCCTTCGGCGTCGAGCAGGTACAGCTGCGTGTCGGGCTCGAACAGCACCAGGTTGCGCAGGAACTGGTTGAACTGCTGCGGCTCGCGCTGGTGCATTTCGAAGATGTTGTCGTACATGTCGACGACCCGTCCGAGAAAAGCGTCGGCGCGGTGAAAGGTCGTCTCGTGCTCGAAACGCTGGAACGCGAACAACACGGTGGCGATGACGCCGATCGCGGTCAGCGCACCGGTGATGAAGATCGTCAGCGCGATGCGCAGGCGCACGCTCATGGTGCCGCTCCCGCGCGACCAGGCACATCGGGCAACCGGCGGCGAAACCTCACCCCGGCGCCTCGCGCATCTTGTAACCCGCCCCGCGCACCGTGAGAATCAGCTCGGGCCGGATCGGATCGGCCTCGAGCTTGGCGCGCAGCCGGTTGATATGCGTCGTGACTGTGTGCTCGTAGCCGTCGTGCGTGTAGCCCCAGACCGCATCGAGCAGCTGCGCGCGCGAGAACACATGGCCCGGATGCTGCGCGAAATGCAGCAACAGGTCGAACTCCAGCGCCGTGCATTCCAGCGCCACGCCGCGGTAACGCACGCTGCGCTTGGCCGGCGCGATCTCCAGGTCGCCGTTGCGCACCAGCGCTGGCTGGGCCGGGGAGCCGCTTTGCGCCGCCCGCTGCAGATCGGCACGGCGCAGCAAGGCCTTGACGCGCGCCAGCAGCTCGGCCAGCGAGAACGGTTTGGTCAGGTAGTCGTCGGCGCCCAGCTCCAGGCCCAGCACCCGGTCGAGCTCGGTCGACTTGGCGGTGAGCATCAGGATCGGCGTGGTGCTGCCGCGTGCACGCAAGGCCTTGCAGACCTCGAGTCCGTCCAGGCCGGGCATCATCAGGTCGAGGATCAGAAGGTCGCTGGCCCGGGCCTCCTGGCTGCGCAACGCGGCCAGGCCGTCGGCCACCGCCTGCACGGCGTAGTTGGCATTGCGCAGGCTCATGACAAGCAGTTCGCGAATGTCGGTCTGGTCTTCGGCAACAAGAATCGAGTGGGCCATGCAGGCATTGTCTGCTTTTGGCGCCGCATTCTTACGCGCGCGGCGCCACGGACCGTTTCCGCAATCCGATGCAATTGTTATCTGGCTGTGACGTGGCGCGAGGCCAGCGCGATGTGGCCACCGCACAGTCGGGTCATCGCCACACGCAAGGACAGGAGAACCCCATGCAAGCAAGCCGACGCACCGACACCTCGTCGCACCCATCCGCGGCCAGCGTGGCCGTGCACTGGAGCGAGATGGTTGCGCACCGCAAGGACCTGGTCCGGTTCGCCCAGCGCCGGCTGCACGATCCGATGCTGGCCGAGGACGTCGTGCACGACGTGTTCGAGGCCGTGCTGACCGGCAAGGCCGCGTTTGCCGGCCGCAGCGCCTTGCGCTCCTGGCTGACCGCCATCCTGAAGAACAAGATCGTCGACCTGGTGCGCCAGCGCGCCGGCACCGACAGCCTGGAGGAGCAGAACGACGACGACGGCGCCCTGGCCATCGCGTGCCCGCAACCGGGCCCGCACGAAGTGGTGGAACAGCGCGAACGCCTGGCGCAGACACTGGCGCGCATCGACGCGCTGGCGCCGGCGCTGCGCGACGCCATGCGGCTGCGGGTACTGCACGAGGAGCCGACCGAGACTGTCTGCCGACAACTGGCCATCAGCGCGGACAACCTGTTCGTGCGGCTGCACCGGGCACGTGCGCAGCTGGCGCACTGAGCCGCGCCGTCAGCGCCCCCAGCGCAGCACCATCGGATCGAGCCGGCGCGCGGCGTCGAGCAGCCCGGCGCGCACGGCCGGATGCATGGCCGGGAACGGATGGCGTCCGGCGTCGCAGCCGATGACGCCGCCCTCCAGCATCAAGGCCTTGCAGCTCAGGATGCCGCCCTGGCGGTTCTCGTAGTTGATCAGCGGCAACCAGCGCTGGTACTGGCGCACCGCCTCCTCGCGATCGCCCGCCATGTACGGGTCGAGGATCTGGCGAATGCCGTCCGGGTAGCCGCCGCCGGTCATGGCGCCGGTCGCGCCGGCATCGAGGTCCGCCAGCAACGTGATCGCCTCCTCGCCGTCCCAGGGGCCTTCGATCGCATCGCCGCCGGCGGCAATCAGTTCACGCAGCTTGGACGCGGCCTGCGGCGTCTCGATCTTGAAATACGCGACGTTGCGGATCTCGCGCGCCATCTGCGCCAGCAGCGCCACCGGCAGCGCGGTGCCGCTGACCGGCGCGTCCTGGATCATGATCGGGATGTCGATGGCGTTCGAGACCGCTTCGAAGAACCCGCGGATGCCGGCCTCGCCGACGCGGATCGTCGCACCATGGTAGGGCGGCATCACCATGACCATGCTGGCGCCGGCCTGCTGGGCGCGCCGGCTGCGTTCGGCGCACACACGCGTGCCGTAGTGCGTCGTCGTCACGATGACGGGAACCCGACCGGCGACGTGGTCCAGGATCGCAGTGGTCAGCTTTTCGCGCTCGTCGTCCGACAACGAGAACTGTTCGGAGAAATTGGCCAGGATGCACAGGCCGTGGGAGCCGGCATCGATCATGAAGTCGACACAACGCAACTGGCCGGGCAGATCGATGTCGCCATCGGCATCGAAGATGGTGGGAACGACCGGGAAAACGCCCTTGTAGCGGGCAGTGGACGGGGTACTCATGGCGCGAGGTTTCCTTTCAACAATGGTGCCGGCAGCGCCATTCTCGGCGCTGGATCCCATTGAATTTGATCATAATTTGGCGTATAAACCTGATTGCGAATCTCATAAACCCATTTTTTGATCTAAAAGGCCCATCATGAAATCACTTGTCTCCGTTGTTGCCGCCAGTGTCGCTGCGCTGGCCATGTCCGTGCACCTGCCGCTGCGCGCCCAGGCCTGGCCCAACAAACCAGTGCAGATCATCGTCCCGGGCGCGCCCGGTGACGGTGCCGACCTTGCCGGGCGCCTGCTGGGCCAGAAGCTGCAGGAAAAACTCGGCCAGGGCTTCGTCATCGACAACAAGACCGGGGCCGGCGGCATCATCGGCAGCGTCGCGGGCAAGAATGCCACGCCCGACGGCTACCACTTCATCATCGGCACGGCTGGCTCGCACGGCATCAATGCGGCGGTCTACGACAAGCTGGCCTACGACCCGATCAAGGACTTCGAGCCGGTGATCCTGATCAACAAGACGCCCAACGTCTGTGTCATCCACCCGTCCATCCCCGCCACCAACCTGGCCGAGTTCGTCGCGCTGGCAAAGAAGGAGCCGGGCAAATATTCGTTCGCCTCGGGCGGCAACGGCAGTTCGGCCCACCTGTCGGGCGAATACCTGAAGATGATGGCCGGCATCGACCTGCTCCACGTACCCTACAAGGGCGCGTCGCCCGCGGTGCAATCCGTCATCGCAGGCCAGGTGCAGATGTTCTGCGGCAACCTGCCGCCGGCCATTCCGCACATCAAGTCGGGCAAGCTGCGTGCACTCGGCGTCACGACGCTCAAGCGCAGCCCCGAGTTGCCGGACGTGCCGACCATCGACGAGTCGGGCTACAAGGGTTTCGAGTCGGTGGCCTGGTTCGCGTTCTTCGCGCCCAAGGGCACGCCGCCTGATGCGATCAGCAAGCTCAACCAGGCCCTGGACGAGATCATCCGGATGCCCGACGTGCGCGAGAAGCTGCAGGCCCAGGGTACCGAGCCGGTGGGCGGAAGCCCGGCCGAACTGCGCCAGTTCCAGGACAATGAGATCCAGAAGTGGACCAAGGTGGCCCGCACCGCCAAGGTGGCACTGTGAACCGGAGCGTCACGCAGTGAACGACGGCACCCTGCGGCTGGGCATCAGCCGCGACTTCCTGGCCCAGGACGGCAGCAGCACCATGGACCCGCAGGCAATGGCCGCGCTGCAGGCCATCGAGGGCCTGGTCATCGAGACGCTGGAGCAGCCGGCGCAGGCACCGGTCACGCGCGCCGACCTGTGCCGCTACGACGCCCTGATGATCAAGCGCAATCCGGTCGATGCCGCCTTGTTCGACCCGCAGGCCGGCGGCACGTTGCGACTGCGCCTGCTGGCCCGCAACGGCGTGGGTTTCGACCATATCGCGGTGGACGCCTGCACGCGCGCCGGCGTCATGGTGTACACGACGCCGGACGCGGTGGCGCGACCCGTGGCCTCGTCGATCATGGCGATGATGCTGGCGTTTTCCCACCGGCTGCTGCCCCGCGACCGGGCCACGCGTGACGGCCGCTGGTCGCAACGCTGGAACGAGGTCGGCCGGGGCCTCACCGGCCGCACGCTGGGCGTGGTCGGCCTGGGCAACATCGGGCTGGAACTGCTGAGACTGGTCCAGCCCTGGGAGATGCGCCATCTGGGGACAACGCCACGCGTGAACCCGTCGAGATACACCGGCCTGAACGTCGAGCCGGTTGCGCTCGAACGCCTGCTGGCCGAATCCGACTTCGTCGCCCTGTGTTGTCCGCTGAACGACGCCACGCGCGGTCTGATCGATGCCAGGGCGCTGGCGCGCATGCAGCCGCATGCGGTGCTGATCAACACCGCACGCGGCGAGGTGGTCGACGAAGCCGCGCTGGTCGACGCATTGCGCGGTGGCCGCATCGGCGGCGCCGGCATCGACGTGTTCGCCCAGGAGCCGCCCGAGCGCGACAACCCGCTGTTCGCGCTGGACAATGTGATCCTGGGCTCGCACAACCTGGCCTACACCGACGAACTCAACAGCAAGGCCAACCGCAGTTGCGCGGCCGCCGTCGGGTTGTTGGCGGCCGGGCGCCGGCCGGCACTCCTGGTCAACGCCGCCGTTCTGGCCCATCCGCGCCTGGCCGGGCTGGCGGCCTGAGCCGCAGGACACCGTCGCACGCCCCGGCGCGCACCGGCAGCGTCAATCGGCGTCGTCGATCGATGCCGCCGGCTGCGCCGCCTTGCGTGTGCGACGCGTACGCGCCGGCTTGACGCTGCCGTAACGCTGTTCGATCAGCTTGAGCAGGATCTGCTTGGCCTTGAGCACATGGGCATGCGTCAGGATGGCCGCCGCTTCGGCGTCGCCATCGCTGATCGCCTCGATCATGTGCCGGTGGTCGTTGATGACGCCTTCGTAACGCTCCGGGCTGTACTTGTTCTCGCGCCACAAGCCGGCCAGCAACAACCAGTGCCGGTCCAGCAACTGCTGCGCATCCGGGTTCGCGGCCATCTCGCTGATGAGCTGGTGCAGGTACCGGTTCGCCAGCAAGGCGCCGGGGTAGTCCTGGCGCTGCACGCAGGCTTCGAGGTCGAGCTCGATGGCACGCATGCGCGCCACCTGCTCCGGCGTGCGCAGGCGCGCGGCCCGACGCACCATCAGCACCTCGAGGGCATTGCGGATGTCGAAGATGTTGCCCACGAAGTCCGGGTCGATCGAACGTATCCGCGCGCCGCGATTGGGCTCCATCGTCACCAGGCCTTCGCCGCGCAACTCGCGCAGCGCCTCGCGGATCGGCATCTGGCTCACGCCATACCGCTGCGCGAGTTCGGCCGTGGTGACCCGTGTGCCGAAAACCAGTTCGCCGGCCAGGATGTCGTCGCGGATGCGTTGCTGGATGTCGGGAAATCGGGCCATGGGCAAAGCGATCGATCGATGAGGAATCGGTCCATTGTGCCGCAAGCCGCAAGGGCTTCAGGCCGGCGCGACCATCGGCATCCGGGAGCCGACCGGCCGATGACGGCCCGTGAGCGATCGTTCCGGCGTCCCCCGCGTGGCACATACGGTGCGGCACAATCGAACGACCCGCACTACCCGAGTCCGCTTCATGCCTGTCCTCGCCACCCGGATACAGCCGCAATCGGAAGACCATGTCCGCAACCGGGCGCACATGGAACGGCTGCTGGCCGAGGCGCGTGGCCTGGTCGAGCGCACGCGCGAGCGTTCGGCCTCGGCCCGGCCGCTGTTCGACAAGCGCGGCCAGTTGCTGCCGCGCGAACGCATCGCGCTACTGCTCGATGCGGGCAGCACCTGGCTGGAACTGTCGGCCCTGGCCGGCTACGGCATGGACCATCCCGACCCGGCGAAATGTATTGCGGGTGCCGGCGTCATCACCGGCATCGGCAGTGTGGCCGGCGCACGCTGCATGGTGGTGGCGTCGGACTCCGGCATCGAGGCGGGCTCGATCCGCGCCATGGGCCTGGAGAAGATGCTGCGCGCCCAGCAGATCGCGCTGGACAACAAGCTGCCCTTCGTGCACCTGGTCGAGAGCGCCGGCGCCAACCTGCTGCGATACAAGGTCGAGGGTTTCGTGCACGGCGGCACGATTTTTCGCAACCTGGCGCGGCTGTCGGCCGCCGGGCTGCCGGTGATCACCGTCGTGCATGGCTCCTCGACCGCCGGCGGCGCCTACATGCCGGGCCTGTCGGACTACGTGGTGCTGGTGCGCGGGCGCGCCCGCGCCTTCCTGGCCGGCCCGCCGCTGCTCAAGGCGGCCACCGGCGAGATCGCCACCGAGGAGGAACTCGGCGGCGCCGAGATGCATGCCAGCGTGTCGGGCCTGGGCGAATACATGGCCGAGGACGATGCCGACGGCGTGCGCCTGGCGCGCGACATCGTGCAGCGCCTGCACTGGCAGCGGCACCTGGCCGGGGGTCCCCCCGCACGCACCACCGCCGCGCCGCCACGCCACGACGCGCAGGACCTGCTCGGCATCCTGTCGGCCGACGGGCGCAAGCCGGCCGACATGCACGAGGTCATCGCACGCATCGTCGACGACTCGGACTTCCTCGCGTTCAAGGCCTTGTATGGCCCGGCCACGATCACCGGTCATGCCAGCATCGAAGGCCACCCGGTGGGCATCATCAGCAACAACGGTCCGCTCGATCCGGACGGCGCCAACAAGGCGACCCACTTCATCCAGGCCTGCTGCCAGAGCGGCACCGCGCTGGTCTACCTGCAGAACACCACCGGCTACATGGTGGGCAAGGACTTCGAACGCGGCGGCATGATCAAGCACGGCGCGAAGATGATCCAGGCCGTGGCCAATGCCAGCGTGCCGCAACTGACCATCATGTGCGGCGCATCGTTCGGCGCCGGCAACTACGGCATGTGCGGGCGCGGCTACGATCCGCGTTTCCTGTTCTCGTGGCCCAATGCGCGCACCGCGGTCATGGGCGGCGAACAGGCGGCCACGACGATGCGCATCGTGGCCGAGGCCGGCGCCAGGCGCAAGGGCGTGGCGCTCGACACCGCCGCGCTCGACGCCCAGGAGAAAGCCATCATC
>CAXBDR010000243.1:0-7259 GCA_963974265.1 uncultured Rhodoferax sp.
TGGCGACACACGCGAACAGGCGCTGGCACGCATGCGAACCGCACTGGGCGAGACCGTGGTCGAGGGCATCAATACCAACATCCCGCTGCATCGCGAGCTGGTGGTCGACGCCAAGTTCTGTGGCGGCGGCACCAACATCCACTACCTGGAAGAGTGGCTTGCGCAGCACAAGCGCTGACGGAGGCGACATGGTCGAACTGAGCCTGCGCTGCCCGCAAGATCGGGTCGAGGAAGTCTCCGACGCCTTGCAGGCCCTGGACGCCCAGAGCGTCAGCGTCGAGGACGCCGATGCCCTGACCGACGCCGAACAGGCCTTGTTCGGCGAGCCCGGCATGGTGCCCACGACGATTGGCTGGCGCCACTCCACGATCAAGGCCTTGTTCGCCGATGACGCGACCGCGCGCGACGCGGCGCGCATCCTCGGCGCGCAGGATTTCTTCGCCGATTGCACGGTCGACGGCATAGCGCCGCTGGCGCAGCAGGACTGGGTGCGGCTGACGCAATCGCAGTTCGAACCGGTCGCCATCGAGCCCGATTTCTGGATCGTGCCGACCTGGCATGAACCGCCGGCGCAGGCGAGCCACGTCATCCGCCTCGATCCGGGCCTGGCATTCGGAACCGGCACCCATCCGACGACCCGCATGTGCCTGCAGTGGATCGCCCGCAACCGCGGTGCCGGCACGCTCGGACGGGTACTGGACTACGGTTGCGGTTCCGGCATCCTGGCGATTGCCGCCGCCATGTTCGGCGCCACGGGCGCCGACGCGCTGGACATCGACCCGGCGGCGGTGACGTCGGCCAGAGACAATGCCCAGGCCAATGGCGTGCACATCGCCTGCGGACTGCCGGATGAGGCCAGCGGCCAGTACCGGACGGTGCTGGCCAACATCCTGGCCACGCCGCTCAAGGTGCTCGCGCCCCTGTTGTGCGCCCGGGTCGCCCCGGGCGGATCGTTGGTGTTGTCGGGCATCCTGGAGCGCCAGGCCGACGAACTTAGGCAGGCATATGCGCCCCATGCGGCACTGGAGGTCTCGGCCTCGCAGGAGGGCTGGATCCTGATGACTGCGCGCCTGTGAGGCCGGACGCGACACTACAATGATTTCGCCATGAGCCTGATCACACGTTGCCCGACATGCGAAACCATGTTCCGGGTCGTGCCGGATCAGTTGCGCGTGTCGGAAGGCTGGGTCCGATGCGGGCAATGCGCGGAGGTTTTCGACGCCACCCAGAACATGGTTCCATCGGGCGACGAAGCGGCTGCCGCGCCGCCGCCCGCGGCGCGACCCGCGAGTCCAACCCCGCCAGCACCGCCAGCACCGCCAGCGCCAGCGTCACCGCCTCACACATCCTCGACGCCACCGCCGCCTCCCTGGCCAGCGGCCCCCGCGATGGCGACGCGCGACGCAGCCGCGCCTGCGTCGGGCGCATCGAACACAGCTCCGGACGAAGCCCGGTTCGCAGCATCGCCGGCTCCCACCGATCTGGCCGCGGCGGCGGCCGCGCAGCGCGGTGATGCGCTCGATATCGACGACATGATGCAACCGGCCAGCGACACCGCGCTGGAAGTCGATTGGCGGGACGGACCTCCCACCGACCCCCGCACCGGGATCGACGCGCCCTACGGTGCCGACGCGGCCGACATGGATACCCTGCCTCCGCCGGAACTCGACTTTCCGCCGGTGCCGGAACTCGCTCGCGACGCGGCCGCCGACGAGCCGCAGAGCATCGGAACCGGCACCGGCCATGCCCATGCGGCCGTACCGCGCCCGTCCTTTCTGCAGGACGACCAGGCACCGTCGATCTGGCGCCGGCCGATGGTGCGCGTGGCGCTCGTCGTCGCGCTGGTCGTGTTGCTGGCATTGCTGGGCATGCAACTGCTGGTCAAGGAGCGCGACCGGGTCGCTGCGGCGCAGCCCGGGATGCGTCCCGTCCTCGAGGCCCTGTGCTCCGTGGCCGGCTGCACGATCGCGCCCCTGCGCCAGATCGAATCGATCGTCATCGACAGCTCGTCGTTCAGCCGCGTGCGCGGCGACGACTATCGACTCGGCTTCTCGCTGAAGAACACGGCTCCGATCGACGTTGCCATGCCCGCGGTGGAGCTCTCGCTCACCGACCCGCAGGACCAGGCGGTGATTCGCCGCGTGATCCTGCCCGCGGAATTCGGCGCCCGCTCCGACGCACTGGCCGGCGAATCGGTCTGGACCGGCTCGCTCGCGCTGACCGTGCAGGCGGACGCCAGCGCACAGCGCGTGGCCGGTTACCGCCTGCTCGCCTTCTATCCCTGATACCGACCGGACCCCCCATGGCATCCCTGATCTGCGGCTCGCTGGCTTTCGACACCATCATGAACTTCGAGGGACGGTTTGCCGAGCAAATCCTGCCCGAGCAGCTGCACATCCTGAACGTGTCGTTCCTGGTGCCCTCGCTGCGGCGCGACTTCGGCGGCTGCGCCGGCAACATCGCCTACAGCCTCAAGCTGCTCGGCGGCGACCCGCTGCCCATGGCCACGCTGGGTGTCGACGGCGACGACTATCGCAAGCGACTCGATGACCTGGGCATCGGCTGCGAATTCGTGCGCACGATCGAAGACGCCTACACGGCTCAGGCGATGATCATCACCGACACCGACAACAACCAGATCAACGGCTTCCATCCGGGCGCAATGGAGCAGGCCTGGCGCAACCGGATCAGTGCGCGAGACGACATCCGGCTGGGCATCATCGCTCCCGATGGCCGTGATGCAATGGTCCAGCATGCGGCGCAGTTCTCCGAGGCCGGCATTCCCTTCATCTTCGATCCGGGCCAGCAGCTGCCGCGGTTCGACGGTGCCGAGTTGCGTGACTTCGTCGGCAAGGCCAGCTGGATTGCCGTCAACGACTACGAAGGCAAGATGCTCAGCGACCGGACGGGCTGGGACACCGCCGAGATCTCGCGCAAGGTGCGCGGCCTGATCGTCACCATCGGCGCACAGGGCAGCGAGGTATGGATCGACGGTGTCAAGACCCACGTGCCGGCGGTCGCCGCGGCATCGGTCGTCGATCCGACCGGCTGCGGCGACGCCTACCGCGGCGCATTGCTGTACGGCCTGGAGCGCGGATGGTCGCTGGAACGCTGCGCCATGCTCGGCAACCGGCTGGGCTCGATCAAGATCGCGCAGCGCGGCCCGCAGAACTACAGCATCGACAGGGACGCGACACTGCGCCTGTAAACCCCGACTCGGGCGTGCGTCGCCGATGAAAAAAGCCCGACACCGTGAGGTATCGGGCTTGATGCGAACGCTCAGGCTCGCTCAGGGCTTGCTGGCTGTCGGAAACGGCCAGGCCGCTTGCGGGTTCAGCGTCGTCTGAGCGGCAGAGGCAGGGGCAGCGGGCGCCTTCGCGGCTTTCTTCGCGGCCTTCTTGGCGGCAGGCTTCTTGGCGGCAGCTTTCTTGGCCGGCGCCTTCTTGGCAGCGGCTTTCTTGGCTGGCGCCTTCTTGGCCGGGGCCTTCTTCGCTACGGCTTTCTTGGCTGGCGCCTTCTTGGCAGCAGCCTTCTTCGCCGGGGCCTTCTTGGCGACGACCTTCTTGGCCGGAGCCTTCTTCGCTACCGCCTTCTTGGCTGGCGCTTTCTTCGCCGGAGCCTTCTTGGCTACGACCTTCTTGGCCGGGGCCTTTTTCGCTACGACCTTTTTGGCCGGAGCCTTCTTGGCCGGAGCCTTCTTCGCTACAGCCTTCTTAGCCGGGGCCTTCTTGGCCGCGGCCTTCTTCGCAGGAGCGGCCTTTTTTGCCGCCGGTTTTTTTGCAGTTGCCATCATTTTCTCCTTGATCAAGAAACAAAGAGCACTTCATGCCTGTTGGAGCACATGGAGCGATTCAGGGTGTTGGGCCTTATCCCAGCACCTTGAATGGGGTGACACACGTCTTCGCGACTCTCTGCGGAGCCTGCGAAGAAATGTGGATTCGGTTGAGCCATGGTGGGTCGTACGATGCGCGCGTCAATCCCAGGACAAGGCGCCGCCCGACTGGTACTCGATGACACGGGTCTCGAAGAAGTTGCGCTCCTTCTTCAGGTCGATCATCTCGCTCATCCAGGGGAACGGGTTTTCTTCGTTCGGGTACAGCGCCTCCAGCCCGATCTGGGTCGCACGCCGGTTGGCGATGTAGCGCAGGTAACCCTTGAACATGGATGCGTTCATGCCCAGCACACCGCGCGGCATGGTGTCTTCGGCGTATTGGTATTCGAGTGCAACCGCCTGCTCGAACAAGGCACGGATCTCGGCCTTGAACGCCGCGGTCCAGAGCATCGGATTCTCGAGCTTGATCTGGTTGATCAGGTCGATGCCGAAGTTGCAATGCATGGATTCGTCGCGCAGGATGTACTGGTACTGCTCGGCCGCACCAGTCATCTTGTTCTGCCGACCCAACGCCAGGATCTGCGTAAAGCCCACGTAGAAGAACAGGCCTTCCATCAGGCAGGCGAAGACGATCAGCGACTTGAGCAGCTGTTGGTCGGCCTCCTGCGTGCCGGTCTTGAAATGCGGGTTGGTCAGCGTCTCGATGAACGGGATCAGGAACTGATCCTTGTTGCGGATCGAGTCGACCTCGTTGTAGGCGTTGAAGATCTCGCTCTCGTCCAGGCCGAGCGACTCGACGATGTACTGGTAGGCGTGCGTATGGATCGCCTCCTCGAAAGCCTGGCGCAGCAGGAACTGCCGGCATTCGGGCGCCGTGATGTGGCGGTAACTGCCCAGCACGATGTTGTTGGCAGCCAGCGAATCGGCGGTGACGAAGAATCCGAGGTTGCGCTTGACGATGCGGCGCTCGTCGTCCGTCAGGCCGTTCGGGTCTTTCCACAACGCGATGTCGCGCGTCATGTTCACTTCTTGCGGCATCCAGTGGTTGGCACAGCTCGAGAGGTATTTCTCCCAGGCCCACTTGTACTTGAAGGGAACCAGCTGGTTGACGTCGGTCTGTCCGTTGATGATGCGCTTGTCGGCTGCGTTGACGCGGCGCTGGGTCGGAGCGGTTGTCGAAGCGCCGGCAGCGGGGGACGGCATCGGTGCGCCATCATCGAGAACACGAGCCTGCGGTGTGTGCAAGGATGGGGCCACCGAGCGACCCTGTTGCGGGTCACGCGCAAATGTCGATGGCGATGTGGGCTTGACTTCTTCGTCCCAGGACAACATAGAGGATTCCAATCTTCGAATTATGAAAGCAGCGCCATGAAATGCAAAGCATTCATGCACGCTGCCATCGTGATGTGTTGTTCAATAGCATCGTCCGCGCATGATGCGCGGACGATGCATGGTCGTCTTATTGGCACGCCTCGCACGTCGGGTCGTCGACGCCGCAGAACTTGACGTCCGTCGCCGGACTCGCCGCCAGTTGTTCGCGCGCTGCGGCCGCTGCCTTGTCGAGTGCACTCATCGGCGCGGCACCGGCCTGGCCATCGGCGCCGGACGACACCGCATTGAGGCGACCGGAGGCAACCGTAGACTTCTCGGCATGCGTGGCCGACTGCGTGCGCAGGTAGTAGGTGGTCTTGAGACCACGCACCCACGCCAGCTTGTAGGTGTCGTCGAGTTTCTTGCCCGAGGCACCGGCCATGTAGATGTTGAGCGACTGCGCCTGGTCGATCCACTTCTGCCGCCTGGCCGCGGCCTCGACCAGCCAGTGGGTCTCGATCTCGAACGCGGTCGCGTACAAGGCCTTGATGTCCTGCGGCACGCGATCGATGGGCTGCAGCGATCCGTCGAAATGCTTGAGGTCCATGACCATCACGTCGTCCCACAGGCCCAGGCGCTTGAGGTCGTGCACCAGGCTGCCGTTGATGACGGTGAACTCGCCCGAGAGGTTGGACTTGACCGACAGGTTGCCGAAGCAGGGTTCGATCGATGCGTCGACGCCGATGATGTTGGAGATCGTCGCCGTCGGCGCGATCGCCACGCAGTTCGAGTTGCGCATGCCGTCGACGGCGATCTTGCTGCGCAAGGCATCCCAGTCCAGCGTCGCGGAACGGTCCACCTCGACGAAACCGCCACGGGCCTCGGCCAGAAGGTCCAGCGTGTCGATCGGCAGGATGCCGCGGTCCCACAACGAACCCTTGTAGCTCGAGTAGCGGCCGCGCTCGCGCGCCAGCTCGGTCGAGGCCCAGTAGGCGTAATAACAGACCGCCTCCATCGACTGGTCGGCGAATGCAACCGCCGCCTCGCTGGCGTACGGGATGCGCAGCTTGTACAGGCTGTCCTGGAACGCCATCACGCCCAGGCCCACCGGCCGGTGGCGCATGTTGGAGTCGCGCGCCTTCTTGACCGCGTAGTAGTTGATGTCGATCACGTTGTCGAGCATGCGCATCGCGATGCCCACGGTGCGGCGCAGCTTGTCATGGTCGATGCCGCCGTCCTTGATGTGCTGCAGCAGGTTGACCGAACCCAGGTTGCACACGGCGGTCTCGGTGTCGCTGGTGTTGAGCGTGATCTCGGTGCACAGGTTGGACGAATGCACGACGCCCACGTGCTGCTGCGGCGAGCGCACGTTGCAGGCGTCCTTGAACGTGATCCACGGATGGCCGGTCTCGAACAGCATGGTCAGCATCTTGCGCCACAGGTCGGAGGCCGGCAGCGTGCGGCTGGGCTTGATCTCTCCGCGGGCGGCCTGCTCCTCGTAGGCCACGTAGGCGCGCTCGAAGTCGGCGCCGAACTTGTCGTGCAGGTCGGGCACGCTGGACGGCGAGAACAGGGTCCAGTTGCCTTTTTCCATGACCCGGCGCATGAACAGGTCGGGAATCCAGTTCGCGGTGTTCATGTCGTGCGTGCGGCGGCGATCGTCGCCGGTGTTCTTGCGCAGTTCCAGGAACTCCTCGACGTCCAGGTGCCAGGCTTCCAGGTAGGTGCAGACCGCGCCCTTGCGCTTGCCGCCCTGGTTCACCGCCACCGCGGTGTCGTTGACCACCTTGAGGAACGGCACCACGCCTTGCGACTCGCCATTCGTGCCCTTGATGCGCGAACCCAGTGCGCGCACCCGGGTCCAGTCGTTGCCCAGGCCGCCGGCGAACTTGGACAGCAGTGCGTTTTCCTTGATCGACTCGTAGATGCCGTCGAGGTCGTCGGGCACCGTGGTCAGGTAGCAGGACGAGAGCTGCGAACGCAGCGTGCCGCTGTTGAACAGCGTCGGCGTGCTGGACATGAAGTCGAACGACGACAACACCTCGTAGAACTCGATGGCGCGGGCCTCGCGGTCGATCTCACCCAGCGACAGGCCCATGGCCACGCGCATGAAGAA
>CAXBDR010000244.1:0-7204 GCA_963974265.1 uncultured Rhodoferax sp.
CCCCTCGCGCCAGACATTTGCGATCGGCCGATCGCAAGCGACAGGCGCAGCCTTGCCCATCCAAACCGACGGAGACAACTACCATGAAACAGCTCAAAACCGTGATACGCGCATCGATGGCGGCACTTGCGCTCGCCGCATCGACGTCGGGCATGGCGCAGGTCACACTGCGCCTGGCCCACTATGCCGAGGCCGGCCATCCGGCCAACCTGGCGGCCACGCAGTTCGCCCAGAAGGTCGAGGCCCGCACCGCCGGCAAGGTCAAGGTGTCGATCTACCCGGCGAACGCGCTGGGTTCTCCCCCCGACCAGTTGCAGCAGGTCAAGCTCGGCGCCATCGACATGGGCCTGCCCACGCAAGGCGCGCTCGACAAATTCAACAAGGCATTCGCCGTGGTGATGCTGCCGTTCGTGTTCGAGGACCTGGCCCATGCCCACCGCGTGCTCGACGGCCCGGCCATGGACTGGCTGGCACCGATCGCCGAGAAGGAAGGTTTCGTGATGCTGTCGAACTGGGAGTACGGATTCCGCAACCTGACCAACAGCCGGCGCCCGATCCAGACACCGGCCGACGTCAAGGGCCTGAAGATCCGCGTTCCGCCCGAGGTGCAACTGGAAGCCGCCATGGAAGCGGCGGGCGCCAACGCCACCAAGATCGCCTTCCCCGAGTTGTACATGGCCTTGTCGCAAGGCGTGGTCGATGGCGAGGAAAACCCGATCGCGGTGATCACGCACAACAAGTTCTACGAAGTGCAGAAACACCTGGCACTGACCCGCCATGCCTACAACAGCATGGTGCATGTGATCAGCGCCAAGACCTGGGCCAGGCTCACGCCGGATCAACAGGCCATCCTGCGGGAAGAAAGCAAGGCCGCCGGCGCCATGATGCGCAAGACCATTGCCGCCGAAGAAGACGCGCAGATCGCCAAACTGCAATCGCTGGGCATGCAGGTCACGCGGCCCGACCCGGCGGCCTTTCGCGCAGTCATGGGCCCGGCCTACCAGCGCATCGGCGCCTATGCCGGCGAGGCCAACGTGCAGAAGTTCATGGGCATGGTCGACGCCGAGCGCAAGAAGTAAGTCGGCGCAACACGACCGTTTCCACCCATGCAGACCTTCGCTATCTTTCTGCTGCTCCTGGGGCTGATGGCCCTGGGACTGCCCGTTGCGGTGGCGATGTGCCTGACCTCCGCGGCCACGCTGGTGATGATCGGCCAGGCCGACATCCTCAGCGTCATGGGCCAGCGCCTGTACGCCAGCACCACCTCGTTTCCGCTGCTGGCGATTCCGTTCTTCATCCTGGCCGGCAACCTGATGAACACCGGGGGCATGACCGAGCGCATCTTCCGCTTTGCGCACAGCCTGGTCGGCCATCTCAAGGGCGGGCTGGGCCAGGTCAACATCCTGGGCTCGATGGTGTTTGCAGGCATGTCGGGGTCGGCGCTGGCGGACGCGATGGGCCTGGGCGCGATCGAGGTGAAGGCCATGGTCAGGTCCGGCTACCAGCCACGGTTCGCCGCGGCCGTGACCGCGGCCTCGGCCACCATCGGTCCGGTGATCCCGCCGTCGATCCCGCTGGTGATCTATGGATCCATGAGCGGCATATCGGTGGGCGCGCTGTTTCTCGGCGGCGTCGTTCCCGGACTGCTGATGGGCCTGGCGATGATGGCCACGGTATACGTCATCGCGGTGCGACGCAACTACCCGCGCGAAAAACGCGCGACGCTGCGCGAGGTCGTGCGGGCGCTGCTGGGCGGCCTGGCCGCGATCATGACCCCGGCGCTGATCATGGGCGGGATCCTGTCCGGCGTGTTCACGCCGACCGAAGCCTCGGTGGCAGCCTGTCTCTATGCCTTGTTCCTGGGCATGGTGGTGTACCGCGAGATCGCCTGGACAGACCTGCCGAGGATTCTGTGGGACACGGTGCACCAGACCGCGCAGGTGATGTTCATCGTGGCGGCGGCCGGCCTCTTCGGCTGGGTGCTGATCTTCCTGCGCGTGCCCGACGACCTGATCGCCTGGCTGACCTCGCTGTCCGACAGTCCGCTGATGGTGCTGCTCATCATCAATGCCATCCTGCTGCTGCTCGGCTGTTTCATGGAAGGCATCGCCATCATGTTGCTGACGATCCCGATCTTCCTGCCCATCATCGGCACGCTGGGCATCGACCCGGTGCATTTCGGCGTGATGATGACGCTGAGCCTGATGCTGGGCCTGCTGACGCCGCCGGTGGGCATGGTGCTGTACGCCGTGTCGTCAGTGGCCAAGGTGCCGATGATGGCGCTGGCGCGCGAACTCCTGCCGTTCCTGATCGGCCTGTTCACGGTGCTGGGGCTGATCACGCTGGTCCCGGCCACCGTGACCTGGCTGCCGCGCCTGCTGATGGGGACACCATGATGCTCGCGGCCCTCGATCGCCTGGTCTACACCGCCATGCGTTTCATCTGCATCGTCTGCCTGGTGTTGCTGTTCGTCCTCGTCACCGTGTCGGTCGTGAACCGTTTCACCGGCATGATGTCGATGGGCTGGTCGGACGAGATCATCGAGCTGCTGTTCGCCTGGCTGGTGTTTCTGGGTTCGGCCTGCCTGTGGCGCGACCATGCGCACTTCGGCGTCGACCTGTTGCCCGGCCTGCTGCATGGCCGATGGAAGCGGCTGCTGACACTGCTGGCCAGCGTGCTGGGCATCGTGTTCCTGGTGCTGCTGGTCTACCATGGCTGGAACCTGCTGATCGATGCCAGCGACAACTCGCCGGTCTTCGCCATCAGCAAGAAATACTGGTACGGCGTGATGCCACTGGCCGGCTCCATCATGATCGCGTACGCGTTGCGCGACATCTGGGTGGTGCTGCGCAAAGAAGCGACCACGGACAGCCCGAACCGGGCTGCGACCCACTGACGGGACACAAGGACAGGACATCCATATGCAAGACTACCGCCAACTCTTTCAGCTCAACGGCAAGATCGCCGTGGTTCTTGGCGCCGCCTCCGGCATCGGCCAGGCGTCAGCCCACGCCCTTGGCCAACTCGGCGCCCACGTGGTCTGCGCCGACCGCGACGCCGCCGGCGCATCGGCCACCGCCGGCCAGATCACCCAGGGCGGCGGCTCGGCCGAACACCGGTCGGTCGACGCCGCCAGCGGTGCGGATATCGCCGCGCTCGCCGAACACACCATCGTCACCCACGGCCATGTCGACGTGGCCGTCTCCACGCCGGCGCTGAACATCCGAAAACTGATCCTCGACTACACCGAGGACGAATTCGACCAGGTCATGAACCTGAACATGAAGGGGGCGTTCCACTTCCTGCGCGCCTTCGGCCGACCGATGACACAGCGCCGTGCCGGCAGCCTGATCCTGTGCTCGTCGATGCGCGCCGTCACGCTGGAGCCGGGCCTTGGCATCTATGCCGCGAGCAAGGCCGGCATCGCGCAACTGGTCAAGGGTTTTGCCGCCGAGGTGGGTGCATACGGGGTACGCGTCAACGCGGTCATGCCCAGCGTCATCGAAACCAGGCTGACCGCGCCGCTCAAGGAGCGGCCGGAGATCTACAACACCTATGCCGCCCACACGGTGTTCAACCGCTGGGGCCAGCCGTCGGAAGTCGGCGCCGCCGTGGCGTTCCTGGCCTCGGACGCGGCCAGTTATGTCACCGGCAGTTCCTTGTCGGTCGATGGCGGCTGGACCGCCATCGACGGGCCACCAACGGGATTGACCCGGACCCGGCCGTCGGAGTGACGGTTGCGCCAGGCGATGCCGTGGGCATGGGCGCGGCAGCACGCAGGCGCTCGCCGACGCGTCACAACTGGAAGGCCAACCAGCGCACCAGCCCTTCGAGCATCTCGCGCACCAGGCCCGGCCGGTCGCCGCGGTACAACTCGGCGCCGACGCGCTGGCGGGTGATCCAGCCGGCGAATCCGTTGACCGACGAGCGGTCGTGGAACGCCAGCATCAGCTCGTAGTTCAGGAACAGGCTGCGTTCGTCCAGATTGGCCGAACCCGCCAGTGCCAGGTCGTCGTCGAACACCACCGCCTTGCCGTGCAGCATGCCGGGCACCAGCCAGACCCGGCCGCCGGCCGCGGTCAGGTCGCGCAAGGCGGCGTGCCGCGCCCAGTCCGCAAGGCGATGGTTGGAGCGGCGTGGCAACACCAGCTCGACATCGAGTCCCCGGCGCGCCGCCAGCGTCAAGGCCATCAGCAACACCGGGTCGGGCACGAAATACGGCGATATCGCCAGGATGCGGCGGCGCGCACTGAAGCAACTCGAGACCAGCAACACATGCAAGGTGTCGTCGAGCTGGTCGGGCCCGCTGGCCACCAGTTGCGCCACCGGTGCGCCGGGTTCGTCCCCCACCGGGCCGTGGGCCGGCGTGTCGACCCGGGCCTGGCCGGTGGCAAAGGCCCAGTCCTGGTCGAAGCGTTGCTGCGCCTGGTAGGCCAGCGCGCCGGCGAACGTGAAACTCAGGTCGATCCACGGCGACTTGTGCCGCAGCAGGCTGTCGTCGCCGACGAAATATTCGGCCGCCAGGTTACGCCCGCCGGCCCAGGTGCGGCATCCGTCGGCAATCACCAGCTTGCGATGGTTGCGCAGGTTGGTACGACCCGGCAGGATCGATCGAAAGGGCGACACGAACAGCTCGGCCTGCACGCCGGCCGCGCGCAGCCGGCGCAGGTCGATGCGTCCGCCCAGGTAGATGCCGACCCCGTCGACCAGCACCCGCACCCGCACGCCGGCGCGCGCGCGCTGCTCCAGCAACTCGGTGAGTTCACGCCCCAATGCGTCGTTGCCCACCAGGAAGGTGCACAGGTCCAGCGTGTGGCGCGCCTGCAGCACCAGGCTGCGCAAGGCGTCCAGGGCCTGCTGCCCGTCTTCGTGGATGTGCAGCTGCCGGTAACTGGCCACCGGCGGCAGCCCCATCGCGTCGGCCAACTGGTGGAATGCGCTGCGCATGTCCGGCGCATCGCGGCCCGTGCGGGCGGCAGCCGCGGGGGGCACGAGCAGGCCGGTGTCGCGCCGCGCCACCTTGCGGCTGCCGAACAGCAGGTACAGCGGCAACGCAAACTCCGGTGCCAGCGCCAGCGACACCACCCAGGCGACGGCGGCCGACGGATGGCGGCGCTGGTGCCGGATCCGCGAGCCGATGACATAAATCGCCAGGCCCGTGAAGACCAGCAGGCCGTGCAGCGTGATGACGCGGCTGTCGATCAGCAGTTCGAGCATGGCCTGGCGCAATCACCTGCTGTAGCCGACGGCATCCGACCGGGGCGAGGCGTGGGGTTGTGCGGCATGGTGCGGATCATCGGGAGTCCGTTGCATTATGGGGGGCGATTCCTGGCCGAACCGTAGAATTCCCCCAGGCAGCCAAACCCAGAAGCTGCCCCATCGGGAGCACCGCCTTGCCGCGTTTTCTGCACACCGCCGATTGGCAGATCGGCCGCCAATACAGCCAGTTTCCCCCCGACGACGCAGTGCCGCTGGCGCAGGCGCGGCTCGACGCGGTGCACACCATCGCTCGGCTGGCCACCGAACACGCGGTGGACGCGGTGCTGGTGGCCGGCGACGTGTTCGACCTGCAGACGGTCAGCGAACGCACGATCCGCCAGCTGTTTCTCGCGCTCGGTGGTTTTGCCGGGCCCTGGGTGATGATTCCCGGCAACCATGACGCCGCCTTGTCCGAGAGCGTCTGGACGCGCGCCGCGCGTCTGGGCGTCTTGCCCGCCAACCTGCACCTGGCGCTCACCGGCCAGGTGATCGATTTTCCGGCGCAGGGTTTCGCGGCACTGACCGCCCCGCTGACACAGCGCCACACCTACAACGACCTGACCGCCTGGTTCGACGATGCGCCCACCGCCGAGGGCCGGGTGCGTGTCGGGCTGGCCCATGGCAGCGTGCAGGGGCTGCTGGCGGAGGAGATCGACTCGGCCAACCCGATCGCGCCGGACCGCGCCACGCGCGCCCGGCTCGACTACCTGGCGCTGGGCGACTGGCACGGCTGCAAGCAGATCGACGTGCGTACCTGGTACAGCGGCACGCCCGAGGCCGACCGGTTCCGCGGCAACGACCCCGGCCATGCCCTGCTGGTGCAGATCGACGCAGCCGGCGCCACGCCGGTGGTGCAACGCCTGGCCACCGGACAACACGACTGGCAGAGCTGGGAAGCCACGGTGGCGGTCGACAGCGACGTCGACGCGCTGATCGCGCGGCTGGCGGGCCTGGGTGCACGCGACGTGGTCGACATCGTCGTCAACGGGCAGGCCGACCTGGGCGCGACGGAGCGGCTGCAGGCCGCCTTGCGCAAGGCCGAAGCCCTGGCGCGCAGCATCCGCGCCGACCTCGGCGCCCTGCGCCTGGTGCCGACCGAGGAGGATATTGCCGGCCTGCAGGCCGATGGTTACGTCGGCGACGTGATCGCCGAACTGCGCGAGCGCCAGCAGGGTGACGGCGATGCGGCCGCCACCGCCGCCCATGCGCTGGCGCTGTTGACCGGCATGTTGTCCGAACGCCGGCAGACCGACGGGAGCGCGGCATGATGCAGCTGCAGCGTATCGAAGTCGAACAACTGCGCCAGTTCCGCCAGCCGTTCGAGTTGTCCGGGCTCGACCCCGGGCTGAACCTGCTGGCGGGCCCGAACGAGGCCGGCAAGAGCACGCTGGTGCGCGCCATCCGCGCCGCATTTTTCGAACGCATCCGCTCCACCAGCATGGACGACCTGCTGCCCTGGGGCGAACCGTCGGCCGCACCCAGCGTGGAGATCGACTTCACGATCGGCGATACGCGCTACCAGTTGCGCAAGCGTTTCCTGCACCGCAAACGCTGCCTGCTCGACGCCGGCGGCCGATCCCTCGAGGGTGACGAGGCCGAACACCACCTGGCCGAACTGCTGGGTTTCCGCTTCGCGGCCAAGGGTGCAAGCAAGCCCGAACACTGGGGCGTGCCCGGCCTGTTGTGGATCGAGCAGGGACAGGCGCAGGACATCCACGAGCCGGTCGGCCATGCCACCGACCACCTGCGCCAGGCGCTGGCGCAATCGGTGACCGAGGTCGCCAGCAGCCAGGGCGACGTGTTGATCACGCAGGTGCGCAAGGAGCGCGAGTTGCTGCTGACGCAGGCCGGCAAGCCGCGCGGGACCTACCAGGAGGCATTGGCCAAGCAGGACGCGACGAGCGCCGACCTGGCCGACCTCGACAAACGCATTGCCAGTTACCGG
>CAXBDR010000245.1:0-7189 GCA_963974265.1 uncultured Rhodoferax sp.
CCGACCGCTTGAGCAAGGCTGCATCGAACCAGCCGCATCGCCGCGAACGTCCCGTGGTGACGCCCTTCTCGGCGCCGACGGTGCTCATGTGGTGGCCGGGCGTGCCCGGCTGCTCCCAGTCGAGTTCGGTCGGGAAGGGCCCACCGCCGACCCGGGTGCAATAGGCTTTGGTGATGCCGAGCACGTAATGCAGCAGGCCGGGGCCGACCCCGGAGCCGGCGGCCGCGTTGCCGGCAACGCAGTTGCTCGACGTCACGTAGGGATAGGTGCCATGGTCGACGTCGAGCAAGGTGCCTTGCGCGCCTTCGAAAAGAAGGTTGGCGCCATGGGCATGGGCCTCGTTGAGTTCGCGCGACACGTCGGCCATCATCGGGCGCAGCAGTTCGGCATGGCGCATGGCCTCGTCGAACACCGGCTGGAACTGCACCTTGCCTTCGGCCATGTACTGCGCCAGTGGCCCGTCGAACGTATAGGCCGCCGAACCCAGGTAACCGGTCAGCACATGGTTATGCAGCTCCAGCAGTTCGCGCAGCTTGGCGGCGAAACGCTCCGGATACTTCAGATCCTGCACGCGCAGCGCGCGCCGCGCGATCTTGTCCTCGTAGGACGGGCCGATGCCGCGTCCGGTGGTTCCGATGCGGGCATGGCCGCCCTGCTCGCGCGCCGCCTCTCGCGCCACGTCGAGCGCCACGTGCACTGGCAGGATCAGCGGGCAGGCCTCGCTGATGCGCAGGCGCGAACGCACCTCGACACCGGCACGCTCGAGCCCCTCGATCTCCTCGAACAGCTTGCCGGCCGACAACACCACGCCATTGCCGATGTAGCACCTGACGCCGGCGCGCATGATGCCGCTGGGGATCAGGTGCAGTGCGGTCTTGACGCCGTTGATGACCAGCGTGTGGCCTGCGTTGTGCCCGCCCTGGAAACGCACCACGCCCTGTGCGCTTTCGGTCAGCCAGTCCACGAGCTTGCCCTTGCCTTCGTCGCCCCACTGGGTTCCGACGACGACGACGTTACGCCCCTTGCTTGCTTTCATGTTCAACAATCCGCTTCAAATTGCCTGCACCACCCATTGCCCCGCAACCTGCAGCAGTTCGCGATCACACTGGAACTCATCGACTTCGCTCTCGTGTCCCGGCAGCACGCACACCACCGTCTCGCCTTGGGCGCGCAAGGCGCCGATGGCCTTGCGCACATCGCCGGCCTCGCTCCAGGGAGCGCGGATCGCCGCATGCAGTTGCCGCGGCGGCACGGCGGCCACCAGGGCCTTGACATCCAGGCTGAATCCGACGGCGGGCCGCTTGCGTCCGAACGCCGCGCCGACCTCGTCGTAACGCCCGCCGCGTACCAGTGCATCGACCGCATCCGGGGAAAAGATGGAAAACCGCGCGCCGCTGTAATACGCATAACCGCGCAGGTCGGCCAGGTCGAAACTCACGGCCACTTCGTGCAGGTGACTGGCCAGCCAGCCGAGGTGGTCCAGCGCTGCCGCAATGGCCGGCTTGGCCGGCAGCACGGTGCGTGCACGCTCGAGCACCGAGGCGTCGCCGTACAGGTCGACCAGCGCCCGCAAGGCTTCGCGCGCGGTGTGATCGAGGTTGCGCGTCAACGTGGCAAGCGCACTGGCGTCCTTCGATGCCAGAGCATGATGGATGTCCTCGACCTGCGTGGAATGCTCCGACACACCTTCGAGCAGCGCATCGACGATACGCACGTCGGCCAGGTCGACCATGGGTGCGGGAGCCCGCGCCGCATGCAGGCAGTCCAGCGCCAGCAGCAGGATCTCGAGGTCGGCTTCCAGGCCGCCATGGCCGTAGATCTCGGCACCGAACTGCAGCGGCTCGCGTGTCGCGTGGGGTTTGTCGGGGCGGGTATGCAGCACGGGGCCGCAATAACACAGGCGCGTGACGCCGGCCCGGTTGAGCAGGTGCGCGTCGATCCGGGCCACCTGCGGCGTGCTGTCCGCGCGCAGGCCGAGCATGCGGCCGGACAACTGGTCGACGAGCTTGAAGGTCTGCAGGTCGAGTGTCTTGCCAGTACCGGTGAGCAAGGAATCGAGATGCTCGAGCACGGGCGGCATGACCAGCTCGTAGCCATAGCGACGTGCGGTGTCGAGCAGGTCCCGCCTCAGTTCTTCGATGTGGCGCGCTTCGGACGGCAGGACATCAGCGATGTGATCCGGCAGGACCCAGGCGGACATGTTTTCTCGGAGGCTGTTAAAACAGCGATTCTACCGGCTGCGCCGCACCCGACGGCTCAGCTGAGCAACCAGATCAGCAGCAGCCCGCCGAGCACGCTGCACAGGCCGAAGAACCGGATCTGTCCATCCTGCATCTGCACCAGCTGCAGAAACATGCGTTTCCACTGCGCCGGCGACAGGAACGGGAACAGGCCCTCGATGACCAGCACCAGGCCGAGCGCCAGCCAGAAGACGTCGCCCGAGTCCAAGCCTTATTTCTTCGCGGCCGGTGCCGGTGCGATCGTGCCGCGCAACGACTTGAAGAACTCCGTCGACTGCGGATCGATCACCATCATGTCGCCCTTCTTGTTGAAGCTCATCTTGTAGGCTTCCAGGCTGCGGTAGAACTGCGCGAATTGCGGGTCGCGTCCGAATGCCTCGGCGTAGACGCGAGCCGCCTCCGCATCGCCCTCGCCCTTGATCTTCTGCGCATCGCGATAGGCATTGGCGATCGTCACCTCGCGCTGGCGGTCGGCATCGGCGCGGATCTTCTCGCCTTCGGCCGCACCGGTGGAGCGCAGCTCGTTGGCGACCCGCTTGCGCTCGGCCTCCATGCGGCGGTAGACCGACTCGGTGATCGTGTCCACGTAGTCGGCACGCGTGATACGCACGTCGACGATCTCGATGCCCCAGGGCTTGGCGCCTCCGACGTTCTCGCGGGCCTCGGACTGCACGTCGGCCGTCAGGTCTTCACGCCGCGTCGACAGCAGCTCCTTGACGGTGCGCTTGTTGATCTCTTCCTGGAACGCGTTGCGCACCACCCGGTTGAGCTGGTTGGCACCCGCGGTCTCGTCGAGACCGACGTTGCGGATGTATTCGCCCGGATCGGTGATGCGCCAGCGCACGTACCAGTCGATCACCACGCGTTGCTTCTCGGCCGTCAGCATCGGCTCCTGGTCCGTGCTGTCGAGCGTGAGCAGGCGCTTGTCGATATAGGTGACGTTCTGGAACGGCGGCGGCAGCTTGAAGTTCAAGCCGGGCTCGGTGATCACTTCCTTGATCTGGCCCAGGGCGTACAACACGCCGAATTGCCGCTGGTCGACGACGAACAACATGGAGCTGGCAATGGCCAGCAGCAGCAAGATGCTGGTGAATAGAAATCCTAACCTGTTCATGATGGTGTCCTAGCGGGTTTCACGCTCACGCGACCGCGTGGCATCCCGCGAGCGGGAGTCGGAGGTGCTGGAGACCGGGGGCACGACGGTCCCCGACGGTGCCGGTGCGGACGTCGACGCATCGGCCCCGGACTGGGTCTGCTGCATGATCTTGTCCAACGGCAGGTACAGCAGGTTGGAGCCCGACCGCGAATCCACCAGCACCTTGGTCACGTTGGAGTAGATCTGCTGCATCGTGTCCACGTACATGCGGTCGCGCGTGACCTGGGGTGCTTTCTGGTATTCGGCCAGCACCGACTTGAAGCGTTGAGCGTCACCCTGTGCCTGCGCGACGATTCGTGCCTTGTAGGCATCGGCCTCTTCCTTGAGCCGCGAGGCCGAACCGACCGCTCGCGGTATCACGTCATTGGCATAGGCCTGGGCCTCGTTCTTCGCGCGTTCGCGCTCCTGGCCGGCCTTGAGCACGTCGTCGAACGCGGCCTGCACCTGCTCGGGAGGCCGCACGCCGCCTTGCTGCAGGTTGATGTTGACGATCTCGATGCCGACCTTGTAGCGGTCCAGGATCTTCTGCATGATCTCACGCACCCGCGGCGCAATCTGGTCGCGCTCCTCGGACAAGGCCGAGTCCATGCGCATCTTGCCGACGACTTCGCGCACCGCCGTCTCGGCCGCCAGCCCGACCGCGTCGGTCGGGCTCTTGCTCTCGAACAGGAAGGCTCGCGCATCGCTGAGCCGGTATTGCACGGCGAACTTGATCTCGACGATGTTCTCGTCCTGGGTCAGCATGGCCGAGTCGCGCAGGCCGGTGGCCTTGACCACCATGTCGCGCCCCACGTCCACCGAGCGGATCTGGGTCACGAACACCAGTTCATGGCGCTGGATCGGAAACGGCAGCCGCCAGTTGAAACCGGCGCCCACGGTTGTCTTGTACTTGCCGAACTGGGTCACGACGGCCTGCTGGCCCTCTTGCACGATGAAGAACCCGGTACCGAGCCAGATCAGCACCACGACCGCCGCGATCAGGCCGGCTCCGATGCCGGCGCTCTTCATGTCCGGCTGGAAGCCACCGCCGCCGGCACCTCCACCATTGGCGCCACGTCCGCCGCCACGTCCGCCGCCGCGTCCGCCGCCGAAAAGGCCGCCCAGCTTGCGGTTGAAGTCACGCCACAACTCGTCCAGGTCCGGCGGACCCTGTTGCGGGCCCTGGCCCCGAGGGCGACCGTTGTTCGAGGGCGGAGGCGGTTCGGGCGGATCGTCTTCGCGCGAGCCATGATCCGACTTGCCCTCCTCGCCCGGCTTGTCGTCGCCACGGCCCCAGCGCGAGTCGTTCAGATTGAACATGCCGCGTGCACGCTGGCCGATCCGGGACCAGCCGGAAGCAGGTAAATACGCTTTCATCTCAGATTCTCGTTTTCGTCATCGTTCGATTGTGCCCAATTGCAAAACAGCCTCCGCTTCACCGTGGGAATTCTCGTGCCCCGGTGCCTCTTCGTCGTCGTCGCCCCGCGCCAGCTGCGCGAGTCGTGCGCGTAACTCGGTCATGCCCTCGCCGGTTCGGGCGCTGACGAACAGTCGCTCGGTCTGGTTGTCGCAGAACGTGATCCAGTCCTGCATCACCAGGGGCCGGCGATCCGGCTCCATGGCATCGAGCTTGTTGAACACCAGGATCTGCCGGATATCGGCGGCACCGATCTCGCGCAGCACCCGCGCGACCTCATCCATCTGTTCGAGGTGATTCGGATTGGACGCGTCGACGACATGCAGCAACACGTCGGCATCGACGGCTTCCTGCAGCGTGGCCTCGAATGCATCGATCAGCCCGTGCGGAAGATTGCGGATGAATCCCACGGTATCGGACAAGGACACCGAACGGGACGCGTCTCCGAGGTAGAGGTGACGGGTCGTGGTGTCCAGTGTCGCGAACAGCTGATCGGCCGCATAGGCCCGCGCATTGACCAGGCTGTTGAACAGGCTGGTCTTGCCGGCATTGGTGTAGCCGACCAGCGAGATCGCGAAGGTGTCGCGGCGCTGGCGTTGACGGCGCTGGGTCTGGCGTTGGCGCTTGACCTTGCGCAGACGCTCCTTGGTGCGCTTGATGCTCTCGCCGATCATCCGGCGGTCCAGTTCGATCTGTGTCTCGCCGGGACCGCCACGGGCGCCGATACCGCCGCGCTGGCGCTCCAGGTGCGACCAACGGCGCACCAGCCGCGTGCTGAGGTATTGCAGCCTGGCCAGCTCGACCTGCAATTTGCCCTCGTGGCTGCGCGCACGCTGGGCGAATATCTCGAGGATCAGCATCGTCCGGTCGTTGACCGGCAACTCCAGATACCGCTCCAGGTTGCGTTGCTGTGCCGGGCTCAGGCTCTGGTCGAACACGATTTCGCTGGCGCCGAGCTGCTGCGCCATCAGCTTGATCTCGTCGGCCTTGCCGCTACCCAGGAACAATGCGGCGTCCGGGGCCTTGCGCTTGCAGGTGACGCGCGCGACCGGATCCAGCCCGGCCGTCACGGCCAGCTGGCTCAGTTCTTCCAGGGCACCATCGAAGTGCGCGAGTCCCAGATCGACACCCACCAGAATGGTGGCGGCGTCGGAGGATTCAGTGTGGTTGGACAAGTGGGAAAACAGGCGGACGGGCGATCAACACACGGCCATCAGCCGGGCCGGCAACAAGCCGGCTCAGGTGGCCGCAGGCGCTTCACCGCCTTCGGACACGGAAAAGTTGACCGCGCGCCCGGGCACGATGGTCGAGATGGCATGTTTGTAGACCATTTGCGTGACCGTGTTGCGCAACAGCACGACGTACTGGTCGAAGGATTCGATCTGACCTTGCAGCTTGATGCCGTTGACAAGGTAGATGGACACCGGGATATGTTCCCTGCGCAGGGCATTCAAGAAGGGATCCTGCAGAAGTTGACCTTTGTTACTCACGATATTCTCCGTGTTCAAGACATGAAATGAAGAGGGGACGATACCACAGCGGCAGCGCACAACTCCCGCCCTGCCGGCATTGCCCCCACAGACACGCACGATCCACGGCCATGGCGCCGCCCGAGGGTGGCCTTCAGGACTTGTCCTTGTCGGCGTAGGGGTTGTGCGAAGTCTTCATCTCGATGCGCAACGGCGTGCCCACGAGGTTGAACTCCTTGCGAAACCGGGCCTCCAGGAAACGCTTGTAGGCATCGGTCACGTGTTCGAGGGAATTGCCGTGCACGACGATGACCGGCGGATTCATGCCGCCCTGATGGGCATATCGCAGCTTGGGCCGGTACATGCCGGCACGCTTGGGGCTCTGGAACTGGACCGCCTCGAGCAGCAGTCGCGTCAGCACCGGGGTCGACATCTTGCAGTTGGCCGCCTTGTGCGCCTGCGCAATCGAGGTCCACAACGGGCCCAGACCCTGGCGTTTGCGTGCCGAGATCAGGTGCAGCGAGGCGAACTTGAGGAACGGCAGCCGGGTCTCGACCGAACGCTTGACCAGTTCACGCTGGTGCTCGTCGACCGCGTCCCACTTGTTGATCGCCACCACCACGGCCCGTCCGCTCTCCAGGATGTAGCCGGCGATATGGGCGTCCTGGTCGGTGACGCCCTGGGTGGCGTCGATCAGCAGCAACACCACATTGGCCGACTCGATGGCCTGCAGCGTCTTGACCACCGAGAACTTCTCGATCGCCTCGAACACCTTGCCGCGCCGGCGCAGCCCGGCGGTGTCGATGAGTTCGAAGCGTTGTCCATGGCGCTCGAACGGCACCATGATGGCATCGCGCGTGGTGCCCGGCTGGTCGAACGCGACCAGTCGCTCCTCGCCCAGCCCGGGGTTGATCAGCGTGGATTTGCC
>CAXBDR010000246.1:0-7139 GCA_963974265.1 uncultured Rhodoferax sp.
AGAAAATCCGACCCCGAAAGACATTTCAGAAACCGAGCATTACGTCTATGCCAACGAGGCCGGCTTGCTCGAGCCGCTGGTCGACCTGGGCGCCGAGGTCCAGGCCGGCGATCCGGCCGGTCGCATCCATTTCATCGACAACCCCGGGCGCGAACCCGTCACCTGCCATTTCCGGCGTGCCGGCATGGTCGTGTGCCAGCGCCATTTCGGCCGGGTCGAACGTGGCGACTGCGTCGCACACCTGGGCACCGATGTCTGAACCGCTCGCCCAACAGACACGGCCCGACGACTCCTCCCCTCCTCCTCCAACCTGACAACACGCCCGCCATGCATCCCTCCGTCTCGTATCCGCGCCAGCCCGACACCCCGGTCTCCCACCTGCCGTTCAGCCCGGCCGTGCGGGTCGGCAACATGGTCTTCGTCTCCGGCCAGGCGTCGGTCGACGCCACCGGCACGATCGTCTCCGACAGCTTCGAGGGCGAGTTCCGCCGCTCGGTGGAGAACCTGCGCAAGGTGTTGCAGTCGGCGGGCGCCGACCTGGCCAACGTGGTGCAGACCCGCAACTATGTGCGCGACGCCGAAGACCTGCCGCTGTTCAACCGGCTGTACACCGAATATTTCTCGGCGCCGTATCCGGCCCGCACCACCATCACCGGATGCCTGTCGCCGGCACTGCGCTTCGAACTCGAATGCATTGCCGTGACCGACTCGGCCTCCTGACGCCACACTCCGGTCGCAGGGCCAGGCGGTCGCGGTGAGCCCTGCGTCCGTGCCGGGCCCGGACCGCGCCCGCCTGAGCATCGCCTGTGCGCTCGGCGCGGCGCTGGCCTTCTCGATCAACGACATCACGATCAAGTCGTTCAGCGCGACCTATCCGCTGCACGAGGTCGTACTGGTGCGCGCCGCCGTGGCCCTGGTGCTGACGGTGCTGTTGCTCGCGCCCCGCGGCGACCGGCTGGCCGTGTTCCGCACCCGCAGGCCCGGGGCCCATGTGTTCCGCGGCCTGTGCGTGGTGGTCACGAACATGTCCTTCTTCACTGCGCTGGCGAGCCTGCCGCTGGCCGAAACCTCGGCGGTCTTCTTCGTCGCGCCCTTGCTGATCACCGCGTTCTCGGCCTGGCTGCTGAAGGAAAAGGTCGGCATCCGGCGCTGGAGCGCATTGTGTGTGGGCTTGGTGGGCGTGTTGCTGATCGTCAAGCCCGGTACGGCTGCCTTCCAGTGGGCGGTGCTGCTGCCGGCATTGTCGGCATTGGCTTACGCGAGTCTGCACACGATGACCCGCAGCATGGGACTGGGCGAGTCGGCGGCGACGATGTCGGTCTATATCCAGCTGACCTTCATCGTGGCCTGCTCGGCCATGGGCCTGGTGTTCGGCGCCGGGCAATGGTCCGGCAGCGGCCATCCGTCGCTGGAGTTCCTGTTCCGCGCCTGGTCCTGGCCGACGGCCGCGCACTTCGGCCTGTTGTTCATTGCCGGCGCCTGCTCGGCGGCCGGCGGCTACCTGATCTCCCAGGCCTACCGCAGCAGCGCGGCCGGCCTGGTCGCGCCATTCGAATACAGCGGCCTGTTGCTGGCCGCGTTCTGGGGTTTCGTGATCTGGGGCGAGATACCGGGCACGTGGTCTGCCGTCGGCATCGTGCTGATCCTCGGTTCGGGGCTGTTCGTGGCCTTGCGCGAGTCGCGCTTGCAGGTGGCGCCGACGGCCCGGGACGCAGCGGGGCGGCGCTGAAGCCGTGGCCTGCTGGCGCAGGCGCCGAACTGGGAAAACCTGCCCATCAGCTGCCGCTGGTCGCGCCCGCAACGCGTCGAGCGCATGCAGTCGATCGCCGCGCGCCCGCTGCCGGTGCAACCGGGTGGCTGATCCGCGCCTGGCGGTGCGGCCCAGTCAGCGGTACAACACCCAGCTGCCGACGCGCCGATGCAACGGCCGGCGCTCGGCCCAGTCGGCCAGTCGTTCGATCCAGCTGCCGCGTGACGACATGCCTGCGGCGGACGGCGCTGCTTTCGCAGTGCGGTGCTGCGCGGTGCGAGCGGGGGCACATGCAATGCTGCTGCGGGCGGTGAGGGTGGTCATGGCAACTCCAGTAGACAAGTGATGCGTCAAGAAACCGAGGGTTTTCACGCATGGAGACGACTGTAGTTTGATAACAATCCGCACACAACTTGTTAATATGCACTACTAATCTGCAAATTTGCAAACTACCGATGACAACGCTCGACTGGGAAACCCTGCGCCATGCGCTGGCCGTGGGCAACGCCGGTTCGATCGGCGGCGCGGCGCGTGCACTGGGCGTCAACCACACCACGGTACTGCGCCGCCTCGACGCATTGGAGCAACAACTCGGTACGCGTTTGTTCGAACGCCAGCGAAGTGGCTACCAACCTACAGAAGCGGGACTGGTGCTGCTGGAGCAGGCGCGTCACATGGCGACACGCGCCGACGAGGTCGAGCGCCAGGTGCTCGGGCGCGACCGGGAGCTGACCGGCGCCTTGCGGGTGACCACGGCCTTCGTGCTGATGGACCACCTGCTGCCGCAACCGCTGGCCGACTTCGCCCGCGCCTACCCCGGCATCGAGGTCGAGGTGATCGAAAACGCATTCCTGGCCGACCTGTCGAGCCGCTCGGCCAATCCGCAGCACCACGGCATGCGCCAGGAGGCGGACGTCGCGCTGCGCCTGTCGCGCCACGTGGCCGACCATCTGGTCGGGCGCGAACTCGGCATGACGCAATGCCGCATCTACGCCTTGCGCGGCGCGGCCGACCTGCCGCAGCAGGTCACGCGCCTCGACGTGCTGACCCGGGACACGCCCTGGGTTGCCTTCGAACGTGGCGCATCGGCGCGGGTCTATGACCACTGGATGCGCGAGCACCTGGCGCGCGCCCACGTGCGGGTACGGGTCGACATCTTCAACGCGATGGCGTCGATGCTGCGCACCGGCATCGGCGTGGGGGTGTTGCCGACGTTCATGGAACACAAGCACCCGGAACTGGTGGCGGTATCGGAGCCCATCCCCGAACTCGCGCAGCCGGTCTGGATGCTGACCCACCCCGACCTGCGCCGCACGGCGCGGGTGCGCGCCTTCATGCAGTTCGTCGGCGACGCCCTGGCGCAGCGCCTGGCACGCGCGCCATAAGGCTTGGCCGGACATCCACGGCCGGGCGTGGCAACCGGCCGCTTGCGTTCGGTCCGGCTTTGCATATCCTGTACGTAACAACAGTTATTGCAGCTGCCAACGAGGCTTACGATGAACGAACACGAATGGATCGCCCGGTTTTCCGCCCGCCTGCACGCCCAGTGGCCGCGCCTGCCGCGCGAACAGCGCGATGCCGTCGCCATCGACCTGTGGCAGGAACAACGCTGGCACAACAGCGAACCCGAGGTTGCGGCGGCCGACTGGTTGCGCCAGGGCATTCCGACAGAAAACCGCAGCCTGGCATCATGAAATACCAGTACGCCGCCCACCAGGGCCTCGACCTGCGCTGGCGGCTGCGTCTGCCCGACAACAGCGCGGCGCGCCGCTGGCTGGCCGCCGTCTGGGCCTGGATGTAACGCCGGCGCGCACGCTGCGCCTGGCGTCAACCGCCGCTGTCGACATCGGCGTCGCCAGAGGGCAAACTCCAATAGACCTTGACGAGGTGCGTCCCCCATACTGGCACAGGGCGATCGGTACACCCGTTTGCGTCGCCCCCTGTTCAACCGCCCGTCGGACATCCCCACGCCATGCCCCGCTTCATCACACTCGCCGCGGCCCAGATGGGCCCGGTCGCCCGCTCCGAACCCCGCGCCGCCGTCGTGCGGCGCATGGTCGACCTGATGCGCCAGGCCGCCGGCATGGGCGCCCAGGTAGTCGCCTTTCCCGAGGCCTGCCTGACGGCGTTTTTCCCGCACTGGTGGATCGAGGACGAAGACGAGGTCGACAGCTGGTTCGAGCACGAGATGCCGAGCCCGGCCACCCAGCCCTTGTTCGATGAGGCGCGGCGCCTGGGTGTCGGGTTTCATCTGGGGTATTGCGAACTCGACACCAGCGGGGGCCGCAAGCGCCGATTCAACAGTTCCATTCTTGTCGCCAGCGACGGCAACATCATTGGCAAATACCGCAAGATCCACCTGCCCGGCCACGCCGACCATCGCCCGCAGACACCGTTCCAGAACCTGGAAAAACGTTTCTTCGAGGTCGGCGACCTCGGCTTCGGGGCCTGGCGCGCCTGGGGCGGCGTGGCCGGCATGCTGATCTGCAACGACCGGCGCTGGCCCGAGGCCTACCGGGTGCTCGGCCTGCAGTCGGTCGACATGGTCTTCTGCGGCTACAACACACCCGTGCACCACCCGGCCGCGCCGGACCATGACCGCCTCGGGCAGTTCCACAACGAGTTGTGCATGCAGTCGGGCGCCTACCAGAACAGCACCTGGGTGGTGGGCATCGCCAAGGCCGGCGTTGAAGAGGGCGTGGACATGATCGCCGGCAGCTGCATCATCGCGCCGAGCGGCGAGATCGTTGCGCGCAGCACCGGCACCGGCGACGAGGTGATCGTCGCGCGTTGCGACCTCGACCTGGGCGCGTCCTACCGCGAGACCACGTTCAACTTCGCGCTGCACCGGCGTACCGAACACTACGGCATGCTCGTCGAGCGCACCGGGCGTCAGGCACCATGAAAACAGCGGGGCCCGCACTGGAGAAAGCGCCACGCAGCGGGATCAACGCGGTGCCTCCACTTGGCGGACGCTGGCGCGCGCGACCGGCCACCGGCCGTGGCCCAGTCCGTGCAGGACACCCGACAGGCTGGCACTGCGCTGCCGGCATCGCGAAAGTCCCCATCTGATGCGCTGGGCCCAGACGCTCAAGTTCAAGATCGTCTCGCTGGCCGTGGTCACGGGCGTGTTGTCGGCGGTCGCCACGGCCGAACTCCTGTTGCGCACGACCCGCGACGACATCGAGACACTGCTGCTCGACAGGGACGCCAGCGAACAACAGAGCACGGCCACGCTGCTGACCAACAAGCTCGAGTTGCTGCAGACGACGGTGCGCGCCATCGCGCTGGCCGTGCGGCCCGCGCTTTGGCAGGACGCAGCGGCGCTGCAACAGCAGCTGCGCCAGGAGTCATCGGCCAACGCGCTTTTCGACGTGACGCTCGCCGCCGATGCCCGGGGCCAGCTGCTGGTGCGGCTGGTCAAGGGCGTTCCGAGCAAGGAATTGCCCCAGATCACCGATCGGCCGTATTTTCAGCGGGCGATCGCATCCGACAAGGTCGTCATGTCCGAGCCGATCATCGGGCGCGCGAGCAAGCATCCCCAGGTGATCCTGGCCATGGCCACGCCGCGGCGCGACGGCCAGCCCACCGGTATCGTCGCGGGCTCGCTGGCCCTGGCGTCGGCCAGCCTGTTCTCCGACATCGGGCAGACCGATGCGCGCGGCGGATCGCGCACGCTGGTGATGAACCGTGCGGGCTTCGTGCTGGCCCATCCGGATCCGGCGCGCGTGATGGGCAACGCCGCCGACGAACCGGGCCTGGCCGAGGTGTACCGACGCTGGCGGGACTCCGGCAGCCCGATCGATACCGAAGGCCGCGCCGTGTTGTCATCGGGCTACCTGATCTCGATGGCCGGCATTCCCGTGTCGGACTGGATGCTGGTGCACCTGCGACCGCAGCAGGTCGCGTTGCGTCCGCTGCATGCGGCCCAGCGCGCGGCCTGGTTGTCCGCCGCCGCGGTGGGCCTGGTGGCAGCACTGCTGGCCACCTGGTTCGGGTTGCGCGTGACCCGCCCGATCGACAAGCTGCGCGACCGGGCCATCGCCTCGCTGACCGATACGCGATCGAACCTGGCGCCCTGGCCCGACAAGTGGGGCGGCGAACTCGGCGAGCTGGCCCAGGTCTTCCAGCATGTCGAAGATGAGCGCGATCGGCGAGAGCGCGATACGCGGGCCTTGTTGCTGCAGCTCGAGGCGGTGCTCGACCATGCGGAGGTGGGGATCGGACTGACGCGCGACGGCAGGTTCGAACTGGTGAGCCGGCGCTTCTGCGAAACCTTCGGTCTGCGCAAGGACGAAATGGAAGGCATGCCGACGCGCCTGATCTATCCCTCCGACGAGGCGTTCGCCGCACTGGCCGAACGCGCCCGCCCCCAGTTCATGGAACAGGGCTTCTTCTCGGGCGAAGTCGAACTCGTGCGCAAGTCCGGCGAAATCTTCTGGGCCCACATGCGCGGGCGCGCGGTGGCGGCCGGCGACATGTCCAAGGGCACGATCTGGACCTTCGAGCACGTCACCGAGATGCGGGCCCAGCGCGAGCGCCTGACCTGGGATTCGAGCCACGATGCGCTGACCGGCCTGGTCAATCGCGCGGCGTTCGAGACCCAGCTGACCGAGGCAACGGCCCAGGCGGAATCGGAACCGTTCTGTGCGCTGTTCATCGACCTGGACAGGTTCAAGCAGGTCAACGATACCGGGGGCCATGCGGCCGGTGACGCCGTCCTGCGCGACGTCGCCGAACGGCTCATGGCCCAGGTGCGCAAGTCCGACACCGTGGCGCGCCTGGGCGGCGACGAATTCGCCGTCCTGCTGCCGCGCTGTCCGATCGGTCATGCGCGCGACGTCGCCGAGAAGATCCGCAAGTCGGTGGTCGACTACCGGTTGGCCTGGGAGGGCCACACGTTCGCGATCGTCGCCAGCATCGGCGTGGTGCGCGTGGATGGCAGCTTCGCCGGCGCGAAGGACGTGCTGGCCGCGGCGGACAACGCCTGTTATGCGGCCAAGCACCGGGGCCGCAACTGCGTCGTGGTGTTCGGCGACTGAGCAGCTGCCAAGACCCTGTTACCGCCCCGCTCGCAGGTCAGCCGCGCCCCCCGGCCGATGCCGCCTGTGCGCCCTGCATGCAATAGCCGATGAAGGCCTGCGTGGCCCGACCCAGTTGCTTGTCGCGGTGCACGGCCACCGCCAGTCGTCGTTCCGCACTGGGCAGCCGGGTACGCAATTCCACCAGCCAGCCCGCATCGAGCGCCTGCGCCACAGCGTGGCGCGACAGGCAGCCCAGGCCGGCGCCGGCCGCCACCAGGCGCTTGATGGCTTCGGTGCTGCCCAGTTCGAAACCAATCTGCTGGCGGTCCAGGTGCTCGAGCAGCCAGGTGTCGGTGGCCTGGCGG
>CAXBDR010000247.1:0-7067 GCA_963974265.1 uncultured Rhodoferax sp.
GGAGGGGTATCCAATGAACAAGCCTGGCCGCCCCGGGGGCGAACATCGCGGTGCGCGGTCCGCGGCAAGGAGTCCGGACTGATGTCGGGCAATACGTTTGGCTTGCTGTTTGCGGTCACCAACTTCGGCGAGTCGCACGGCCCGGCCATCGGCTGCGTGATCGACGGCTGCCCGCCCGGCATGGCGCTGAGCGAGGCCGACATCCAGGGCGACCTGGACCGGCGCCGGCCCGGCACCTCGAAATTTGTCACCCAGCGCAACGAGCCGGACGCGGTGGAGATCCTCAGCGGCGTCTACGAAGGCCGGACCACGGGCACGCCGATCGCCTTGCTGATCCGCAACACCGACCAGCGCAGCAAGGACTACGGCAACATCCTGCAGACCTTCCGGCCCGGCCACGCCGACTATGCCTATTTCCAGAAATACGGCATCCGCGATCCGCGCGGTGGCGGGCGCTCGTCGGCCCGGCTGACGGCCCCGATGGTCGCCGCCGGCGCGGTGGCGAAGAAATGGCTGCGCGAGAAATACGGCACCGAGTTCCGCGGCTGCATGACGCAGATCGGCGAACTGCCGATCGGTTTCGAGAGCTGGGACCACGTGCCGGCCAACCCGTTCTTCGCGCCGGTGGCCGATGTGTCCGCACTGGAGACCTACATGGAGGCGCTGCGCAAGTCGGGCGACTCCTGCGGCGCCCGCATCCGGGTCAGTGCCAGCGGCGTGCCGGTCGGCCTGGGCGAGCCGCTGTTCGACAAGATGGACGCCGACATCGCCTACGCGATGATGGGCATCAATGCGGTCAAGGGGGTCGAGATCGGCGCCGGCTTTTCCAGCGTGTCCCAGCGCGGCACCAGCCACGGCGACTCCCTGTCGCCGGACGGTTTCCGCACCAACAATGCGGGCGGCACGCTGGGTGGCATCACCAGCGGCCAGGACCTGGAGGTATCGATCGCGATCAAGCCCACCAGTTCCATCCTGTCGCCACGCGAGTCGATCGACACCGCGGGCCACAGCACCACGGTCAGCACCAAGGGTCGTCACGACCCGTGTGTCGGCATCCGCGCCACGCCGATCGCCGAGGCCATGCTGGCGCTGGTCGTGATGGACCATGTGCTGCGCCACCGCGCCCAGTGCGCCGATGTCACGGTCGATCTCGCGCCGATCCGCGCGCAGGCAAATAGCCCGGGGTCAGCGCCCTGATGACGGCGGCGGCGGGCGCGTTGTCGTCGTCGCGGCCGCAGGCTGAACCGGCGCCGGGCGTCGCCAGGGGTTGAATCCCGTCACCAGCACGGTGGCCGCCAGCACCAGCAGGCCGCCGACGTAGGTGGTGCCGGTGAATTTCTCGTCCAGCACCAGGTGGCCCCAGATGATGCCGGAGATGGTCGCCATGAAGGTCGAGCTCAGCGCGGCGATCGGGCTGACCTTTTGCACGATGCGCATGTAGGCCCAGTAAGCCAGGCCGGACGTGCACACGCCCATGACGGCGACCGAGGCCAGCGCGGCCGGGGTGAACCGGGCGTCCGGCAGGGTCCATGCCGCACTGGGCAGCAGCAACCCGAAGGCGATCACATGCATCACCGCCGTGATCGCCAGCGGCTCCATGTACTTGGTGGCACGCTTGAGCAGGGGGGCCGAGGCGCCCGACAAGGCGGATCCGGCGATCGCGACCATGGCGGCCACGACCAGTTCCGGCGTCGGGCGCATCGGCCCGAGTTGCACCACGAGCGCCACGCCGGAGAAACCGGCGATGCAGCCGAACACCTTGGAGCGGGTCAACACGTCTTCGCGCAGCCAGGCCGAGACGAAGGTGCCGAACATCACGGAGGTCACGCTGAGCACGGCGCTGTAGCCGGCCGGCAGGTACAGCGACGACCATGCGTACAGGAAATGGGGCCCGGCGATGCCGAGCGCCGCGAGTACGGCCAGGGCGCGCCAGTGTTGCCACGGCCAGCGATGGCGGGTGAACGCCATGATCAGCGCCAGCGTCGCCGCGCCCAGCCCGATCCGTCCGGCCGCGGTCAGGCTGGGACCGAGCTCCGGTGTCGCCACCCGGGTGAACAGGAACGTCGCCCCCCACAGGATCGACAGGCCCGCCAGCTGGGCGAAATACTTGTTCTGCATGTGGCGCACATTGTGCGGCATGGCGCAGCCAGGGCCCGTGCGCATCGGGCGCGATTGCGATTCATGCGCTGCCGGGCGGCCGTGCCCGGCATGGCCTGCGGGATGCCGGCGCGCGCGAGCCTTGCGCACATGCGGTGACAATGGCGACCTCTCGTGCAACTGCCTCCGATCATCTTCATGGAACACCGCAACTTCGCGCTGGCCGGCCTGATGGGCTGGCCCGTCGCCCATTCCCGCTCGCCCGATATCCACAATCACTGGATGGCCGAACACGGGCTGCGTGGCGCCTATGTGCTGCTGCCGGTGGCGCCCGACACCCTGGGCCAGGCATTGCGGGCGCTGCCGGTGCTCGGTTTTGCAGGCTGCAACCTGACCATTCCGCACAAGGTTGCCGCGATGGCGCTGGTCGACCGTGTCGATCCGGTGGCCCGCCGCATCGGCGCCATCAACACCGTGGTGGTGCAGCCGGACGGGTCGCTGGCGGGTTTCAACAACGACGGTTTCGGCTACATCGAGAGCCTGCGCGACGAAGCGCCAGGCTGGCGCGCCGATGCCGGCCCCGTCGTGGTCATGGGCGCCGGTGGCGCGGCCCGCGCGGTGCTGGTCGGTCTGGCCGAGCAGGGCGCGCGCGAGATACGGTTGTGCAACCGGTCCGACGACAAGGCCCGGCACCTGGCGGCCGAACTCGGCGCTCCGGTCCGCGCGGTGCCGTGGGAGCAACGCCACGCCGCGCTGGCCGATGCCGCCTTGCTGGTCAACACCACCAGCCAGGGCATGAGTGGACAAGCGGCGCTGGACCTGTCGCTGGACGCGCTGCCGTCCCATGCGCTGGTGTCCGACCTGGTCTACGTGCCGCTGGTCACGCCGCTGCTGGCGGCAGCGCATGCGCGTGGCAATCCGGTGGTCGGCGGACTGGGCATGCTGCTGCACCAGGCGCGCCCCGCGTTTGCGGCCTGGTTCGGCACCATGCCCCGGGTCACGCCTGCGCTGCGCGCGCGGGTCGAGCGCAGTCTGTAGCGTACCGCCTGGCCGGTGGCCTGCCAGGTGCCGCCGGCGCGATTGCGAACGCCTATCCGGGACATGCCGTATTGACGGGCCCGACGAATTCCGTGCACACTTGGTCATATCATCTGATCATGGTGGGTCTGTGTTGCAGCAACCCATACCGGTTCCATGACAACCACGACAACGGAGACAAGGCCCACCTTAAATCGATTCTTTGCCGACGCATGCGGCCGCGCCGCGCCCGCGTCCCTTCCCCCGTAATCCGCATCCCCCGACCAACCGATCGACCGGCAATGCCGTGCACGGCGGTTCTTTCATCAAATACAAGGAGCACAAACATGACATTTCCCATCCATCGCACATGCATCGCCATTGCCGCCCTCGTGTGTGGCGCCGGCGTGGCTCAAGCCCAGCAGATCAAGCTGATGACGGGCCCGCAAGGGGGCTCGTGGTACCCGCTCGGTGGTGCGATCGCGAACATTGCCGACAAGGCCGGGATGAAGGTGCAGGTGTTGCCGGGGGCAGGTATCGCGAACGTCAAGGGCGTGGATGGCGGCAAGGCCGACATGGGCTTCGGCAACTCGATCTCCACCGTGGACGGCGTCGCCGGCAAGGCGCCGTTCGACGCGCAGACCAAGAATGTCTGCAACGTTGCCAGCCTGTATCCGCAGTATTACCAGGTGGTGGCCAATGCGGACGCGAACATCAATTCGCTGGGCGACCTCAAGGGCAAGTCGCTGGCCGTGCAGCCCAAGGGCAATACCGCCGAGTTCATCAGCATGCAGTCGCTCGAGGTCTATGGCCTCAAGTACGGCGACATGGGGCGCGTCAGCTACGTCTCCTACACCGATGCCGTCTCGCTGATGAAGGACAACAACGCCCAGGTCTTCACGCTGGGCACGACGGTGCCGGCCTCGGCCATCATGGACCTGGCGTCGGCGCGCGACATCAAGCTGATCGGCATTCCGGACGACAAGTTCCAGGCCATGCGCAAGCTCAACCCGGGTTACACCAAGCTGGTCATCCCGGCCGGAAGTTATCCGAAGCAGACCCAGGACGTGCAGACCATCGGCTACGCGACCCACCTCATCGCGCGTTGCGACCTCGACGAAACCGTGGTCTACAAGATGCTCAAGGGCCTGGTCGACAACAAGGCCGACCTGGCGGCGATCGCCAAGGCCATGTCCGGCGTGACGCCCAAGATGATGGCCGAGGACATCGGCGTGCCGCTGCACAAGGGTGCCATGAAGTACTACAAGGAAGTCGGCGCGCTCTGATGTCGCTTGCCGGCGCGTGAGGCCTCGCGCGCCGGTTCTTCGTGGCGGCGTCATCGCCGCGGATATTCCATGGCGCCTGCACGCGCCGGAGCTCACCCATGTTGTCACTGCCTGCGGTCGTCTCGCGCCGGATCATCACCACCGTGGCGGTGGCGATGTCGGTGTTCCACCTGTATGTGGCCTTCGTCGGCCCGCCCGACGCCTATGTGATGCGCGGCGCGCACCTGGCGTTTGCGCTGGTGCTGGGTTTCCTGATCATGCCCGGGTTCAACGGCTCGGCCGAACGCGTGGGCTGGTTCGACGTGGTGCTGGTGTTGGCCGCTGCGGCCGCGGCGTTGTATCCGAGCATGAACCTGGCCTATATCCAGGGCCGGATGTATTACGTGGACGACCCCATCGTGGCGGACTACGTGTTCGGTGGTGCCGTCATCGTGCTGGTGCTCGAAGCCACGCGGCGCGCCACTGGCTGGGCACTGCCGATCACCGCCATCATCTTCCTCGTCTACGGGCTGACCATCGGCAACCAGTCGGTCGGTGTCATGCTCGACCAGCTCTACCTGACGACCGAGGGCATCTTCGGCATCCCCCTGTACGTGTCGGCCACCTACGTGATGTTGTTCATCCTGTTCGGCGCCTTCGTCGAACGCAGCGGTGCCGGCCAGCTCTTCATGGATTTCGCACTCGCGTTGGCCGGCCATACCTCGGGCGGCCCGGCCAAGGTGGCCGTGATCACCAGCAGCCTGTTCGGCACGGTGTCGGGCAGCGCAGTCGCCAATGTGATGACCACCGGCACCTTCACGATTCCGCTGATGATGCGCACTGGCTACCGGCCGGCGTTCTCGGGCGCGGTGGAGGCGGTGGCCTCGACGGGCGGCCAGCTGATGCCGCCCATCATGGGCGCGGCGGCCTTCGTGATGGCGGAGTTCCTGGGCGTGTCCTACCTCACCGTGGCCGCGTTCGCGCTGCTGCCGGCCGTGCTGTATTACGTGGCGGTGTTCATGGCCGTGCATTTCGAGGCCAAGCGCATCGGCCTGGTGGGGCTGCCCAAGGCCGACCTGCCACGGCTGCGCGAGGTCATCGTCGAACGCGGACACCTGTTCCTGCCGCTGGTGGTCATTGTCGTCGTGCTGCTGGCCGGCTACAGCGCGGCGTTCTCGGCCCTGTGCGGCATCGGCTCGGTGATTCCCACCACCTGGCTGCGTGCAAGCACGCGCAAGACCTTCACGCTGCGCGCCATCATCGAGGCGCTGGAGTCCGGTGCGCGCAACACGCTGGTGGTCGCGCTGGCGTGCGCCACCGCCGGCATCGTCATCGGCACCATCACGCTGACCGGCCTGGGCCTGGCGTTCACCGGCGTGGTGCTGGCGCTGTCGCAGAATTCGCTGCTGCTGGCGCTGGTCCTGACCATGCTGGCGGGCATCCTGCTGGGCATGGGCCTGCCCACGACGCCGGCCTACATCGTGCAGGTGGCATTGCTGGTGCCGGCGCTGGTCAAGCTGGGCGTCCAGGTCGAGGCCGCTCACCTGTTCGTTCTCTATTTCGCCGTGTTGTCGGCGATCACGCCACCGGTGGCGATGGCGGTCTACGCGGCCAACGGCATTTCGCGCGGTACCTTGATGGACACCAGCTGGGCGGCGGTCAAGATGGGCCTGACCGGCTACATCATTCCCTTCATGTTCGTGTTTGCGCCATCGCTGCTGCTGATCGGCGACCTGTCCGTCGTGTTGCTGGCCACGGTGACGGCCACCGTCGGCGTGGTCTGCCTGGCCGCCGGATTGCACAGTTACTTCTTTTTCGGCCCCGCACGCTGGTGGGAGCGCCTGTTGCTGATCGCCGCCGCGCTGGTGCTGATCAAGCCGGGCCTGCAGACCGACCTGATCGGCATGGCCTTGATCGGCATCACCGTGGCCAGCCAGTTGTGGGCGCGCAGATCCGCCGGCGCCGGCGTCAAGACATCCGCATGAGCGAGGCCGGGCCGCTCACGACTTGCCCGCACAGCCGCCCGAGGGGCAAAGGAAACCCATGACCATTGCGTTGTACGCATTCGATACACCCAACGGGCGCAAGATCAGCGTCGCGCTCGAGGAGATGGGCCTGCCTTATGACGTGCATGTCGTCGACATCACCAAGGGCGAGCAGAACCAGCCGGAGTTCCTGAAGATCAGCCCGAACAACAAGATTCCGGCCATCGTCGATCCGCAGGGGCCGACCGGAGCGCCCGTCAGCGTGTTCGAGTCCGGCGCCATCCTGATCTACCTGGCCGAGAAGTCGGGCCGTTTCCTGCCCGCGGATCCGCTCAGGCGCATCGCGGCCCTCGAATGGCTGATGTTCCAGATGGGCGGCTTCGGCCCCATGCCGGGCCAGGTGCATCATTTCATCGCGCTGGCGAACGAGACCGAACGGCGTTACGGACTGGAGCGTTTCATGGCCGAAACCCGGCGGCTCTATGGCGTGATGGATCGGCGGCTGGCCGAGCACGAATATTTCGCCGACGAGTTGTCGATCGCAGACTTCGCGATCCTGGGCTGGGCCTGGCGCCACGAGCGCCACAAGGTCGACCTGGCGGACTTCCCGCACGTGCAGCGTTGGTACCAGGCGATGATGGCGCGCCCGGCGGTGGCGCGCGGCTTTGCCGTGCCGTTGCGGCGCCCGGCCGCGGGCTGAACG